>JAFASF010000382.1 GCA_019244745.1 Solirubrobacterales bacterium | reverse complement strand
GCGACGTTCGCGGAGGTACTGCATCTCGGGCGAGTCCTCGGGGGGCTTGTAGTACTCGGCGGCCCGTACCTGCTCGTCTGACAACGGCAGCTCGAACCGGTCGCGGAACGCGAGCAGCGCGTCCTCGGTCATCTTCTTGGCCTGGTGGGTGATCATCTGGCCTTCGCCCGAGACGCCCATCCCGTAGCCCTTGATCGTCTTGGCCAGGATCACGGTTGGCTGGTCGTCATGTCGAACCGCCTCGTGGTACGCCGCGTACACCTTCTGCTGGTCGAGACCGCCGCGGTTCAGAAGCCAGATCTCGTCGTCGGACATGTTGGCGACGCGCTCGAGCAGCACCGGGTCACGGCCGAAGAAGTGCTCTCGGACGTACGCCCCGTCGCGCGACTTGAACGTCTGGTACTCGCCGTCGACGCACTCCTCCATCACGCGCACGAGCCGGCCGTCGACGTCCTCCGCGAGCAGGGGATCCCAGCGTGAGCCCCACACCACCTTGATCACGTTCCAGCCGGCGCCTCGGAAATCCGACTCGAGCTCCTGGATGATCTTGCCGTTCCCGCGGACCGGGCCGTCGAGGCGCTGCAGGTTGCAGTTGACGACCCAGATCAGGTTGTCGAGTTGCTCGCGACCCGCGAACCCGATCGGTCCCATCGCCTCCGGCTCGTCCATCTCGCCGTCGCCGAGGAACGCCCACACCTTGCGGCCGTCGGTTTGCGCGATCCCCCGGGCCTGCAGGTACTTCATGAACCGGGCCTGATAGATCGACGTCACGGCACCCAACCCCAGCGACACCGTGGGGAACTGCCAGAACTCGGGCATCAGCCAGGGGTGGGGGTAAGAGCTCAGGCCGCCCGGGGTTGAGACCTCCTGCCGGAAACCGTCGAGCTGCTCGGCCGTCAGGCGGCCCTCGAGGTACGCGCGCGCGTAGTTGCCGGGGGAGGAATGGCCCTGGAAGTACACGAGATCCCCCGCGAACTCCTCCGAAGCCGCCCGCCAGAAGTGGTTGTAGCCGACCTCATACAGGGTGGCCAGCGACTGGAAGCTCGCGATGTGGCCCCCAAGCTCCGAGGAGACCTTGTTGGCGCGCACCACCATCGCGATCGCGTTCCAGCGGACGATCGAGCGAAGCCGACGCTCCACGGCCGGATGCCCGGGAAGCTTCGCCTCGCGGTCCGCCGGAATCGTGTTGACGTACGGCGTGTTGAGGCTGGCGATCGGCCCTGTCCCGGCGTGCTGCGCGCGCTCGACGACGCGGGTCAGGAGGTCGCGCGCCCGGCCGAGACCATCGTGCGCGACGACCGCGTCCAGCGCGTCGAGCCATTCGCTGGTCTCGACCGTGTCGATGTCGGTGCCGGCACCGTTTGAAGATGGAGTTTGGACTCGATCCGTCATTGCCGTCGGGCTTGATGAAGGTTGGGGGCGGTCCGGGGACCACTATACAAATGGCCTTTTGCCCACGACCGGAGCTTTTCGCGCGCGTCGTTTCGCTAGGTTCAAGGCGTGGCTATCCGCGAAGTCAACGGCCCCGCGGGCGCGCCCTGGCAGCCCCCGCTGCGCGGCACGCTCGAGCAGCTCGTGGTCGAGTCGGAGCTGCTCACCGGAAACCCGCTCGGTGACCCCGCACGGCGCCCGCTCTACGTCTACCTGCCTCCGGGACTAGAGCGCGGCGGCGATCGGAAGCGCGTTCCGTCGGTCTACGTGATCCAGGGCTATTCGGGACAGGTCGACATGTGGCTCGGCCGTAGCGCGTTCGAGCCCACGCTGATCGAGCGCCTCGACGCGATGTTCGCGTCGGGGGGCAGTCCCGGAGGCGTGATCGTGTTCGTCGACGCGTGGACCTCGCTGGGCGGATCTCAGTTCCTCAACTCGTCCAGCACTGGTCGCTACATGGACTACATCTGCGACGAGATCGTCCCGTTCGTCGATGAGCGTTATCCGACGCTGAACGGCCGCGAGCATCGGGGTATCGCCGGCAAGTCCTCGGGCGGCTACGGCGCGATGGTGCTCCCGATGCTGCGCCCGGACGTCTTCGGCGGGCTGGCCTCCCACGCCGGCGACGCGCTGTTCGAATGCTGCTACCTGCGCGAGTTCCCGGTGATCGCCCGCCAGCTGCGCGATCACTTCGATGGCTCGCTGGACGAGCTGCGAAGGCAGCTCGCGGAGGCCGACCACTTCGACTGGGCGCGCTACGGGACGGCCTTCTCGATTTACGCCTACGCGGCCGCCTACTCGCCCGACCCCGATCGCCCCGGCGAGGCGCTGCTCCCGTTCGAGCCGGAGATGGGGCGGGTCGTCGATGAGGTGTGGGCGCTCTGGCTCGAGTGGGACCCGGTGCGGATGGCGCCCCGACACGCCGACGCGCTGCGCAGCATGCGGCGCATCTACCTGGACGCTGGCAAGAGCGACGAGTGGTTCCTCGATCTCGGCGCGCAGGCGTTCGCCGGGGAGCTCTCGAAGCTGGGCGCCAAGCACTCGCTCGAGCTCTTCGAGGGCAAGCACGGCGGCATCGCTTACCGGTACCCGGGCGCGATCCGCGAGCTGCTGCTCGCGCTCGAACGATAGTCGGCTACGGTTGCACGGCCCCGGCGACGGCTGCGAAGCTAGCCGACCATGACCGCGACAGCCGACCAACAACTGGAATTTGCCGGCCCGGCCGCGCTCTCCCAGCTCGTTCGCTCACGGGAGGTTCATCCGCGCGAGCTGGTCGAGCTGTGCCTGCGGCGGATCGAGACTCTCGACCCGCACGTGAACGCATTTCGCACCACGATGGGCGAGCAGGCGCTCGCCGATGCGGATTCGATGACGAGCTTCGACGGGCTGCTGGCCGGAGTGCCGATCGCGGTCAAGGACGACCTTCCGGTCGCGGGCCAGCACACCACCCGGGGCTCGCGCACCTACTGGTCTCCGGCACACGCCGATGCCGAGGCCATCCGCCGCCTGCGGGCGGCGGGGGCGATCCCGATCGGAATCTCAAACGTCCCCGAGCTGACGATCTGGCCCTGGACCGCGTCGGACGCGAACGGCATCACCCGCAACCCATGGGATCTCAGCCGCACCCCCGGTGGATCCTCCGGCGGGTCAGCCGCGGCGGTCGCGGCCGGGATGGTGCCCGCGGCGACGGGTTCGGACGGGGGCGGGTCGATCCGCATCCCCGCTGCGGCCTGCGGTCTGGTGGGAATGAAGCCGACGCGCGGGCGCGTGTCGACGCAGCCCATGGGAGAGGGTTGGCTCGGCCTGAGCGTCTTCGGCGCGCTGACTCGGACAGTCCGCGACAGCGCGCTGATGCTCGACGCGATGCACGGGGCGACGGCGACCGACACCAATGTCCCGCCGCCGTTCACCGGGAGCTATACCGACGCGGCAGCCACGGTGCCGCCTCGGCTGCGGATCGCGATCTCGCGCAAGGTGCCGCCCGGCCAGATCGCGAAGATCTCGCGCGACCAGCGCGACGCGTGGGAGCGCACCGGCCGGTTGCTGGAGGAGCTCGGACACGAGTTGGTGCAGCGAACCCCGGCATACGGCATGGCCATGCTCGAGTTCGTCCAGATGTGGCTGCGCGGCATCTACGAGGAGTCGCGCACGCTGCCCGATCCCTCGAAGCTCGAGCGGCTGTCAAAGCAGATGGCCGGGCTCGGCCGGCGGCTCGTGCCCCCGCGCCGGCGCGCGCAGCTGCTCGCCAACCGCCCGGCCACCACTGCGCGGATCCTCGCGCTGTGGGACGAGGTCGACGTGCTCATGACGCCGGTGCTGGCGACCACCGCCATCGCCGCGGAAGGCGCGTACGGCCGCTCCGCACCGGTCGCCATCGACCGATCCGGGCGCTTCATGCCGTTCAATCCCATCTTCAACCTGACCGGCCAGCCGGCCATCGCGGTGCCGGCCGGGTTCGGCGCCGATGGGTTGCCATTGAGCGTCCAGCTCGTCGGCCGCCACGGAGCCGAGGACACCCTGTATTCGCTCGCGGGGCAGATCGAGGCCGCCCGTCCGTGGGGCGATCGCCGGCCGCCAATTGGGTGAGGATCAAGCGGGCCGCGCGGCCTGTGTGCCGCGCGGCCTACTCATGAAGCGAGCGTCTTGCGGAGCCCCGCGTCGAGATCCCGGGTCTCAAAGCCGAGCTCCTCGCGCGCCTTCTCCCCGTTCATCCAGAACGTCACGCCGTCTGAGGTGCGAATCAGCTCGGCGAGATTGGGGGGGAAGCCCATGAGCCTGCCGACCAGCGGCCCCACCGGGATGGCCAGCTTCATCGCCGCTCCGGGCATCGTGATCCGGGGCGGCTTGCGCCCGCAGAGCGCGGCGGTCTTCTCGACGAGCTCTCCGAGGGTCGACTTCTGCCCGGGGAGGTTGTAGATCTCGCCGATCCTCCCGCGGTCGTGGGCGCGGAGGATCCCGTCGGCGAGGTCTTCGACGTAGACGAAGTTGAAGCCGGTGCTCGGGAACATGCGCAGCTTCAGCTTGCCCGTCCGGGTCTGGTCGATCATGTTGCCGAGCTCGGAGTGATCGCCAGGCCCGTAGACGCCGCCCGGCATCACGATGATGATCGGCGCGCCGCGGGCGATCCGATCGAGGGCCACGTGATGGGCCTCGTACTTCGTCCGGTCGTAATAGGAGAGGAATTCGGGCGGCTGCGGGCGCGAGTAGCCCTCCTCGACGACCCGTCCGCGCGTGTTGCCGTACACGTTGCCGGTCGAGACGTACACGATCCGCGCAACGCCGGCGTCGGTCGCGGCATCCAGTACTCGCTCGGTCCCGTGGACGTTCGCGTCGTACATCGCGGCGTGCTCCGAATCCGGAATGCCCACCTTGTAGGTGGCGCCGAGGTGAAACGCCGCGTCGCAGCCCTGCACCCCGCGCGCGATCGCGTCGAGGTTCGAGAGGTCGCCCTCGACGATCTCCGCGCCCATGGTGGTGAGGTCGCCCGCCCGGCTGGGAGTGCGCACGAGCGCGACGACATCCTCGCCCCGCTCGCGGAGCTTGCGCACGACCTGCTTGCCGATGAAGCCGGTGCCGCCGGTGACGAACGCCTTCACCGGGCGCACTCTAACGCGGTCATGCCCGCTTTCAGCGCACCGCCGGCGCGAGCTCGCGGCCAATCAGGGCCACGGCGTCGAGATCGTCGTGCAGGAGGTGCTGGCACATGACCCGGCTCACGCCGGCCTCGCGAAGCTCGAGCAGCCGCTCGATCGCTCGATCGACCGTGCCGAAGATCCACGCCGGCGGCGGGTTGGTGAGGAGCGCCTCCGGGTCGCCGCCGATCCGCGCGGCGACGCGGCCCGCGCGGTCCCGGAGCTCGTGCTTATCGGCGCCCACGACGAAGCCCGTCATGACCGAGAAGGGGATCGGCTCCCGGCCCGCGCGCTCGCACGCCTCGGTGATCCGGCCGCGGCGGATTCGCACGTCCTCCACCGTGGGGAACGGCGTGTTGTACTCGGTCGCGAACCGAGCGGCGAGCGCCGCACCGCGGGGCCCACCGGTGCCGCCCATGATCAGCGGCGGGTGGGGACGCTGCACCGGCTTGGGCCTCGCGTCGAGCGCACGCAGCGTGTAGTGCTCGCCCTCGAACGTGAACGGCGCTTCACCCCAGCTTCCGAGCACCACCTCGAGCTGCTCGGCCAGGATGTCCATCCGCGCGCGCGTCGGTGGGAACGGGAACCCGTACGCCGCGTGCTCGCCCTCGTGCCAGCCGGCCCCGAGCCCGAGCTCCGCCCGGCCGCCGGAGATCTCATCGACGGTGGCGACCGACTTGGCCAGCACCGAGGGGTGCCTGAAGGTGGCAGGGGACACGAGGGTCCCGAGCCTCACCGTCGAGGTCACCGCGGCCAGTGCGCTCAGCGTCGACCAGGCGTCGAGAACCTCGCGGTCGGGATGCTGCCCGTCGAGATTCAGGTAGTGATCGGAGCGAAACAGCCCCGGAATCCCGTGCTCCTCGCAGGCCTGGGTCAGCGCCACCCACTGTGGCCAGCTGACGCCCTCCTGCCCTTCGATCATCAACCACAGATCCATGGCCGTGGTCAGGCCTCCGGCGTCCGCGGTGCATATCGGTGGTGCAGCATCAACGTGTTTCCGTCGGGATCGCGGAAGAACGCCATGTGACACACGCCGGTGTCGAACGTGTCGGCGTCGAAGGTCACGCCGCGCCCCTCGAGCTCCTTCCGCGCCGCTTCGACGTCGTCCACGTGCAGCGCGAGGGCGTTCTGAAACGGATGGTGCTCGAGCCCCATCCGCTCCGGGTTCATGATGTTCAGCGTCAGGTTGCCGGTCTCGAACTCCGCGTGATGACGGTCGGGCCGGTATGTCGAGCGCCTGAGCCCGAGCGTGTCGCCGTAGAACGACACCGCCGCCTCGAGATCGCGCGTCGGCAGCGCGACGAAGTCGACTCCCGTCACCAGCTGGTTCGTTGTGCTCGCCATCGCTCCTCCTGAATTGACTTTCGTGCCGAGGCGCATTCTGCAAGGAACGCGCCGGCGGCGCAGCGGGCCGTCAGGAGCTGGCCGGGGCGGCGGCGTCCTCGCGCCCCCAGCGCGCGATCGTCGACCGCAGCCCTGGTACGGCCGCGATCGCCACCGGCGTGGGCAGCCACACGGCAATCGTGCGGTACGCCAGCACCGCCGGCAGCGCCAGCCCAGCGGGCACGCCGAACGCGATCAGCACGCCGGCGACTCCACCGCTCACCGAACCGGGGATCGGGAGGGTGTTCGCGGCCTGGCCGACGAAGTACGCGAGTGCGACGACGGGCAGCGCCGGCGGCGAGCCGAGCGCGTGCAGCATCGCCCACAACACCGCGGCGTCGAGCAGCCAGTAGGCGACGGCGCCCGCGAGCCGGACGTTGGCCGATCGAATGAGCCGGATCGCGTCGCGAACGGCATCCCCGCCCAGCCCGGCGGCCGTCCGGAGGCGCGAGCGCGTGCCGGCGCTGCCGGAATCGCCGCCGGCGTCAGTCCGCGACTGCCTACCGCGACGTGACGCGAGAGCGAGTGTCAGCGCGAGGGCGATGGTGAGCATCGCCACGCCGGCCGGGAGCGCACTCAGCGCGATCGGGCCGTGGCTACCCACCAGACCCAGAGCCAGCGCGGCGCCAGAGATCACGACCGAGGCGAGGAAAACGAAGTACAGCACCACCAGGAAGACCAGCAGGGTCCGGGTGGCCACGAGCGAGCGGAGTCCGGCCCGCCTCAGGGTCCACAGCGTCAGCGCCGCTCCGCCGGCGCCGGCCGTCGGAAGCAGCCGGGTCGCGGCGGCTCCCGCGAGCGTGATCTGCGCGCTCTCGCGAGCCCCGACCCGAGGCGTGGCCCGTCCCGCGACCAGCGACAGCAGTGCCACGTACCCGGTCAGCGACAGGCACTCGAACACGATCCCGGCCGCCGCCCAGCCCCCGTCGAGGCCGAGTACCCGCCGGAGCGCGTCGGCGAAGGTGTGGACGTGGCCGCCGATCAGCACCACGCCGAGCACCGCCGCGCCGGCAACCAGCGCTGCCGGCGCGACGCGGCGGATGAGCGCGCGGACATCCACGGCGGGAAGCGCGAAGTCGGGGGCTGTCTGGTCGGAGGCGAGCATGGGGGTTCAGAGGGGGAGGGTGATGTGCCGCGACGGCAGTGCTCTTAGTTGTAAGACCCACCGACGGCCGGCGGTGTGACATGTGTCGCATTGGCGGGGCGTCGGTTGTGTTTTGCGTTCCTAGTCCGTATGACCCCGGCGCTCGCCGAGAGTCATCGGTCGGTTGATCGAGGCCGCGTCCGCTCCCTGCCGTGCGGGCTCGTTGCGGAGGGCGTGCGAGGAACCGGTTACGGAATCGAGACGCCCTGGATGACCACCGGCGAGTGCTTGGTGTAATCGAGCTCGTCGCTCTGCGATACGCCGGCGGGCGTGATCACGTCCATCGCCTTGGGCACCGTGGCCGGATCGACCGTGCAGTGCGGGTCGCTGCTGGCGGTGGCGCACACGCCGAACTGGAACGGCTGCGGTGTGGGAGCAAACGAACGCGCCTGGTCGGGGCTGAACCCGTCCTGCCCGGTGAGCACGACCGTGAACGCCCAGCCGGAGGCGGGCGTGCCGAGCTCGGCCTTGGGAACGGTGATCGTGATGTAGCGGGAGATCTGGTTGGCCTTGATCGCCAGCGTGCCCAGCGTCGCGCCGTGCGCGTCGATGAAGCGCTGCCCGAAGCCCTGGGCCTCGATCAGCCGGCTCCAGGCGTCCGCCGGGGCGATCCGGTAGTTGCGCTGCGGGAAGGACGCCGCGGTCGAGGTGTCGGCCGGCGCGGCGCTCGGATCGTGGACGTAGATGTCGACGAGCTGGGCGCCGAGCGGGCTGCCGAAAGTCGGCGTCAGGTCGGCGGTCTGCACGCGGAACACGACGTTGGAGCCGCTGTCGTAGACCTGGAAGTCGGTCAGATCAAAGGCGCCGGGGTGGAAGGACGGATCGGTCGGATACGCGTAGTTGCCGGGTCCGTGGTCATCGCCGCTCGGGTCGCTGACGTCCAGCAGCTTGGTGCCCGCGACGAAGTCCCACACCACGGTCCTGGTGGCGTGAGCGGTCGCCCCGTCGCGGCTGGTCGCGGCGATGCTGAGCACGGTGGTGCCGGGGGTGATCGGGACGGTGACGGAGAAGCTCCCGGTCCGGTGGGCGACCGTCGCAGCGGACGTCTCGGACGTGTTGTTGTCGGTGTTGAGCGCGAGCACGTCGATGGTGTCGCCCGGCGCCGCCGTCCCGGTGACCGTCACCGGCGAGGAGTTGACCGCCGACTGGTCGGTGGGGCTCGTCACCGCCAGCTGGGTCTGACCCTGCGTGCGGCGCACGTAGCGCTGAACGGTGTTGCGGGGCTGATCGAGCAGGCGCCCGGCGCCAAGGTCGGCGGCGAGCCGGACGTAGGAGCCGGCCGACCAGGTCAGCGGGGCGGCGGAGCCCGCGGGCTTGCCGTCGATGAACCCGATCGACGCCACCGTCGGGTCGGTGCCGTAGGGCGACGGCGCCAGGTTCGGCAGCTCCCAATCCTGCTCGGGAATCAGGCCGACGCCGGAGGCAAAGTTGGCCATGCTGGACAAGAGGCCCGCCGCCGCGCGCGCGTGGCCGGTCTGCAGGTCCTGCTCGCCGCGCTCGGATGACAGGACCGGCCACACGTGGCCTGTCCCCTTGTCCGACGGCGCCCACGGATGGCCGTCGGATGCGCCGTCGCCGTAGCCGTCGCCGTTGTAGCGGTGCCAGCCGGGGCCGCTCGGGGTCTGGGACTCGATCGTCCGATCGACCACCGGGAGCGATTCGAGGATGTCGGGATCGTCCGCGGGCAGCTCGCCGAGCCGCGCGAGCTCGAGGAATCCGGCGTCGATCACGGTGCGCTGGTCGAGCGTGGGGCCTCCGTTGCCGAGGTTGTAGGAGATCGCGGCGTTCGGATCGCCGGTCTTCGACAGGCGGATGAAGTACGGGTGGTTCGCGAGCGGGCCGTTGGTGGTGACCGTCCAGCCCTTGATCGATCGCTGGTAGTCGTCGGCGGTCGCGCGCCATTCGCGGGCGGACACCGGGTCGTGGTTGGCCTCGGCGAGGTTCGCCGCCGCGAGGAGGCCGGCGATCTCAGCCGAGATCGTCGAGGGCGAGTAGCCGCTCTGCTCCTCCCAGCGCTCGGGGCCGAACGAGGGCCCGTGAGAGACGACGAAGTTCGCCGCCGGCTTGATGTGGTCGGCATAAAGGGTGGGGTCGGTCATCCCCATGAGGTACGCCATGAGGATCGGATACGAGCACTCGTCGAGCTGGGTGTTGAATGAGTCGGGCGCGAGCTTGCCGTTGACCAGGCTGTTGCGGGGCATGGAGCCGTCCGGCTGCTGCTGGCGGTCGAACAGGAACAGCACCGCGGCACGCGCCGTGGCGGTGTCGCCGTCGGTCATCAGACCGGTCCACGCCTCGTACAGGTCGCGCGCGAACACCTCGCGATAGGACCCGAAATAGGTGTTGTTCGGGTCGCCGGCCGACACCGCCTGGCCCCACGGCGAGGCGAGGCCGGCCACGATCGCTCCGGGGAAGGTCTTGTCCTCCGAGGCCTTCACGACGTTGGCGCTGACGTAGTACTCGCGATCGAGCTGGCGGACCCTCGCGCGGCTGAGGCCTAGAAGCCGAGCGGGCGGCCGGCGAAGACCCGCGTCGTAGCGTCTCCAGCCGAGGTCGTAGTCGTGCAGCGCGGCGGAGAACGGCTTGCGCAACGAGGCCTCGGCGCTCCCGACCGCGTCGGTCTGGGTGGCGCCGAATCCGAGCGCGAGCGTGAACGAGTGCGGGATGCCCGACGAGCCGGCGCGGCCGGCGCCGATCCGGGCGACCTGGACGACGTTGCCGCCGACCGCGGAGTCGTAGGTCGTGCTCAGCGCGTGGGCGGCGTCGAGCTGGGCGAGGCCGTCGCTCGGTTCTCCGGCGAAGCCGTTGGTGACCTGCGAGAAGGGGCCGTCGAGGGCCATGTAGACCGGCTGCGCGTAATCGCGGTTGGCGGCATTGGTGGCGGTGTTCGTGTCGAACGCGACCAACACCTGATGGCCGGTGGAGGTGTCGGTGCGGGCCGAATCGGCTCCCCCGTTGCCGCTTCCGCCCCCTCCGTTTCCGTTGACCGTAGGGTCGAGGCGCGCGAACAGCTCGTAGCGCCCCGGCGTGAGCGACCGGAAATGCACCCGCATCAACAGCGCGTTGCGTTGGGGGTCGGTCACGTAGTCGGTGACGATCCGGTAGCGCCCGCTGCGCGCGGTCGCGGTCACCTGACAGGACATCCCGCCGCGGTCGAGGGCCGACACGCTGTAGGTCATGTCGCGCTGCTGAAGGTCGGTGAACGTCGACCCGTCCGTGACGATGTACTGCAGGGTCTGCACGTTGGTGTTGTCCACGGTCGGGTAGTAGACGTCGCTGAGCGCGCCGTCGGCCACCGTGTACCAAACCTTGGACGCCGTGGTGCGCGAGGTCCCGACGCAGTCCTTGCGCGCAAGGTCGAAGTGCGACACGGCACCCGGCCCGTCGGGCGCCGGCGGGTCCGAGGCGGGGGAGGTGGACGCGGCCGAGGACGGGAGCGCGAGGAGGCTCACGAGCGCTCCCGCGCTCAACAGCGCCAAGACAACGATCAGGACTCGCGGGCGGCGGCCGAGCGCGGCGCCGAGCCAAGACCTGGAGTGCGATGCACGGACGACGCCCAAAGTTCCCTCCTCCGCAGTGATTCGCCTTCCCCGTGGTGCCTTCGACCCCGACGCGGCGGCGCGATCGAGGGTCGGGGGCCACTCTAGAGCGACGCCGCTCGGACGTCAACGCGGGCGGCTACGTTGCGCTTGCAGCAGCGGGGATGCCCGGCACACGCCGGCGCTGCGCCAGCCGTGCGCATTCGAGGAGGACGAAGGTGAGCGCGATCGGGACGGTCGCGGGCAGGCCGCTCCCGATCGGCAGGACCATGCCGAACACGGCTGCGATCATGGCCACGAGCACCGCCGCTGTCCATTGGTGGTTGCGCCCGGCCGCCAACACGCCCAGCATCCCGGCGAGCACCAGGTCCGGGTAATCGATGCTGACCCCGCCAACGCCGGCCTGGTCGAACACCGGCCCGTGGACGTTGGCCGTCGCGTCGGCCATGATCACTCCGGCGGAGTGACCGACGCCCGAGGTCAGCAGCGCCAGATCGGCGGCGGCCATGACGAGGATCCCAATCAGGATCCAGCCGGGTGGGATCAGCCGCACGACCGCCGAACCGAGAGCGAGGCACCCCAGGGCCGTGAGCACGCTGGCCGACAGCTGGCCCGCCCAGCCGCTGATGAACGCGGCCACGAGCGCCAGCGCCAGCGCGACGATCAGCAACGCCTGGCGCGAACCCCGCGCCACGGCGACAACGGCGACGGCCGCGAGCAGTGGCGTGACGATTCTGGCGAGCACGACGAGCGCGGGCGCCATAGAGGGCAGGGCCAGCGGCCCGAATGTTCCGAGCAGGATCGAGCCGGGCAAGAGCGCCGCCCACACTGGCGAGCGCAGACGGCGCAAGGGTTCCAGGGCGTCCGCTCGCGGCAGGGCCACGAGCGCTCCCTCGAGCATCGCCAGCGCGATTACCGCCCCGTAGCCGGAGATGCTCATCTCGAAGGATGCACAAGCACATCTCGGTTATACCCAGTGATTGCGCACGCAACCTAACACGATCCTAAATTTCGGGACCGAGGTATCCGCTCCGGCGCAGTCGACGACGCGGTTTGCGACGGGGCGTAAGGGCTAGACGGTGATTTCGCCGCGCGCGCCGGGATTTGCGAGGGGGCGTCAGGGCTCGAGGGCGATTTCGCCGCGTGCGCCGGGGAGGAGCGCGCGCAGGGAGTCGATCGAGTCGGCTTCGGCCGGGCCCTTGTCGGGCCGGTAGCGCTTGACGCGGGCGAAGCGCAGCGCGACTCCTCCGGGGTAGCGGGTGGAGGACTGGACTCCGTCCAGAGCGATCTCGACCACGAGCTCCGGGCGCACCAGGACCGCAATCCCCCGGCGGCCCGTCTCGCGTTCGAGCAGCGCTTCCGTCTGCCAGCGCAGGAGCTCGTCGGTCAGCCCTTTGAAGCACTTGCCGACCATCACGAAAGAGCCGTTGCGCGGATCAGCAGCCCCGAGGTGCAGGTTCGAGAGCCAACCGCGCCGGCGTCCGTGGCCCCATTCGGCCGCGAGCACGACCAGATCGTAGGTGCGCACCGGCTTGACCTTGCGCCACGCACGGCCTCGGCGACCGGCCGCGTACGACGACGAAGCGTCCTTTACGACGACGCCCTCGTGGCCGGCGCGAAGCGACTCGTCGAGAAGACGTTGCCCGTCCTCCGGGTCGGAGGTCAGCACGCCGCGGATCTTGAGGTGGGGGGCTATCACCTGAAGGCGCTCGGCGCGCTCCTGTAATGGCGCGTCGAGCAGATCCTCGCCGTCGACGTGCAGGAGGTCGAAGAGGAACGTGACGATCCCGCTCGGTGGCGCGTCGCGGTCGATCTGCGACACCGTGTCCTGGAAAGCGGCGGGGCCGTCCGGTCCCATCCACAGCGCCTCGCCGTCGAGAACGGCCTGCCTCACGGGGAGCCGCAGCACGGCCTTGGCAATGCCGGGGAGCGCCGCGGTGATCTCGTTCAGGTTGCGGGTGTAGATGCGCACCTCCCGCTTGCGGCGATGGATCTGGATGCGAATCCCGTCGAGCTTCCATTCCACGGACGCCCGCTGAAAGTCGGAGACCGCCTCGGTCACGCTCGAGCTCGTTGACGCGAGCATCGGGAGGATCGGGCGAAAGAGCTCAAGGCCGACGGCGCGCAGGCCCCCCTGTCCGCTCGACATCGCGATCTCCGCCATGTGCGGGAGATCGCCCGAGAGCATCAACGCGCGCCTGGCGATCTCGCCGGAGACCCCGGCGGCCTTGGCCACGGCGTCCGCGACCAGCCCGGCCAGGGCCCCCTGTCTGAGCTCGCCGGTGAACAGCCGCTTTATGAAGTCGGCCTCCTCTTCAGTGGCGCGGCCGAGGAGCTCGTCGAGGAGCTGCCTGCGCCTGGCGTTCGAGCCGCTGCCGATCGCGCCTTGGATGTCGGCGATCGCCCCGTCGAGGTCGCGAATGGTGAGGGACGGCTGCTCCGCGGGTCGAGACCGGATCCCGTAGACCGTCGCGTAGCCGACGCCTACCCGGCCCTGGCGCGGCACGCCAGAAAGAAAGCCGGCACAGATCGCCACCTCGGTAGGGTGCAGCCCCCGCAACAACGCGGCGAGGATCGCGACCTTCCGCGAGCGCGAACTGGTGGCGCCGACCTCGTTCGATGCCTTGACCACATCCGCGAGCGGCGTGCCGGCGGGGCGGCCGGGCGGAGTGGGCGTCATCTGGAGTCGTGGAAGATCACACCCAGCGCGGTCCGCTCGCCGGCGGTGATCGTGCTGACGCCGTGACGCATGCCGACGCGGTGATAGCCGTTCTTGCCGCGGTTGGGTCGCTCGCGGGTGGGGAAGATCACGAACGCGCCTTGGCCCGGGCGCAGCACGTGCGCGCGGCTCTGCGCTCGCGGGCGCTGCTCGAGCAACACGAACTCGCCCCCGCCGTAGCGCGAGGGATCGGAGAGCACCGTCAGCGCCTGGAAGGGGAAGTACACCTCGCCGTAGAGGTCCTGGTGAAGCGCGTTCCAGTCCCCCTCGTGGTAGCGCAGAATCAGAGGCGTGGGCCGCTCCTGCCCGGCCGCCCGGCAGCGCTCCAGCAGCTCCTCGTGCGTCGGCGGAAACGTGGGGTTCTCGCCGGACAGCCGTGCGGCCCAGGTGTTCGCCACCGGCGCGAGATGCTCATAGAAGGCCATGCGCGCACCCTCAACCAGCGGCGGCAGCGGGCGGGCAAAGTAGCGGTAGCGGCCGTCGCCGAACCGATGGCGCGCCATATCGATCGTCGAGCGAAACCCATCGCCGTCGAACAGTTCGGCCAGTTCGCCGCACTCCGCCGCGGTCAGCACGCGTGGGGTGACCGCGAAGCCTCGCTCGTCGAGCTCTCGGCCTAGCGCCTCCCAATCGAGGCGATGTACTCGCTCGATGATCGTGGCGGCGTCGTTTGTGGTGGCGGTGAGCATCGCCGGTCCTCCTTACGGACGTATGCAGATCAAACGTCGCGCGGCGGCGAGACGTGAGATGGAGCCTCCGCTCTTGTGGCCAAGCGTCCCTCGGCCAGCGCCCCGACGTCGACCTCGTCGAGTGAGGTCACCACAATGTCGGCGTGCGCCGTGGCGAGGAGTTCGGCGTCCTCCGCCCGCGCGATGCCGATCGCGCCCATGCTCCCGGCCTTGGCGGCCTGGACGCCCGCAGCAGCGTCCTCGATCACGAACGAATCCTCGGGAGCGGTGCCGAGCTCCTGAGCCGCGGTGAGGAACATCTCCGGGTGGGGCTTGCCGTGCGCGAAGTCGCGGCCCGAGACATCGGCGTCGAAGAACGCGAGCAGCGTGAGCCCGGACGTCACCGAGGGAGACTCGATCCCCTGCTCCTCGGCGAACTGGTCGAGCCTGATCTGGCGGAGGAAGAGCTTGGCGTTCTTGGAGGAGGACGCGGCCGCCACCCGGATTCCCGCGTCCTTGACCGCGATGATGAACCGCAGCGCGTCGGGGTAGGCGGTGAAATCCCCGGCCTCGATCAACCGCACCACCATTGCCTGCTTGTGGTCGGCGTATTCAGCCAGGCGGTGGTCGTCGTCATCGGGGACGTGGAAGTATTCGAGCGCGGCGCGCGCGCCGTCCATCCGCGGCTTGCCGGACATCAGCTCCTCGTAGACCCGGGGGGTGAATGCTTCCGGCGACCAGGTCGACCGGTCTCGGATGTCGCTCCACTCGGACTCCATGAGCTCGCGCAGGGATTCGCGCCATGCCTTCTCGTGGGGCGAGTCGACGAGGACGCCGTCGACGTCGAAGATCGCTCCCTGGAACCGTTCGGTCATGCGGTGCTCCTATCAGCGTGGACTTCTTCCGCGACATTGGCCCCGGGCTGGAGCTCGAACGTGAACCGGTCGCCGGGGCAGAGCTCGCGGACATGATCGCCGACCCCGACAGAGATCGGTCGGTTGATGCCCTCGGGATGAACGGCGAGCGTCAGCCGACGGTCGGCGAGCGTCACGAGGATCGGGGTCCGCTGAAACTGCATCGAAAACGACACGCCTTCGATACGGGCGGGCAGCCTGGGGTCGAAACGAAGCACGCCGTCACGGACGCTCGTGCCCACATAGCTGCGCTGGACGAGGTCGAGCGTGCCGGCCATCACGCCCATATGGATCCCCTCCTTTGTGGTCCCCCCTTGGATGTCGTTGACGTCGCTGTTCAGTGCGATGAGAAAACGCTCCCATGAGCTCTCCGGGTCGAGGGCCGCGAGCACCCCGGCGTGCGTGACGAAGCTCAGCGTCGAGCCGTGGGATGTGCGGCGGTCGTAGTAGGCGATGTTCTCGGCTGCCGTCTCGGGCCCGTAGTGATAGCCGAGCCGTTCGAACACCCGTGCCAGCTCCTCTGGCGGCAGCAGGTAGAACAGCATCACGGTGTCGGCCTGCTTGGCGAGTTTGTAGCGGTTCGGGTCATCGCCCTCGGCGCGCAGGATCCGGTCGAGTCGCTGGATGTTTCCGTACTTCGCGCGATAGCCGTCCCAGTCGAGCTCGTCGAGCTCGTCGTAGGCCTCAAACTGGCTGATGATCCCGTCCCCGTTGAACGGGACGAACATCCTGCGGCTCATGTCCTCCCAGGTGTGCAGTTCCTCGTCGTCGAGCTCGGACTTCTCGCGCAGAGCGTCGGCGCGGCTATCGGGCAGCAGCGAGAGGACGTCGTGGGCGAGCTCGCACAGCCAAGCCACCATCACGTTGGTGTAGGCGTTGTTGCGAAGGCCAGCCTCCGCGGCGCCCGGGTATTTCTCGTGGAACTCGTCGGGCCCCATCACCCCATGGATTTCATACCGTTCGCGCTCGGGATTGAAGTGTGCGATCGACGCCCAGAAGCGCGCGATCTCCAGCATCATCTCGGCGCCCTGGTCGCGGAGGAACGTCAGGTCCCCGGTCGCCTGGTAGTAGTTCCAGATGTTGTAGAAGATGGCGGCGTTGACGTGCCGCTGGTTGTGGCTCAGATCGGGTTCCCATCGGCCCGAAAGCGGATTGAGGTGGATGCGCTGGGTCTCCTCGGTGCCCTCGGAGCCGCTCTGCCAGGGATACATCGCGCCGCGGAAGCCCGCTTCCCGAGCCGCCGCCTTGGCTTCGCCAAGCCGCCGGTAGCGGTACATCAACAACCCCCGCGTGACCTCCGGCACCCGAAAGTTGAGGAAGGGGTACACGTACAGCTCGTCCCAGAAAACGTGACCCCGGTACGCCTCGCCATTGAGCCCCCGCGCCGGAACGCCGGCGTCGATGTCCGCGGTGTGACGCGAGCACACCTGCAGAAGGTGGGAGGTGTGCAGCCGCAAAAGCAACTGCACCCGATCATCCCCTGACACCTCGAGATCGGACACCCGCCAGAGCTCGTCCCACGCCGTGCGATGCCCCTCGAGGGCCTCCCCGAAACCGGCGTAGCGTCTCACCGCTGTGCCGGCCTTGGTCAACGAGTCACTGGTTGCGGGATCGCGAGACGTGTAGGAGGCGATGATCTTTTCGACCCTCACCTCCGCGCCCTGACGGATCTCGAACGCGAGCACCTGCTGGATGTAATCCTCGGTCTGGAAGAGGCTCCGCTCGGCGTCGATCGGCCCGTCAACCGCGAACAGGCGCGTGCGCGCCCCGTGGCTGACGTACAGATTGGACTGCCGGGTCTCGACCTTGAGGGCGATCACCTCGGGCCCGAACGTCCGCGGTGCCACCGGATCGAGATGGCGGCCCTCGAGCTGCGCATAGCGGGCTACGCCGCTATTGGCGACGCGCCCGTCGATGGCCGAGACAATCTCAACACGGCCGGACCAGTTCTCCGCGGTCAGGGTCCACTCGATGCCGGCGTAGTGGCGGTCGGCCATGCTGACAAACCGACGGCTCCTGAGGGACGTCTGGCGCCCGCTTCGATCCCGGAACCGCAGCTCGCGCACGACGGTCGCGTTCCGGACGTCGAGCCGGTGGTGATAATCGAGCAGTTCGACATCGGCGAGCCTGATTGCCTCCTCGCCCTCGATCCTCAGCTTGAGCACCAGCCAATTGGGCAGGTTGACCAGATCCTCGTTGAGCACCGGTAGTCCTCCGAGGATCGTCGTCTCACGGTTGTAGACCCCATGTACGTAGGTGCCGGGATAGTGCACCCCGTCCGCGTCTTCCCACTCGGCCGCCCCTCGCGTGCACAGGTAGCCGTTGCCGGTTGAGGTGAGTGCCTCGCGAAGACCTTCCTCAGCGGGATCGAATCCGTCGTAGGTGAGCGCGAACCTGTCCATCACCTTCAAGCTACCCGGGCCCAGGCGAAACCCCGGGGGAACCGGCATGGTTGATGGGCGCTTATCACAGCGCCTGGTCATAGCCTACGGGGAGCTCGCGGCGACCATGCGCTGGAATGGGGGCTAGGCGGCTTCGCGGCGCCAGCTCCTAGGTACTCAACGATTTGGACCACCAATGCGGCTTCGCAGTGAACGGATCGTCACGCCGGGCGGAACCGTCGGGGGCGAGGTTGTTGTGCGGGATGGGCGGATCCTCGACGTGGTGCCCCTCCGGCGCGGGCGCGCGAGGCCCGCCGCCGGTTCGGGCCCGGTCGTCGAGCTGGATCGACGATGGGTGGTCCCGGGCTACATCGACACGCACGTCCACGGCGGTGGCGGCGCATGCGCCAACGCCGACGACCCCGATGAAATCACCTCCATGGCGCGCTTCCACGCCGCCCACGGGACGACCGCCCTCCTGGCCACGACGATTCCGGCTCCGGTCGACGAGCTCGAGGCGGCGGCCCGGGCCATCGCCCGCTCCGCGGTTCGGCGGGAGGGTGCCTGCGTTCTCGGAGCGCATCTGGAAGGACCGTTTCTGAGTCCGGGCCGCGCCGGCGCGCTGGATCCGAAGGCATTCCTGGAGCCGGATCCGGCGGTGCTCGCGCGACTGTTGACGGCCGGCGCCGGCAGCATCCGCGTGATGACGATCGCGCCGGAGCTGCCCGGAGCGCCCGAGCTCATCGACTCACTCGTCAGTCGGGGCGTGGTGACCTCGCTCGGACACACCGATGCCACGTACGCTCAGGCCCGCGCCGCGGTGCGGCGCGGCGCGCGCGGCGCGACGCACCTGTTCAACGCGATGCGCCCGCTGCACCACCGCGAGCCCGGAGTCGCGGGCGCCGTCCTCGACCTCCCCGAGGTCAGCTGCGAGCTGATCTGCGACGGCATCCATGTCGACCCGGCCGCGCTCCGGCTCGCGCTCAGGGCCAAGGGGACGAAGGGAGTGAGGCTTGTCACCGACGCGATCCACGCCGCGGGCATGCCCGACGGCAGCTACCGCCTCGCCGGCGCCGAGGTCATCGTCAGCGCGGGACGGGCGTCGGTCGCCGGTGGCGGACCGATCGCCGGCAGCACCCTGACCATGGACGCCGCGGTGCGGAACGCCGTTCGCTTCCTCGACCTGAGCCTGGAGGAGGCGTGCATCCCGGCATCGTCCAATCCAGCCCGCCTGCTCGGGTTGGGTGACCGCAAGGGGGCAATTTCGCCCGGCCTGGACGCTGACCTGGTTGTGCTCGACGAGGAGCTGCGAGTCTGCGGCACCCTCATCGCGGGCGCCTGGGCCTTGGGTCCACCGTGAGCCCTCGCGAGCGAGGACTAGATCACGCCCCCGAGCACAAGGGCGCCGATCCCGAGCAGCACGAGCGCCGTGATCGCGTTCCCCCAGCGGTCGAACCACCGGCCGCGGATGTGATAGCCACCCTTCGCAGCTGTCAGCGTCAGGGTGACGATCGTCCCGATCGTGACCGCCGCGAAGACCACCACCGACCCGACCGCGGTTGCCGCCCCCACGGTCGTCGCGGCCAGAAACACCGGGAGGATCGTAAGGTCTGGGGACGCCGCAGCGCCGAAGGGGACCATGACCGAAGCCAGGCTTCGAAGTCGATACCGCTCGGGCCGGTGCCCGTCTGGTGCCTGCGGGTGGTGCGAGCGTCGATCGCGCAACCGGCCGTCGGCGCCGGGGTCATGTCCTTGATCGTGGTGGTGGTCGTGTCCGAGCCCGGCCAACTCGAACGCAATGAAACCAACGCCGGTGGCGATCAGCAGGCAGCCGATGATCGTGTTCTGCGCCGCCTCGACCGTCGAGGAGAACTGCAGCCCAACCACGATGATCAGGGCGCCGAGCACGATCGATAGCACGACGTGCGCCACGCCGGCCAATCCGGAGAGACGCGCGACCTTGGAGAGCGGATAACGGCGTGCTCGCCCGATCACCGCCAGCGGCACCCAGTGGTCGGGCAGGATCGCGTG
>JAFASF010000253.1 GCA_019244745.1 Solirubrobacterales bacterium | reverse complement strand
CTGGAGCGCCCAGCACCGCAAGGCGGCCATCCTCGGCTGGCTGGCCTTTGTCGTCGTGGCGGTCCTGCTCGGCGGCATGGTCGGCACCAAGCACATTCCGCAGGACAACAACGGCGTCGGCGAGTCCGGACGGGCGCAGCAGGTGCTGCACGACAAATTCCCGCAGCCGGCGAACGAGCAGGTGTTGGTTCAGAGCAACTCGCTCACCGTCCGTGACCCCGCCTTCCGGGCGGCAGTCCAGGACGTGACCAACAGATTGTCGGCGACCTCGACGGTGGAGAACATCCGCTCACCGCTGCTTGCCGCGAACAGCGGCGAGGTGTCGCGTGACGGTCACTCCGTGCTGGTCGGATTTCAGATCACCGGTAAGGCGACGGACGCCGACAAGCGGGTCGGCGCGTCGCTCGCCGCTACGGCGGCGGCTCAGCGGGCGCACCCTAACCTCCGCATCGAGCAAGCGGGAGACGCCAGCGCGACCAAGGCTCTGAACAAGAGCTTCAGCGACGACTTCGCCAAGGCGCGGACGCTTTCGCTCCCGATCACGCTGATCATCCTGATCGTCGCCTTCGGCGCGCTGGTGGCGGCCGCCATCCCGGTGCTGCTCGCGGCCACCGGCGTCGCGGCGACGCTCGGGTTGATCGCGCTGGTCAGCCACCTCGCGGCGGTCGACCAGGTCGTGTCCGAGACCGTGCTGCTGATCGGCATGGCCGTCGGGGTCGACTACTCGCTGTTCTACATGCGCCGTGAGCGCGAGGAACGAGCGGCGGGACGCGACGAGCAGGCCGCGCTACGTGCGGCCGCGGCGACCTCCGGCCGCTCGGTGCTCGTCTCCGGCCTGACCGTGATCGCAGCCATGGCCGGGATGTACCTGGCGGGCAACAAGACGTTCACCTCGATGGCCACGGGCACGATTATGGTGGTCGCGGTGGCGGTGCTCGGATCGCTCACGGTGCTGCCGGCGCTTTTGTCCAAGCTCGGCGACAAGGTGATGAGAGGCCGCGTGCCGATCGTCGCCCGCCGCCGGGAGAGCGGCGGCGAGCCCCGGCTCTGGGGCGCGGTCGTCGATCGCGTGCTACGCCGGCCGCTGGCCTCGGTGGTGCTCTCCGGAGGGGCCGTGGTGGCGCTCGCGATCCCCGCGTTCGGGCTGCACACCTCGCTGCCGGGCCTGCAGGGATTGCCCAGCGGGCTGCCGATTGTCAAGACCCTCAACCGCATCGAGGCGGCGTTCCCGGGCGGTCCCCTGCCGGCCTACGTGGTGATCCAGGGACGTGACGTCACCTCGCCCCAGACGCAGAGCGCGATCCGGAACCTCGAGCGGCAGGCGCTGGCCACCGGTCAGATCCATCAGCCGTTCAAGGTCCAGGTCAACGGCACGCGCGATGTGGCCGTCGTGTCGATGCCTCTCAGCGGCAAGGGCACTGATGACGCGTCGTACCGGGCGCTCGACACGCTCCGGGGCCAGGTGATCCCCGGGACGATTGGCGCCGCGCCCGGGCTCGAAGCGCAGGTGACGGGCATGACGGCACAGTCGAAGGACTTCAACGACTCGATGCGCTCGCACGCCCCGATCGTGTTCGCGTTCGTGCTGGCGATGGCCTTCCTGCTGCTGCTGGTGACGTTCCGCTCGATCGTCCTGCCGCTGACGGCGATCGCGCTGAACCTGCTGTCGGTCGGCGCCGCCTACGGCGTCCTGGCGCTCGTCTTCCAGCACACCTGGGCGGAGGGACTGCTCGGCTTCAAATCGACCGGAGCGATCACCTCCTGGCTGCCGCTGTTCCTGTTCGTGATCCTGTTCGGGCTCTCGATGGACTACCACGTGTTCATCATCAGCCGCATCCGCGAGGCCTACGACAAGGGGATGCGGACCGGCGACGCGATCGCACACGGGATCAAGTCGACGGCCGGACCGGTGACCAGCGCGGCGATCGTGATGGTCGCGGTGTTCGCGATCTTCGCTTCGCTCGGCGCGCTCGAGTTCAAGCAGCTCGGCGTGGGGCTGGCGGTCGCGATCCTGCTTGACGCCACGCTGATCCGGGCGGTGTTGCTCCCGGCGACGATGAAGCTGCTCGGCGACGCCAACTGGTACCTGCCCAGGCGGCTGCACTGGCTGCCGCGGGTGGCGCATGAGCCCGCGCGTGCGTAGCGCGTGAGGCGAGCCACGAGCGGGCGCCCATCCTTCAGTGATGGGCGCCCGCTTTTAGGTCCGCCCGGCGCGAAGCCCGAAGCCGCGGAGCATCAGCAGCGCCTTCTCGCCCATCGACCCGCGCGTGGGAAGGATGCCGAGCTGGGTGGCGGCGTCGTAGAGATCGAAGAAGGCGCGGATGCGCTTCAGACGCTGGTGCTGGAGCTCGCAGTAGAAGACGCAGTGGACGACCACGAACCGGTTGGTCGCCGGCAGGCTCTCCAGCGGGGCCTTGTGCGTCGCCAGCAGCTTGGATGGCGCGGCCGCGAACCCTCCCTTGTGCAGGCGCTCGCCGGTCCGCTCGAGCCGCGCATCGGGAAACGCCGCCCACAGACGACCGGCGTGCCGGCCAAGCTCGTCGGACCCCTCGAGCGGCTCCTCGGTCAGCGGATCCTGGTAGTGGACGTGCGACACGCACAGCTCCTCGAAGGCCTCCGGGTCCTTGCCCGACCACGCGGCTTCCCAGCGGTCGAACAGCTGATCGACGGTCATCCGGCCGCGTCTGGACCGTCGAACACCGGTATGCCTTCCTCTGGCGTCGACGCCTGCGCGTGGAGCCGGCGGGGAATCCGCCCCGCTCCGCGGGCAAGCAACCCGGACTGAACGGCCAGCCGGATGGCGCGGGCCATGGCTACGGGGTCGTGAGCGCGCGAGATCGCGCTCGCACAGAGGACCGCCTCGCATCCGAGCTCCATCGCCAGCGCGGCGTCGGAGGCGGTACCCACCCCGGCATCGAGAACCACGGGGACGCCGGCGCGCTCCACCATGATCGTGAGGTTGTAGGGATTGCGGATTCCCATACCGCTGCCGATCGGAGATCCCAGCGGCATGACCGCGGCGCAGCCCACGTCCTCGAGCCGGCGGGCGAGGACCGGGTCGTCGGTCGTATAGGGGAGCACGACGAACCCGTCGTCGACCAGCGTTTCGGCGGCATCGACCAGCTCCACGGCGTCGGGCAGCAGCGTCCGATCGTCTCCGATCACCTCGAGCTTGATCCAGTCGGTCGCGAACGCCTCGCGCGCCAGCTGCGCGGTGATGATCGCGTCGCGCGCGGTGAAGCAGCCCGCCGTGTTCGGCAGCACCTGCACACCCGCGGCGTCGAGTACATCGAGGATCGAGCTGCGCGCGCCGGGATCGAGGCGGCGCAGGGCCACCGTGCACATCTCCGCCCCGGACTCGGCCAGCGCCCGCGCCAGCAGCTCGTGGCTCGTGAACCCGCCGGTGCCGAGGATCAGGCGCGACTCGAACGTCCGCCCGGCGATTTTGAGAACGTCGCTCATATGCTCATCCTCCCTGAACGGCCACCAGGACCTCGATCTGGGCACCACGCACCAGCTCGGTGTCCTGCCACGCGCCGCGCGGTACGACCTCCCCGTCGACGGCGACCGCCACGCCGCGGCCGTCGGGCGTTGCCGCAAGTAGCGCGACGAGATCGGCGACGGTGGCGCCGGCATCCAGCTCGCGCGGCTCACCGTTGACCGTGACCACTGTGCTGCTCATGTGGCCACCGCCAGGCCGCGCGGCCCGCTGGCCGCGCGGCCGGTGAACCGCTCGGACGAGAACGCGGCCGCGAGCTCGGAGGGCTCCTCACCGACGAGCAGGCCGGCGGCGATCTCCGCGGTGATCGGGGTGAGCAGGATCCCGTGACGGTAGTGGCCGGTCGCCCACTGCAAGCCGCGCAGGGCCCCGGGTCCGATCACCGGGGCGTTGTCCGGCGTCCCCGGCCGCAGCCCCGCGACGAGTTCGTCGATCACGAGCTCGCCGATTCCGGGGACCAGCTCGACCGCGTCGCGCAGCAGCTCGAACACCGCGCCGGCAGTCATCGTCGTATCGAAGCCGCGCTCCTCCATGGTCGCGCCGAGCACGTACCGGCCATCGCCGCGGGGGACGATGTAGCCCGGGAGCATCCGCAGCACGCGGGTGAGCAGACCCGGTCCCTCCGGGTCGTGCAGCCTCAGTGTCTGGCCCTTGACCGGACGCAGCGGGACTCGCACGTCTTCCGGGATGCCCGGCAGCGCCGAGGACCACACCCCGGCGGCGACCAGGACCTGATCCGCGGCGACGCGGTCGCCCGAGGCGAGCTCCACTCCCGTGACCCGGTCGCCCGACAGGGTGAGCGCCGCCACCTCGGTCCGCGGCCGGAGCACGGCCCCCGCGCGGACCACCGCGCGGGCGAGGACCGCTGTGAGCCTGCGGGGATCGATCACGTGGTCATCGGGAACGTCCAGCGCGAGCCGCAGCGCGGGGGCGAGGGCGGGCTCGAGTCGCCGGGCCTCGCTGGCACGCAACCGCCGCACGGACAGGCCAAGCTCGCGCCGCATCGACAGCTCGCGCTCGAGTGCCTCCGCCTCGTCGCGGTCGCGGGCCGTCGCCAGCGTGCCGCAGCGGAGATACCCCGTGTCGAGCCCGGTTGCTTCCTCCAGCTCGGCGATGAAGTCCGGGTAGGCGGCCGCGCTCGCGAGGCCGAGGCGCAGGAGCCGCTGCTCGCTCATCAGCGCCTCGCTCACGGGCGCGATCATGCCCGCCGCCACCGACGACGTGGCGGCGCCTGGTTCACCGCGCTCGAGTACGACAAGCCTGAGGCCGCGCTGCGCCGCTCGCCAGGCGACCGCGAGACCGACGGCGCCGCCGCCGACAACGGCGACGTCAAATGAGGTGTTGCTGCTGCGCACGGTTGCTTCCTCCGCCGGCATTACCCGGGTCAGGTTCAGACGGTCGGCGGACCCACGTCCGCCCTCTCAGCCCAGTGGTGGGGGCTCCCGTTACGCTCAATGCTAGCGGCCGCCTCGTGCCAGACTTGGCGTGTGTCAGTCCACCAACGGCTGCGATCGGAGCGGTTGTACCTGGTGTGCGACGAGCGGCCCGACGAGTTCCTCGCGGCAGCGCTGCGCGGCGGGGTGGGGATCGTGCAGCTCCGAATGAAGGATCGTCCCGACGAGGCGGTGCTCGCGGCGGCGCGACGCTTTGCCGAGCGCTGCGCCGAGCACGGGGCGCTGTTCATTCTCAACGACCGGCCGGACCTGGTGCAGGACGCCGGCGCCGACGGAGTGCACGTCGGTCAGGACGATATGGCGGTCGCGGTCGCCCGAGAGATCGTGGGACCCGACCGGCTGATCGGCCTCTCTACCCACGCCCCCGCCCAGATAGACGCCGCGGAGGCGGCGAAGGTCGATTACATCGGAGTCGGGCCGGTGTACGAGACCCCGACGAAGCCCGGTCGCGCGGCCGTCGGACTCGAGCTCGTCCACTACGCCGCCGCGCATGCCCGGGTCCCATTCTTCGCCATCGGTGGGATCGACGAGGCCAACGTCGCTGCAGTTGCGGCCGCCGGCGCCGAACGGGTTGCGGTCGTGCGGGCGCTGACTGAGTCCGTTGACCCGGAACGCGCGGCAAGGACCCTGGTCGAGGCGCTGCGCGGAGAGGTCCGGGTTGGCTCAGCGTAGCCGCAAGCGAGGCCGGCGCGAGAAGCCGGTGGTGACGGCCGTCGAGACCGCGCCCAGACCGCCTGTGGCGGCCGGCCCGGCCCGCCAAGCCGGGCCGGCCGCGAAAAGCCGCTCAGAGCAGCGAAACGAGGCGGTGAGGGCGACGCTCGTTCCGCTCGCGCCCGGGGAGAGGCCGTGGCCGATCAAGGTCGCGGTCGCACTCGCGGTGGTGGTCGGAGGCGGCGACCTGATCGACGTGGTCCTCGGGGGCCGCCTCTCCCCCGGGGGCGCTCATCCGGGGACCGCCGGCGTGGTGCTGTTCTCGGTGCTGATGCTCGTGTGCGCCTGGGGAATGTGGAGGATGCGCTACTGGGCGGTGCTGGGCTTTCAGGCCGTACTCGGGATCGTGATCCTGATCTTCTCGCTGCTGTTGATCCGCGCCAGCAACCTGCTGGGGCTGGTGGTCGCGCTGGCGATCATCGGCGGGGGCGGGTTTCTGTTCTTCAAGCTCGTACGGGTGCTGAGCCGACTGCAGATGCCGACGCCGCCCCGGCGCTAGGCGCACTCGTTATAGGCTGGGAGTTGTGCCTGACTCCTCTTATGACTGCGTCGTGATCGGCTCGGGCCCGGGCGGCTACGTGGCCGCGATCCGCGCCGCCCAGCTCGGAATGAAGACCGCGGTGGTAGAGAAGGACCACGTCGGCGGGCGCTGCCTCAACTACGCCTGCATCCCCGCGAAGGCCGTCCTGCGCGTCGCCGACGTGCTCTCGGAGGTGCGCGAGGCGAGCGACTTCGGCATCCAGGTCGATACGCCGGCGATCGACTACGACGCGGTGAGCGCTCGCCGCGAGAAGGTGATCAAGACGCTGACCGGCGGCGTGTCCGGTCTGTTCAAGAAGAACGGGATCGACCTGATCGAAGGCGAGGGCTCGCTTGGCGCCAAGGGGTCGGTGGTCGTCGGAGGCGATCAGATCGCGGCCAAGACGATCGTGCTCGCGACCGGCTCGGTCAAAAAGCCGATTCCCGGCACGGAGTTCGGGGGCCGGGTGATCGGAACCGAGGAGGCCTGGGCGCTGGCCGAGCTGCCGAAGACGCTCGCGGTCGTCGGCGCCGGCGCGTCCGGCGTGGAGATCGCCTCGGCCTACGCGCGCCTCGGGACCGAGGTCCGGTTGCTGGAGGCGCTCGAGCGGGTGCTCCCGACCGAGGACGCCGACATCTCCAAGGTCGCCGAACGAGGGCTGACGCGCCAGGGGATCGCGGTCCACACCGGCATGTTCGTCCGGGACGTGCGCTCGACCGATAAGAGCTGCACGTTCACGTTCGGCGAGGAGCCCGGAGAGGCTGACTGGCTCGTGATCGCCGCCGGCCGTGCTCCGGACGTCGACGCGCTCGGCCTCGACGCCCTCGGGGTGGAGCGCGAGGAGAACGGCATGGTCGCGGTCGACGGGGCGATGCGCACGAGCGCCGAGGGCGTCTACGCGATCGGTGACCTCGTACACGGGCCAGCGCTGGCCCACAAGGCGTCGGACGAGGGCGTGATCGCGGTCGAGGACGCGTCGGGGCTCCAGACCCACCCGATCGAGTACGTGGACATCCCCCGCGCAACCTTCTGTGAGCCGAACGTGGCCAGCTTCGGGCTCACCGAGGCGCAGGCCCGGGAGGAGGGATTCGACGTGGTCGTCGGCAAGGTCCAGTACGGCGCGGTGGGCGCGGGCACGGTCTACGGGGACCGCACCGGTCTGGTCAAGGTCGTCGGCGAGCGCAAGTACGGAGAGCTGATCGGGGGCCACATCGTCGGCGCCAAGGCGACCGAGCTGATCCAGGAGCTGGTCAACGCACGCGCCCTGGAAGGCGGGTATCCGGAGATCGCCCGCCTGATCCACGGCCACCCCACGATGTCCGAAGCCGTGATGGAGGCCGCGCGCGCGGCCGACGGCTGGCTGATCCACGGCTGAGTGGGCCACCGGGTGGCGCTCGCAGAGGTCCAACCGGTCTTCTACTACGACCTGGGCAGCCCGTACTGCTACCTCGTCGCAGAGCAGGTCATGAGCGCGCTGGGCGTGGTGCCGGAATGGGAGCCGGTGCTCGGCCCACAGATCGCGGCCACCGATGCCGAGCCGGATCGGGCGCTGATCGAGCGCCGGGCGCTGGAGCTGGGGCTGCAGCCCGTGCGCTGGCCGCGGCATTGGCCGCCGCAGACCCGGAGCGCGATGCTCGCCGCGACGTACGCCAAGCACATCGGCCGCGCGGTCGCGTTCTCCCTGGCGTGCTTTCGTCAGGCGTTCGCGGGCGGTCGCGACCTCGGCGACGAGCAGACGGTGCTGATCGCGGCGGCGGCGTGCGAACTGCACCCGGCGGCGGTGCTCAAGGGGATCGCGCTGCGGTCTACCGCCCAGGCGCTGGAGGGAGCGACGGCGCGCGCCCTCGGCGCGGGCGTGGCGTCGCTTCCGGCGATCCAGATCGGCGAGAGGATCCTCGAGGGCGAGGAAGGCCTTCGGCTGGCAGCTGGAGCACCGCGGTGAGGGCGAACCGGGCATTCGATTTGATCGTCTCCCGGGGCGGCCTCGAGCCAGCCTTCCTGGCCGACCGCAGGCGGCTCGACCGGATCGAGGTGGTATCGATCGACGACGGCGAGGTCGTCCTGTACTGGGACCTTCCGGCCAAGCAGGCCTCGAAGCTGCTCAGACTGTTACGGGAAGATCACGTGAGCCTCGAGGCGAACGAGTTCATCGCCACGTGGGGCGGACTCGACCTCGAGGAGTTGTTCTGAGCGTCACCTCATGATGCCCGTGTGCCCGAGCGAGTAGCGCCCGGGCTGTGGGTACACGCACAGACCGTGGGGGCCGAGGCCGACGGGGATGTTCCGGATGAGCTGCCCGGTCCGGGTGTTTATCGCGTACACGGAGGCGCTGTAGCGTCCCGACAGCCAGAGCACGTGGCCCGAGGCGGACACGTTGCCCATGTCGGGGCTGCCTCCCGGGATGACCCAGGTGGCGACGACGCGACGGGTGGCAAAGCTGACCACCGACACCGTGCCGGCGGAGCGGTTGGATACGTACAGGTCTCGGGCGTCGCGGCTGGGGTACAGGCCGTGTGCACCCGCGCCGGTGGACAGGAATCCGAGCAGGCGAAACGTCCTCGCGTCGATCTCCCAGACACCGCCGCGGAGCAGGTCGGCGACGTAGAAGATCCGTCCATCGGGCGAGAGCTTGACGTCCTGCGGGTCCGAGCCGGTCGGCAGCGCGAGCGTGTAGACGGCCCGCTCGCGCGGCACGTCGACCACGATCATCCTCGAGGCGAACTCGCAGCTCGCGAGCATGTAGTGGCCGTCGGCGGTGTAGTCGGCGTGGTTGACGCCGGCACATTGGGGAACGGGGAGGTCGTGGTGCACGCTCATCGTGTGCGCGTCCAGGAAGTCGATGCGCGCAAGGCGCTCGGCCATCACCACCGCGTAGCGACCGTCGGGAGTGAAGTACAGGTTGTACGGATCCTCGACCGGGACGGGTCTACCCGGGAGGCCGTTGGCCGGGTCGATCGGAGTGAGGCTGTTGCCCTCGTCGTTCGTCACCCACAGCGTGCGCAGGTCGTAGGACGGGACCACGTGCTGGGGCAGGGCGCCGACGGCGAACTCGCGAATGACGTGGTAGGTCTTGGGATCGATCTCGTCGACCGTGTTGCTCTCGCTGTTGGGGACGTAGACGAGGGGGAGGAACTGGCGGACGACGGGGGAGAGCGTGCGATCGGCGGCGTAGACGTTGTTCTGATCGACCTGGGGCGGAACCGGATAGGTGTCCTCGGCTGCATCGGGGTCGGGGTGGAACACCTGACCTTGTCCGGTGGTGGTCTGGGAGGAATGCGTGTGGGCCTTGTTCGAGCCGCAACCGGAGGGGACAACCAGCGAGGCCACGAGCGCGCACA
This sequence comes from Solirubrobacterales bacterium, assembly GCA_019244745.1. Taxonomy (GTDB): domain Bacteria; phylum Actinomycetota; class Thermoleophilia; order Solirubrobacterales; family Solirubrobacteraceae; genus Palsa-465. The sequence goes on along the minus strand of JAFASF010000253.1, from coordinate 6,690 downwards.
GCGCGAGGATCGCGCGCCGGTCGAGCATGGCCTGGAATCTAGCCCAACATCGCGTTCTAAACCTTCTCTAACTTCCGGGGTCGCCGGGCGCGCAGGCGGGAAGAATGAACGGACATGAGCACAAGCGAAGCGGCTGCGCTGGCGGAGCGGCTGCGTCCCGCGGTAGCGGACGAGCGCGTGCTCGCGGCAATCGCGTCGGTGCCGCGCGAGCGGTTCGTGCCGGAGTCCGAGCGTCATCGGGCGTATGAGAACGTCGCGCTCCCGATCTCCTGCGGTCAGACCATCTCCCAGCCCCTGGTGGTCGCCAGGATGCTCGAGGTCCTCGACCTGCGACCGAGCGACCGCGTGCTCGACGTGGGCACCGGTTCCGGCTACCACGCGGCGCTGCTCGCGAAGCTCGCCGCGCACGTCTGGACCATCGAGCGACATGTCGAGTTGAGCGCGCGGGCCCAGTCGACGATCGAGGAGCTCGCGATCGGCAACGTCACGTTCCGCGTGGGCGACGGTTGGGAAGGCCTGCCCGACGAGGCTCCGTTCGACGCGATCAACGTGGCCGCGGCGACCGGCGATTCGCCGCCGGTAGCGCTCGAGGAGCAGCTGGCTGTCGGCGGGCGGCTGGTGGCGCCGGTCGGGGCCGCCGAGCAGCACCTGATCCGCACCCGCCGGAGCGCCGAGGGGTTCCAACGGGCACGCCTCGAGGCGGTCAGGTTCGTGCCGCTCGTGCGCGGTCGCGGCTCTTAGCCTCAGCGGGCCGCCCGGGGGCGAGCCGCTCGCGCATCACCTCGAGGGCGACCGCGCTGTCGTCCACGAGCACGAAGCGCCGGCCGAGCTCGCGACAGACCGCCCCCAGCGTGCCCGAGCCCGCGAACGGGTCAAGGCACCAGCCTCCGGGGCGCGAGGACGCCCCGACGAGGCGGCGCAGCACCCCCTCGGGCTTCTGCGTCGGATATCCGGTCTTCTCCCGGCCGTTCGTGGGCACGATCGTGTGAAACCAGACGTCGGTCGGCATCTTTCCCCGCGCCGCCTTCTCGGCGCTCACGAGGCCCGGAGCCATGTAGGGCTCGCGCTCGACCGCGTCCGGATCGAAGTGGTGGGCTCCGGGCGTGCGGACATACACGAGGATCGTGTCGTGCTTGGCCGGCCAGCGACGGCGCGGCTTGGCGCCATAGTCGTAGGCCCAGATCAGCTCGTTGAGGAACGCATCGCGTCCGAAGATCTCATCGAGCAACAGCTTGCAGTAGTGGGCCTCGCGGTAGTCGATGTGGAAGTACAGCGACCCGTGGGTCGCGAGGAGCTCGCGAGCGCGGGTCAGGCGGGGTTCGAGGAAGCCCAGGTAATCCGCGAACGCGTCGTCGTAGCTGAGCGTCTCGAGCAGGCGGGAGCGGTAGCGCCGGCCGCCAAATCCGATTCGGGTTGCCCCCGGGTCGGCCGCGACGGCGAGCGTGCGCCGGGCCTGCGCGCGTCCGGTGTTGAACGGCGGGTCCATGTAGATCAGATCGAACGTGTCCTCCGGCAGCCGTCGCAGCACGGCGGCGTTATCGCCGGCGATCAGGAGGTCGTCGTCGAGTTCGATCGGTTCGGCTGCTGACTGAATCCGCACGTTGGTCGCTTCAGACCGTATCCCTTACACCGGCGATACACCGTAAATCGCTAGGATTGGCCCTCCGTGCTCGGTGATCGTTACAGCGACCTCCGGCAGTCTGCGCTGGCCGGACGCATCACGCGCTACACCCTCGGCTCGCTGGTCGCGGCCGCGACCAGCGCCGTGGTGTTCGCGCTGCTGTACGTGCTGGGTGCCGGGACGACCGCCTGTTCGGTGTCGGCGTTCGTGGCCGGCGCGATTCCGAACTGGATCCTCAACCGGCGCTGGGCGTGGAAGCTCCGGGGCCGCGTGGCATTCGCGAGGGAGGTCGTGGGCTACGTCGTGGTCTCGGCGCTCACGCTGCTTGCCACCAGCGTGACCACCGCCTGGACACAGCACCAGGTCCAGAGCATCCCGGCCCACCACGGCATTCGCGTGGCGCTCGTGACCGCGTCGTACCTGGCCGTGTTCGCGGTGCTATTCGTCGCCCGGTTCGCGGTCTACGAGCACTGGATCTTCTCGGGGCGCAGCCGCATCCGAGCCGCCGTGCGGTCGCGGCGCCAGGTGTGGAGCGCCGCCCGCGCGAACCGCACCCCGTAGCGGAGGTTCCCGCCCTTCTTGGTCGCGGTCGCGTGCCCGCCGCGGTCGCGCATGGTCGTGGGCACCTCGGTGAGCCGAAAGCCGTTCAGGGCAGCGCTGATCATGAGCTCGGAGGCCTGATACTGGGGCTGCTCGAGCGTCACCGCCGCGGTCACCTCGGCGCGCATCGCCCGGATGCCACAGGCGGGATCGGTGACCCGGTGACCCACCAGGAGGCTGAACAGCGCGCCGAAAACGATGACGCCGGCGTGGCGCACGCGGTCGGTGGTCAGCTCCATGCCCAGCCGGCGCGAGCCTGAGACGAAGTCGGCGCGGTCGTCGAGGATCGGCTGCACCACGAGCCCGAGCTCTGCCGGGTCGTACTGACCATCGGCGTCGATAGTCGCAATCACCTGGGCCCCGCGGGCGCGCGCGAGCCAGTAGCCCAGGCGCAGAGCCGCGCCCTGTCCCCGGTTGACCGGCACGTCGCAGACCAAGGCGCCGGCGTGGCGTGCCCGGGCGGCGGTCGCGTCTCTGGCTCCGTCGACGACGACGATGATCTCCGTCGCGAGCCCCGCGGCGTCGCGCGGAATCTCGGACACCACGCCGGCGACCGTGGGCTCCTCGTTGTAGGCGGGAATCACGACAGCGAGGGGTGCTCCGGTACCGGGCGGGTGCGCGGCGAGGAACGCGGCGGCCGCGCCTCGCTCGGCGGGTGCGAGCTTGGCGAGCTCGTCTGGCACGGCAAACGGTTTGGGCGGCGCGACGGTCATCTCGATGCTCCGGTCGGCGCGGCGAGCACGCCGAGGCCCGAACGCACGGCGTCGAGATCGATCCGCGACCACTCCTCCCAGACGGCCGCGAGCCCTTCCTCGAAGCCGATCCGCGGCGACCAACCCCGCGCACGGGCCCGGCTCGGATCGACGATCACCGCCGGCATCTCCCCTGGCTTTGGCGGGCCGTGACGGACCGAGAGGGGCTGCCCGGTCGCCTCGCGCACGGCGTCCACCACCTCGAGCACCGACAGCGACCTCCCGGCCCCGATGACCGTGGGCCCTACCCAGTCCTCGCTCACCAGCCCCAGCGCCACGGCGTCGGTCACGTCGCTGACGTGCACGTAGTCGCGAACCTGGCGGCCGTCGCCGTAGATCTCGAACGTGGTGCCGAGGCGGATCGCGCGCATCAGCCGCGCGACGATGCTGTCCTTGGCCTGCATGCCCGGCCCGTAGACGTTGGTCAGCCTGAGGGCGACACACCGAATGCCGTAGGAGGCCGAGTACGCCGACATCAGCATCTCGGCCGCGGCCTTGGTCGAGCCGTAGGGGGTGAGAGGTTGAAGGGCGGCGTCCTCAGTGATCGCGGGGGCGATCATCGGGCCGGTGACCGCGTTGGTCGAGGCGAACACGAGCGAGGTCGCGCCCGCGGCGCGGGCTCCCTCGAGGAGGGCGTGCGTGGCTGCGACGTTGGTCCGGAAGGTGAGGTCGGGGTGATCGACCGAGCGGAGCACCGAGGTAATCGCCGCGAGGTGAACGACGGCGTCGATAGCGGGGGGCTCGAACGCCGCCTCGAGAACCGCGGGATCGGCGATGTCGCCGAGCACGGCGTCGGCCGTGGGGTCGGGATGCGGCTTCAGATCGACGACCCGCACCTCGGCACCGGCCGCGATCAGGTCCGCGACCACGTGGCGGCCGATGAAGCCCGAGCCTCCGGTGACGAGGATCCGCGTGTTTCTGAGTGGTTCTTTTTGTAAGTACGTCGACACCGAGAGTGGTCACCGGCGGATGCTGGGCAAGGACGCAGGAGCCGACGCGCAGCAGCGCTGCGCGAGGCGACGAGGACGCCGCCCAGCGCCGCCGGGGGCCGCTCGAATGTCGACGTACTTGCGAAAAGAGCCGCTAGGCCCCGGCCGCGGGGAGGTGTTCACGGTGCAGGCGCCAGCTCGCTCGCGGTCCGGGGCAGCTCGTTTGCGGTGGCGGCCCAGCGGACGGTCGGCATGATCGCCGCGAGATCTACACGATCGCGATGGCGCTCGACGACCTCGAACAGATGGTCGATCAGCGTCGTCGAGAGCAGCGTGGGCTTGAGCCCGAGCTCCTCGAGCCTCGAGTGCTTGGCGTTGTAGTAGTGGTTCTCCGCCTCCACGCGGGGATTGTCGACCTCGTCGATCGTGCACTCGCCCGGGTACTCGTTGGCGATCGTCTCCGCGATCTGGCGCACCGACATGGACTCGGTGAACTGGTTGAAGACGCGGAATTCCCCTCGGTCCGCCGGGTTCTCCGAGGCGATGCGGATGCACTCGACGGTGTCGACGATGTTGATAAGGCCACGCGTCTGGGAGCCGTTGCCGTACACGGTGAGCGGATGCCCGAGGACCGCCTGGATCACCATCCGGTTGAGCACCGTGCCGAACACCCCGTCGTAGTCGAAACGCGTGGCGAGCCGCGGATCGAGCTTGGTCTGTCCGGTGTCCGCCCCGTACACGACGCCCTGGTTGAGGTCCGTGGCGCGCATCCCCCAGATGCGACACCCGAACTCGATGTTGTGGCTGTCGTGGACCTTCGAGAGGTGATAGAAGGAGCCGGGCCGTTTGGGGTACAGAACCCGGTCCCGGCGTCCGTTGTGCTCGACCTCGAGCCATCCCTCCTCGATGTCGATGTTCGGCGTCCCGTACTCGCCCATCGTCCCGAGCTTGACCAGATGGATGTCGCGGTCGATGTCGGCGATCGCGTACATCACGTTGAGGTTGCCGACGACGTTGTTGGTCTGCGTGTAGACCGCGTGCGCCTGATCGATCATCGAGTAGGGCGCCGCGCGCTGCTCGCCGAAGTGGACGATCGTGTCCGGGCGGAAGTCGGCCACCATCTTGTGGACGAAGGCGGCGTCGCAGAGATCTCCCACGTACGGCTTGATCGTCTTGCCCGAGATCTCCGCCCACGCGCCCAGGCGCTCGTCGAGCGTGGCGATCGGGATGAGGCTCTCGACCCCCATCTCCTCGTCATAGCCGCGACGGGCGAAGTTGTCGCACACGGCGACCTCGTGGCCGAGGTCGGAGAGATGGAGCGCCGTAGGCCACCCGAGGTACCCGTCACCACCAAGAACCAGGATTTGCATACGAATGCTCCGCGTCTCCAATCGACCTTAGATTTCCAGCGCTTTGGACCGGCGTCCCGGCGCTATGGTCCACTAGCCAGGACGTCATTGATCATGGCCTAGAGCGCCCGAGAATAGCCGACGCTCCGGGCGGAGGTAGGCAAGGCCCCCGGTTAACTTACGCCACCCTTAGGCCCCGATCGCGCGTTCCGGGTCGGCCGGTTGCTACCGTGAGCGCCGTCCGCGTGCCGCCGGCCGTGGCCCGCGACGCCTGAATCCGCCCAATTTCAGTGTCAGAGCAGACCCTACAAGCTCCGCCGACGCTCGAGGTGCCGGAGCGCCCGGCGCCGCCGGCGAGACCGCGTGGTCTGGCCTTGCTGGCCGATTACGCGCGGCGGTACCCGTGGGTCCTCACGACGGCCGGGCTGCTGGTGCTATCGCTTTTGGTGGTCCTGTGGGCCCGGACCCGCCCCGGATACGACCCCTACGGATGGCTGGTGTGGGGCAAGCTCACGATTCACCTCAAGCTCGACACCAACGGGGCGCCGTCGTGGAAGCCGCTCCCGTTCCTGTTCACCGTCCCGTACGCGGTCGTCGGCCACTACGCGCTGTGGCTGTGGATGGTCACCTCGGTGGCGATCTCGTTAAGTGGCCCGCTGTTCGCGTGGCGGATCGCGTTCCGCCTCACGCGCGCGGATCCCGCCCGCCGCTACGCGGCGTACGCCGCGGGGCTATTCGCCGCGCTGTTGGTGCTGGTGATGGAGGACCCCGTCGGCCGCTTCAGCTACGTGCATTACATCCTCAGCGCCGAGTCCGACACGATGATCGTGTCGCTGTGCCTCGCGGCGGTCGACTGCCATCTGTCCGGGCGCCGGCGATGGGCTTTCTGGATGTGGTGGCTGGGGGCGCTCGGTCGACCAGAGGTGTGGCCATTCTTCGGGCTGTACGGGTTGTGGCTGTGGCGCACGGTCCCGTCCTACCGCCGGTGGGTGGCCGCCGGCTTCGTGCTGATCCCGGTCTTCTGGTTCGGGATCCCTGGGTTGACGTCGAAAAGCCTCCTGACGGCCGGGAACATCGCCGAGAACTCCCCGCGGGCGATACACGGCAACAAGGTGGTGGGCGTGATCACCCGCTTCCGGGAGCTCGAGCCGTGGCCGGTGTGGGTCGCGGCGGGCTTGGCTGTGGCGTGGGCGGTGTATCGCCGGCAGCGGACCCTGCTGGTGCTCGTCGGCGGCGGAGTACTTTGGGTTCTCATCGAGGTCGCGTTCGCGCTGCACGGCTTCCCGGCCGTACCGCGCTACATGTTCGAGGCCGGCGCCGTGGTGGCGATCCTGGCCGGAGTCTTCGTCGGGCGGGTGATCCTGGATGTGCCGCCGCTGCTCGCGAGGTGGCTTCGGCGCCTGGACCCCGCCAGGCTATCGGCGCGTACAGCCGCTCAG
>JAFASF010000228.1 GCA_019244745.1 Solirubrobacterales bacterium | reverse complement strand
ACGGCGTGCTTCTCCATGTACTCCGACATGTCGATCCGGACCATCGTGTCCTCGTCGCCGAACAGGAACTCGGCGAGCGTGCGCGCGAGCTCGGTCTTGCCGACGCCGGAGGGTCCCAGGAAGATGAACGATCCGGTGGGGCGCTTGGGGTCCTTGAGGCCGGCCCGCGAGCGCCGGATCGCCTTGGAGACGACCTCGATCGCGGGGTGCTGGCCGATCACGCGCTTGTGGAGCTCGTCCTCCATGCGCATCAGCTTTGCGGTCTCGGCCTCGGTGAGCTTGAAGACGGGGATCCCGGTCCACATCGAGACGATGTCGGCGATCTCCTCCTCGCCGATCGCGGGACGCTCGGTCGACTCGCCGGCCTCCCACTGGTCGGACAGCTCGCGCTTGCGCTGGGTCAGCCGGCGCTCCTTGTCGCGGAGGTTCGCGGCCTTCTCGAACTCCTGGGACTCGATCGCCTCCTCCTTGGCACGGCGGGTCTCCTCGATCTCATCCTCGAGCTCGCGGTACACCGGCGGCGAGGTCATCGACTTGATCCGCATCCGGGAGGCGGCCTCGTCGATCAGGTCGATCGCCTTGTCGGGCAGGAAGCGGTCCGAGATGTAGCGGTCGGCGAGGTCGGCGGCGGCGTCGAGCGCCTCGTCGGTGATGTTGACCTTGTGGTGCTGCTCGTAGCGGTCGCGCAGGCCTTTGAGGATCTGAACCGTTTCCTCGGTGGTGGGCTGATCGACCGTGATCTTCTGGAAGCGGCGCTCGAGGGCGCTGTCGCGCTCCAGGTACTTGCGGTACTCCTCGAGCGTGGTCGCGCCGATCGTCTGCAGCTCGCCCCGGGCCAGCGCCGGCTTGAGAATGCTCGCCGCGTCGATCGCGCCCTCGGCGGCCCCCGCGCCCACGAGGTTGTGCAGCTCGTCGATGAACAGGATGATGTCGCCGCGCTGGGTGATCTCCTTCATCACCTTCTTCAGGCGCTCCTCGAACTCGCCCCGGTACTTTGAGCCCGCGACTAGGGCGGCCAGATCGAGCGTGTAGATCTGCTTGCCCTTCAGCAGCTCCGGCACGTCGCCGTGCGTGATTCGCTGGGCCAGCCCCTCGACCACCGCGGTCTTTCCGACCCCGGGCTCGCCGACGAGCACGGGGTTGTTCTTGGTGCGGCGGGAGAGGATCTGCATGATCCGCTCGATCTCCGTCTCGCGGCCGACCACCGGGTCGAGCTTGGAGTCGGCGGCCAGCTTGGTCAGGTTGCGCCCGAACTGATCGAGCAGCTTGGAAGATTTCTTGCCCTCGCCCTGAGCGGCCGCTCCGGCACCGGCGGCCGCGCTGCCGGAGCGCTGGCGGCTGCCCGGTCCGGACAGCATCCGGATCACCTCGTTGCGGATCTTCTCGGAATCCGCGTCGAAGTCGAGGAGGATCCGGGCGGCGACACCCTCGTTCTCGCGCACGAGGCCGAGGAGGATGTGCTCGGTGCCGATGTAGTTGTGGCCGAGGCTCAGGGCCTCGCGCAGCGCCAGCTCGAGCACCTTCTTCGCTCGTGGCGTGAACGGAATCTGGCCGGAGGTGACCTCTTCGCCGGAGCCGACGATCCGCACCACCTGGGCGCGGACCCGCTCAACGGTTATGTCCAGGGACTCGAGAACACGGGCCGCCAAGCCCTCCTCCTCGCGGAGCAGGCCGAGCAGGATGTGCTCGGTGCCGATGTAGTTGTGCTTGAGCGTTCGCGCCTCTTCCTGGGCCAGGACCACGACCTGGCGGGCTCGCTCTGTGAATCGCTCGAACATGAATCTTCTCTCGGGTGGGGCTGGTACTCGGGCGGTCGGTCGACGTGGTTGTCCGGGTTGTTCTCCTACGCTGCCAGAGTCGTCAAGTGCTCGATGCGCCTGCGGGGTCGCCAACGCTCCGGTTGTACTCATCTATTCGGCACATCGACCGGATTGGATGAGTGCAAACGGGTTCGTTCTGGGCCATATGGCAGTCTACCAACAGCCCGTCGGCACCCTTTGTGGCCTTTTTCTCGTTCACAGCGCGTTCATCTGGGTACATCGGTTCCCACGTTAGCGGCCCCGGGGACGGTTATCCGGCGGTT
>JAFASF010000142.1 GCA_019244745.1 Solirubrobacterales bacterium | reverse complement strand
GCGTGGCTGAAGCTGAAGTCGCTCTCGGAGGGCGCCGAGATCGCATCCGCCGAGCTCTAAAGGCGCCTCGTCATGTTGTCTGAGAGCATCGACCAAGGCGTCGATGTCCTTATCGCCGCGCGCCGGCCCCGTCCAGCTGCGCACGATGGAGATCCTGCGCTCGCTGGGCTCGAAGCGATCGTTCGGCGAAGGTCCGACCACAACGCTCCGCGACCTCGCACAAGGGGCGGAGATGACCATGCGCTCCCGCTACGTTTGTCGCCGCGGACGTGAACCGCAGCTCGACCGGGCAGCGGCTCGGGATTGGCATGCGTGGCCACGGCGTCCTCTCCCACAGCGTCACCGTCGACATTTACGTCACCAACCCGGTGCTGCGGGGTCTTCAGTCTCGACCGGACGGGCAATCGCGGCTTGGGAATGGCGAACTGATGCCTGGGTATCCCGGAGGCGACCCGTCGGGGCTCGCTGCGATAGCCTCCGGGCAGCCGCTCTATGCCGAGGATCCACTGGGCATCTCGCTCGGCGAGCGGCTCCGCCGGAACACGCCCACGGGCATGATCAAGGTGCCGCTCCTGATCGCGCACGGACTATACGGCCCGCTCCTCATTGCCAGCGGCCAGACCAGTTGGTCAAGCAGCGCTCCGAGGCCGGCCAGAACCTTGAGTACAGCACCGACAAGGGCGCCGACCATCTCTCGATCATGGCTCCCGGTTCGCCGGTCGTGGCGGACCTGCTGTCCTGGTCGGTGGCACGCCTCGACGGTGAGCCGCAAGGGGCCGGGTTGCAGGAGGATCTCGGGGTGAGGCCCCTTCGCCGCCACGACGGCTGGAGTTGGTCGCAGCACCAAAGTGATTCGACGGCATAGGTGCGGCCTGCCCCCGCTGCTGCTACTACTGGCTCTCGCCGTGCTCGGCGCCGGGTGCGGATCGGCGCCCAGCTCCAGCTCGACGTCGGGCACCGCCGCCGCCACCGCGACCGCCGGCGGAGCAACCGCAGCACAGACGATCGAGGGCCGGGAACTGGACCGCTTCCCGGCGGAGAAGCCGCCGGCAACCTTGACCCTGCCACCTGCGCCTACAGCGCCGAGGGTCGAGCGCGCCTACCTGAAAGCGCTGTTCGACGACGCCCAGCGCGTCTGGCGCCGAGAATTCGCGGCGGCGGATCTGAGCTACCAGCCGGCGCGACTGGTGATCTTCTGGAGCGTGACCCAGTCCCCATGCGGACGCCACCAGGAAGGTGCCGGTCCTTTCTACTGTCCCCCCCGTTGGGTATATCTCGACACCCGGTTCTTCACCGAGATGCTGCGCATCCGAGGTGTGGGCGCCGCTGCGCAGGCGTACATCGTTGGGCACGAGATCGCGCACCACGTTCAGCGTCTGGTTGGAATCGCCGACCGTGTCAATGCGGCCAATGAGGCCGACCCGGCTGGGAGGAACGGCCGATCGGTGCAGATCGAGCTTCAAGCCGACTGCCTCGCGGGAGTATGGGCACGCTCCGCATTCCCACGCAGCGAGCTTACGCAGACGGACCTGCGCGAAGCAATCCGGGCCGCCGAGCTGATCGGCGATGATTACGCGACCCGGGCCGCAGGCAAACCCGTGGACCGTACATTGTTCACGCACGGGTCATCCGAGCAACGTCAGGGGTGGCTGGCAACCGGCTTCCTCGGCGGCCGTCCCGGTGCCTGTGACACCTTTACAGACGGATAGCTGTCACCCGATTATCGTGCTGCTCCTCATGCCACCGCGGGCTCTCGCTCACCAGCCTGGCTCGAGCGACCACGCGGTGACCTGGGTTCATCACGCGCCAGGGCCTACGGTGATCTCGACCAGCGCGCCTCGACGAGCTCGCCAGCGTTGACCGGCGACAGCGGAGGCTGCCAGGTGAGGACGCGCACCACCTCTTCGGCAGCGAACCGTCTCACGGTGCCGATCGCTTCTTCTGAGTAGTAGGCGGCGTGTGGCGTGATGACCACGTTGTCCAAGCCGAACAGCGGGTTGTCCGCCCGCCAGCCCGTGAGCTTGGCCGGCTCCTCCTCGATGTCGTCGAGGCCTGCGCCAGCGATCCAGCCCTCGCTGAGCGCCCGGTAAAGGGCACGATCATCGATGATCGGCCCGCGGGCGGTGTTGATCAGGACGGCGGTCGGCTTCATGCGCCGCAGCTGAGCCTCGTCGAACAGGTGGTGCGTCTGCTCCGTGAGCGGAGCCTGGATCACCAGGCAGTCCGACCCGGTGACCAACTCATCAAACGACACCCCCTTGACGCCCGCGGCGGTTATCTCCTCGGCTGACAGGTACGGATCGTGGGCTGTGATCAGCATGCCGAACCCGCCGGCGCGGGCGGCGATCGCCCTGGCGATGGCGCCAAACGACAGCAACCCGAGAACGCTCCCGCGCAGGCGGTGAATCGGAGCTCCCGATTGCCACTGCCAGTTGCCCCCGCGCGTCGCCCGGTCGTAGACGTTGATCTTGCGTCCCACGGCCAGCAGCAGAGCCATCGCATGATCGGCGACTTCGTTCTCGCACCACTCGTTGGGGACGTTGGTCACCAAGACGTTGTGCCTGGTCGCGGCGTCGACGTCGACAATGTCGACGCCGGTGCCGTAGCGCGCGATCACGCGACACTCAGGCAGCTCAGCGATCACGCGAGCGCTGATCGTCGCGTACTGGACCACCACAGCTGCGGCGTCGTGGGCGACCTCGATCACCTCCTCCTCGGTCTTGCACTGCGCCGCGACCAGCTCGAAGCCCGCCTTCTCGATGATCGCCCGCTCGATGTCGACGTCACCGTAGTCGTAGTCCGCGATCACGACCTTTTCACGTGGCGTCGCCACTGACGCTCTCCCGTTCCGTTACGCGCCTGTTGCCGGCGAGTGGACTGTCGCCGAGGCGCCGTTGCCGAGGAGCGAGGCGCCGTGCGATGCGTCGCTCGCAATGTGCTCGTACAGCGAGAGGATGCCTCGGGTGTGGCGAGGGGGTCGCCGTGACCACCGTGCTCGGCGCCCGGCGAGGATTTCGGTCACCTCGTCTTCTCGCCGGGGACGGCCTTCGACACCGACGAGAGCCAGACGCCGCTCGGGCACGTTGAGCTCGATCAGGTCGTTCTCCTCGACGAGCGCGATCGGGCCTCCTTCGAATGCCTCGGGGGCGACGTGTCCGATGCACGGACCGCTCATCGCGCCCGAGTACCGACCGTCGGTGACGATCGCGGTGGTGTGGTTGAGCACCGGGTCGGATGACAGGATCGCGGCGGCGAAGTACATCTCGGGCATGCCGTTGGCGTGCGGTCCCTCATAACGGATGACCATGACGTCGCCCGGGGTTATCTTCCGCTCGACGAGGGCGTCGATAGCCTCGGGCTCGTCCTCGAAGACTCTCGCCGGACCGATGTGCACGTGCATGTCTTTGGGTACGGAGAAGGTCTTCACCATCGCGCCGTCGGGAGCGATGTTGCCCCGCAGGATCGCGATCCCGCCGCCGGTGCCGAACGGATCGTCGCGGGGCCGGATGATCTCGTCCCGGCGGATCTTGAAGTTCTTGAGGTAGCCGAGCCGTTCACGCATGAAGAACTTGTTGTGCTCGATCTCGTCGAGGTTCTCACCCAGGGTCTTGCCGGTGACCGTGACACAGCCGAGGTGCAGCATGTCGCGCAGCTCTAGCATCACCGCCGGAACGCCACCGGCATACCAGAAGTACTCGACCGGGTAGCGGCCTGTCGTCTTCACATTGGCCAGCACCGGGACCTGCCGATGGATGCGATCAAAGTCGTCGATCGTGACCTCTACGCCGGCTTCCCGAGCGATCTCGGGCAGGTGAAGCAGCGCGTTCGTCGAGCCGCCGATCGCCGCGTGGATGACGATCGCGTTCTCGAATGCCTCACGGGTCAAGATGCGTCGCGGCGTGAGATCCTCGGCGATCAGCCGGAGGATTTGCTTGCCCGCGGCGCGGGCGTAACGCAGCAGCTTGGTCAGCGGCTGGGGTACCAACGCCGACCCAGGAAGGGCGAGACCAAGGGCCTCCGACAGCACCTGCCCGGTCGCGGCGCTGCCCATGAACTGGCACGCCCCACAGGTGGGGCACGCCCCACGTTGGGCTAGCTCGAGCTCGTCCTCTGCCAACTCGCCGCGCCTGACCGCCGCCCCCATCTCCCACATCTGGTTCGACGTGACGTAGTCGGGAGCGTTCAGCTGGGTACCGCCCGGCACGTGTACGGCGGGAAGATCGCAGCGAGCGATCGCCAACAGATGTGCCGGAACGGACTTGTCGTTGCCGGAGATCAGCACCATCGCGTCGTGCGGATGCCCGAGCGCATGGATCTCGATCATCGCCGCCATGATGTCCCGCGAGATCAGCGAATAGCTCATTCCATCGGTCGCCTGGACGACGCCATCGCAGATGTCCGAGACCACGAATTCAGCCGGCTTGCCGCCCGCCTCGAACACGCCGTTTGAGACTTCCTCGACCAGGCCACGGAAGTGAAACGTCCCAGGGTGACCCATCCCATACGCGCTTTCCACAAGCACCTGCGGCTTTCGAAGATCATCCTCGGTCCAGTTCATGCCCAGCCGAAGCGCATCCCCCTGGAAGTTGACCTCACGCAGGCGCTGGCTGCGAAGCCGCTTTTGGTCGATCGGAGCAGGTGTCTGTTCACTCGCCATCCGCGTGATCCTCTCTGTGCTGTTTAGTTCGGTGGCAGCAACGAACACATCCCGGACCCCGACCGTGACCTTTCACGGATCCGGTCAGGGTCAACCTCGCACATGCACGGCCCGGTACGCCAGCGAGCATAGCCGCCCGCGCCTGGGGCCAGGGGCTGCCGGTGGCAGCGTCCGGTCCTCGACCGTGCTCAGCGTTTGTATTCGCGCAGGCCGTCCCAGTACCCGCGCGCGCACAGGCGGTCCAGGCGCCACAGCGCCAGCGCGACAGCCAGCATCAGCACCCCGTACCCTGCGAGCGCCCCAAAGGCGTCGTTGACGATCGGAACGAGGGCCATCAACCAGCACCACACCGCGAACCACGCGAGCGGCCGCCAGGGCGGGCGCCAGGACCAATCCCACCGCCGCCCGGAGTCATCCTCGGGCTCCTCCCATCCGGATGGCTCCCATCCGCTGTCGTGCAACAGGCCCAGAACGAGCATGTCGATCGAGTATATGCCCGCTCGAGCGCGACGAGGCCGGGGCAGACGCCACGTCGACGATCCGTCCGAAGCGGTGTTCCTCTCTGCCAGTCCCTCGGCGGACAGTCGCGCCAGCTCGGTACGGTAGGGGGTCGTGAAGGAGACGTCCGCCCGTGACAGCGGCAAGCCGATCGTGATCGTCGGCGCCGGAACGGCGGGCGGCAACGCTGCCGTGGCTCTGCGCGAGGAAGGCTTCCCGGGCCGGGTCGTGCTGGTCGGACGGGAACCCGGGATTCCGTTCGGTCGCCCCCCTCTGTCTAAGACGTATCTGCGCTCCGAAGAGGATCTGTCGGGTTGGTATGTCCAGCCCGAGTCGTGGTATCAGGACCACGATGTAGAGCGGCTGAACGGGGTGGAGGTCACCGCGGTGGATGCCGCCGCTCACACCATTGTCCTCGACTCGCGCCCGGAGCTCGAGTATCAGCAGCTCCTGATCGCGACCGGGGGCCGGAACCGGCGGCTCGAGGTGCCCGGGGCGGAGCTGCCTGGGATCCACCAGCTGCGGACTGTCGCCGAGTGCGAGGCGATCAAGGCCGAGGTCGTTGCGGGCCGGCGGGCCGTAGTGATGGGGATGGGATTCATCGGCTGCGAAGTGGCGGCCTCGCTGACTGAGCTCGGCGTGCAGGTGACCGCCGTCCTTTCCGGGCGTGCACCGCTCGAGAAGGTGCTGGGCGAGGACATGGCCGCGGCGATCGGGGCGATCCACGTCGGCAAGGGAGTGGAGCTGCTGGCCGGAGAGCACGTCGTCGCGTTTGAAGGCACGGAGAGGGTGGAGGCGGCGCTGACAAGAGACCGCGGCCGGATCGAGTGCGATTTCGCCATCGCCGGCATCGGCATCGAGCCCGACGCGCCGACGGTCACAGGACTGCCGATCGAGCAGTCGGATGGCGTCCTCGTTGACCAGCGGTGCCGCACCAGCGCGCCTGATGTTTACGCCGCCGGCGACGTGGCAAACCATCTGCACCCGCTGTTCGGCCGGGTCAGGGTCGAGCATTTCAACAACGCGGAGAAGCAGGGGCGCGCGGCCGCGAGGTCGATCCTTGGCTCGACCGCTCCCTACGACTACATCCACACCTTCTGGTCCGACCAGTACGAGCACAAGCTTGAGTACGCCGGTCACGCGGCCAAGTGGGACCAGTTCGTCGTCCGTGGGAGCCTGGAGGAGCGAAAGCTGATCGGCTTCTACCTGCTGGACGGACAACTCCGGGCCGCCGTCGGGCTCGACCGCGGTGGAGATCCCGAGCTCGACGAGGACATGGAGATGGCGGCGTGCGCGCGGCTCATCGGGCAGCGGGCACGCGCGTCGCCTTCCTCGCTCGCCGATGAGAACGTGGATCTGTGGTCTCTCGTTGATTGACCGACCGTCGCTACGCGTTTGAGAACAGCGGAATGTTCGCCCCGCTGGCTGCGGTCAGGGGGCTGTCGAGCAGCGCGAGAATCAGTTCCGCCACCTCAAAAGGCGTGAGCCCTGGCCGCAGTTCGGGATTTGCCCGGCGCAGCATCGAGGTATCGACCGCGCCGGGGCTTATGCAGATCGCGGTGATTCCGAGCTCTTTGCCCTCTGTGGCGATTGCCTCCGTGAGGCCGATGACCCCGTACTTGGAGACGTTGTAGGCGGCGAGGCCGGGGAACTTTTCCGTGGCGTAGACGCCGGAGAGCGACGCGATATTGACGATCCGGCCTTCGCCGGCGCGCCGCATGGCGCCGAACGCCGCGCGACAGCAGAGAAACGACCCGGTCAGGTTGACGGCGAGCGTCCGCTCCCAGACCTCGGGGGTGGTCTCCGCGAACGGCGCCGGCGTCAGCACGCCGGCGGCGCACACCAGGGCGCAGACCGGCCCGGTCTCCTCGGCGACCGCGAACAGGTGCTCGACGTCTTCGATCTTGCTGACGTCCGTGGGCACCGCGGTGGCCTCGCCGGTCGCTTCGCGGATGCGCCCGGCGACCGTGTCCAGCGTCACCCCGTCGCGAGCGGCCAGGACCGCGTGGGCGCCGGCGCCGGCGATCGCCTCGGCGGTCGCGGCGCCGATCCCGCGGCTGGCGCCGGTGATGACCGCGACCCTGCCGGCGAGCCAGTGGCTGCTCTCAGCCACGAACAGCCTCCTCCCGACTCCCGGTTACCGCGCTGGACCCAACCACCTCCCGGTAGAGCTGCTCGTGGGCGTCCAGGCTCCGCTCGAGGTCTAGGTCGCGCTCGGCATGCACGCGGCATGCCGAGCGCGATAGTGCCGAAACGCGGCGGACAGCCTCGGCCGCGGCCCGAACGTCGTCGGGCGCGACCAGGAACCCCGTCACCCCGTCGAGGATGACCTCCTCGAGCGCGCCGCGCCGGAACGCCACCACGGGAGTACCGCACGCTTGGGCCTCCGCGGCGACCATCCCGAACGGCTCCTCCCACCGCGCGGGGCACAGGACCACGGCCGCGCGCGCCATCACCTTCCACAGGGTGCGCTGGGGAATGCTCGCGTGGACGATGACACCACGCTCGGAGCGTCGCGGATCGATCAGCGCCCGGGCATATGCGTCGTCGTAGGGATCGCCGTAGAGATCGAGCCGGATCCCGGCCGCTCGGGCAATCTCGATCGCCTCGACCGCTCCCTTTTCAGGGCTCAACCGGCCGGCAAAGACGGCACCGTGCCCGGGCGCCGGCGAGAAGTCGATCAGCGTGGTCGGGACGTAGGGCGGCAGGACCGCGTCGACGCGGACGATGCGGCGCCACGACGATGCCTGGCGGGCGGACACGCACGCGACGGTGAGGGATCCGTTCCTCGCCGCCGCCTGGCGCAGCGCGCCGGCGACCTGGGTGTCCGGGGGGAGGTGCAGCGTGTGAATCACCGGCGCGCGCACGGAGGTCGCCCGGGTGATCGCCGGCGCGTCGAAGGCGTGATTGTGCACGACGTCGTATTGGGTCTCACGCACGGCGGCGTAAACGCCGGCGAAGGCGGCATCGGCCACGTCGGACCCGCCGGCGGCGGCGCCGGAGGCTCGGTACAGCGTCGCGGACAACGTGCGGTGATCCACCCCCGTGTCGATCACCTGGACGCCCGCGACCCGCGATCCCGACGCCGCGTACAGGTGGACCTGGTGACCTCTCGCGACCAGGCCGCGCGCGAGCTCGGAGACGAACGCCTGCGAGCCACCGCGCTGCGGCTCGCGGATGGCGCTGACGAGCGGGGCGATGATGGCCACCTTCACTCGGCCATCACCTTGAACGAGAGGTCGCGTGGCGGGTTGATCCCCAGCATCTCGTAGGAGACCCGTCGAAGACCGCAGCGCATCACCTCCGCGGCGGCCTTGGGATAGAAGATCTCACTGAGTTCCGCGGCGTCTTGAACGCTTCCGAACTCGACGAACATCTCGCCGGCGAAGCTGACGTAACCGTAACCGTGTGCCTCGAGCCAGCTGACGTTGTTCGGCCAGACAATGACGACGAGGCCACCCGGAGCGCAGACTCGCTCCATCTCCGCCAAACCGGCCTCGCCGCCGTGTCCCCACGCGGGAGTGAAAGCCGAGCACGTGACCACCAGCTCCGCACAATCGTCGCCCACCGGCAGCTCGTCGAAGAAGCCGGGGGTCACGTCGGCACGACATCCCTGAGCCGCTCGCGCCAGCTTCCGACTCAAGATGTTCCGCAACGGCGACGCGGGTTCGATGGCCACGACCTCGCGTGCGCGGCGCACGAGCTCGAGTGTCAACCGACCCGTGCCGGCGCCGACCTCTACGACCCGATCGACGGAATCGGGCAGCCACGCGAGCACTCCAGGGTGCAGGACCTCGGCGCTGGCCAACCGGTCGTACAGCTCAGGTTCGAGCCGGTAGAGCAGCTCCCAAGCCAGAGGGACATCAGCCTGCGGATCGCCGGAGCCGCAGCCTACGAAGCGCCTCTCTTCCTCCTCCGTCAGCACGCCAAGGTCCGCAGCGGTGTAGCGCGTTCGCAAGGCCGGACCCCGCCGAGGCGGGATCTCAGACTCGATCCCCAACCTCCGCCCAGTTCTTGTCGGTCTCCCACAGGCGCAGCGAGCGCAGCGACCCGTCGGGGAGCTCTGACCGGATCCTCTCCCAGAAGGCCAGCGCCAGGTTCTCCGCCGTCGGGATCAGCCCCTCCAGCCACGGGACGTCGGTGTTCAGATTGCGGTGGTCCACGTCCTCGATGATCCGCCTCCAGATGACGGCCGAGAGCTGCTTGAGATCGAACACATAGCCTGTGACCGGGTCGACCTCCCCGGTGACCACGACCTCGAGCACGTAGTTATGCCCATGGAGGTTCGTGCATTTCCCGAACAGCCGTTCATTCTCCGCGTCGGACAGGGTCGGATCGCGCAGCTGGTGGGCCGCGTTGAACGTCTCTCGGCGACTTACCAAGACCGTGGTCGAGCTGGCGTCTGCCCTGCCATCGGCGAGCGCCGTGTCTGTATCAGTGAGCGGGTGATACGGCATCTCGAGGCTCCTAGCTGATCAGAGACCTCCGACGATACCGGCCGGGCGCGTTCTCCGGCAGCGGGCCGAGGACGAGCTCAGGACGAACGGCCGAACAACTGCAGGAACAGAAGGAAGATATTCAGAACGTCCAGAAAGATTCCCGCTGCGAGGGGGATCGCTTCGCCCGTGCCGGCCCGGCGGAGCCGGTTGAAGTCGATGACCGTGTACAGCCCGAACACCCCAAGGCCAAGGATGGCCCAGATCGTGTACGCCGCCTGTACGTGGACGAAGATCAGGACGATCCCGCCGAGGATCAGGGCAAGCAGCAGCCAGAACGCGAGCCGGTAGAGGTATGAGAGATCGCGCCGCACCGCGTATCCGCCGGCCCCCAAGGCCCCCACGAACAGCGCCGTCGCACCAAACGCTTGGCGGACAGCGGTCGGATCGGTGGCCGCGTAGTAGTTGACCGTCGTGGAGACGGCGACGCCGATCAGCAAGCCGAAGGCGAACAAAAGGACCAGCGCGAGTCCGGTGTGGCCACGCGCGTTTGCGAATTGGAGGCCGAACAGGCACCCGATCGCGAGCAACCAGGCGATGAACCACGTCGCGCCGCCCGAGTTTCGGGCAATCCACACGCCCAGCGTCGCGAACCCGACGGTCACTGCCACGAGCCCCATCACGCGGCCGAACAGCGCCGGCGTCCGGGCCGCAGCGTGGCGTTCTGCGTAGGCGCCCACACTCATGGCCGGAATGGTAGGGGCCGTGCGGTCGTTCGGCGTGTGCGGGAGCGGGTTAGGTTCACGAGAGCTCGCCCGCGCCCAGCGGGCGAGCGCCGTTTGACTAGCTTTATGCCGGAAGCGTCTCGAGCAGCCGGAGCGTCTCGGAGCCCTCGACGCGCGGTGGCAAGCTCAGCGGGACCAGCGGAAGCATGCGGTCGAGCAGCTCGAAGGCGGATTGCTGGAGCTCCTCGAGCGTTGGGGCGAGCGCCACCCGGGCGGCGTCACGCGCCCCGGCGCGGCCGGCGGCTGCCCGCGCGGCCCGTGCGACGGTGGC
>JAFASF010000100.1 GCA_019244745.1 Solirubrobacterales bacterium | reverse complement strand
CGCTGAACAGAGCTGCGCGGTACCAGCCGGCGGCACGAAGCTTCGGCGGGAGGGGAACGCGCGTGCGTTGTGGCTGACGGACGGCGGGTTCCGCGACGGTGGTTGCCATCAGCGAGTCTCCTCCAGTTCTTGCTCCTTCGTTCTAGTGTCGCGGGTCGAAAATTCGGTGGCACCGAGAGCGGTCACTGGCGGGCGCTGCGCAAGGACGCAGGAGCCGAGTCGTAGCAGCGCTACGCGAGGCGACGAGGACGCAGCGCAGCCGCCGCCAACCGGATGACTCGAGGGCGGCCCTTCGTTTTGGCGAGGCTGGATGCCGAGCGGGCCGCCCTCGAGCGCTCGAATGCCATCCAATTCTCGACTCACGACACTAGCTCCAGAGATGTCCACGCGCCCCTTCACTTTGCCATGCTCGCCAGGAAGTTGACAAGCGACTGGATCTGGGTCTGGGTCAGGGTCTTTGAAAACGTCGCGGGCATAATCCCGGCCGCGTACCCGTGGGGAAGGTAGGCGTACGGCTTGGTGATCGCGGTGTGGATGCACTCCTCGAGCGTTGCCCCGCGAATCGCCTTCGAAGCGGCCGTCGCGCAGTCTGTGCGCAGCCTGGTGTCGAGGTCCGGGCCGACGGTACCGGTCGCACCCGCGGCCGCAAGCGTGTGGCACGAGCTGCAGCCCGCGGACCCTGTGAACAGGGCCTTTCCGGCGGCCGCGCCGGTCGCGGAGCTCGACGAGGTGCTGCTGGTGGCCGAGGACGCGGAGCTACTTGCGGTGGCCCCGGAGCCCGGAATTCCCGGCGCCGCGCCATTCGGCGGAGGCGTTCCGACCGGCGGAGGCCCGTTCGGCTTCTGGGATCCCAGCCACGCCGCGAAGTTGGCGGGTGTCTGAACTATGACCGTCGAGCGCATCAGCGAGTGGCCGGCGCCACACAGCTCCGTGCACTCCACCGGATAGGTGCCGATCTTGTCGGGAGTGATCCTCAACGTTGTTGTGATTCCCGGAACCGCGTCCAGTTTCACGGAGAAGTTCGGCACGAAGAAGCTGTGGACGACGTCCAGCGAATGCAGGTTGAACACGACCGGCCTGTCGTTCGGCAGGTACAGGATCGGGGAGACCACGCCGTTGGGGTAGGAGAACTCGAACGCGAACTGCCTGGTGGTGACATTGACGGTCATCGCGTCCTTCTTCGTCGCCTCGTTGGAGCGCAGCACGGTGTACGCGTACGTGCACAGGGAGATGATCAGGATCGCCGGCATCACCGTCCAGACAACTTCCAACCGCGTGTTTCCGTGGATCGGTGGCCCGTCCTTCTCCTCCTCGCCGGGCTTCATGTGGAACTTCCACACCGAGAAGCCAACCACGGTCAGGACGATCACGAAGATCGGGACCGAGGCGATGAGCAGAACGTCATAGAGGGTCCGGACGTTGCCCGCCTGGCGCGAGCCCTGACTCGGAAACCACGGAACGATCAGCGCCAGCGGAATCAGGATCGCGACGCCGATCACGGCGATCGCGAGCATCTGCAGCAGCGGCCGGTTACGCATGGCCGCGTCCGTCTCCGTGGCCCTCGAGCATCACTCCGCCCGCCATCCTATGCATTCTCGCCCCGGAACGATTCTGGCGCCAGTGGCTGCTGGCGGTCGCGGACCCGTCCGGGGCACGTGGTCGCTGGCGCTCGTGGACCCGGCGTCCGGAACCGGCGCCGCGCATGAAAGCGCTCGAGTGTGGCAACTCCGCGCGTGGGGCCAGCCTCCATTATGATTGAGGCAATTGTTGCAAGCATCCTAGGAGGCGCAATGCAGGTACGAGAGGGGATGTCAGAAGTCGTACTGACCGTCGGGCCCGGGCACTCGCTGCGCGACGCCGCCTCGGCCATGGTCCGCCGCAACGTGGGCGCTGCCGTGGTGCTCGATCCCGACGCCCCAGGCCCGGGGGTGATCACCGAGCGCGACATCCTGCTCTCGGTCGGCGCCGGCGAGGATCCCGACACGGAGCGCGTCGCCGACCACCTGACCTCCAACCTGACGTTCGCCTCCCCCGACTGGTCCCTCGAGCGCGCGGCCTCGGCGATGGTCCGCGGCCGCTTCCGTCACCTCGTGGTCGTGGAGGGGGGCGGGTTGGTGGGCATCTTGTCGATGCGGGACATCGTTCGCTGCTGGACCGGAGAGGGTGCCTCCTGCGAGGTGCCAGCCGGCGCCGGCGCCGGCACCTGAGGACGGCAGGCCGTAGCCCGGGGTCGGCCCGCACATTCGGAGGACTGTCCGCATTTGGCGTCGGATAGAGGCTTTGCCCGAACTGGGACCGACGCCCCGGAGTTGTCGGTAGCTAACAAGCGACTGACGCAGACACCCGCTCCGAAGGGGACGTGGTGGCCCCAATGGTGCACATATGCAACCTTAGACGGACCACGTGCCCGTTTCTCAGGGTTTCGCTCTCGCCCCGTTGTGATCGGCACACAACCCCGGTTCGTCCTGCAACAACCACACATCGACGCGAAAAGCGGATAGCTCTACGTGGCCCCGGCGTGAGCGCGAGACGCCCCGCCGGCAAGCTAGTGCCGGTGCTCTTCGGGCAGTGCGTCGACGTCGCGGCGCGTGTCCCGCACCCACCGGATCACGCAGTACAGCGTGATCACGCCGCCGACGATCGTGAAAATCCAGTTGATCGTGGTGCCGATCACGATCAGGGTGATCCCCACGGCCGTCGCCAGCGGAAGGATTGTGGGGCCCGGGAGGTGAATCTCCTCGCCCGCCGGCGGCGCCTGCCGTTCTAGTGCCCCGTCAGGCAAATTCGCTTGCATTCGAACGCTCGAGGGCGGCCCGCTCGGCATCCAGCCTCGCCAAAACGGAGGGCCGGCCTCGAGTCATCCGGTTGGCGCCGCCTGGCTTTGTCCTCGGACCCTCGTGTAGCGCTGCTACACGTCGGGTCCTGCGTCCGCGCCAGGAGTCGCCAGCGACCGCTCTCGGTGCAAGCGAACTTACCTGACGGAACACTGGCTGCTCGTTCACGGGTGTACGTAGATCGCCGCCGCCAGGAACGTCATGCCGAACATGAACAGGCACAGGGCGCCGGCGATCAGCCCCGAGCGGATGTTCTTGCGTGCGAGCCTACGGTCCATCGCGACAGTCGGATCCTACAGCTTGACGTCGGCGACCATCGCGCCGAACAGGAGGGCGAGATACACCAGCGAGTACAGATAGAGCCTGAGCGCCGAGCGCCGGTCAGCCCGCCGGTAGAGCCACAGCGCGCCGGCGATGAACCCGAGCCCGAGGACCATCGACGCCGCCAGGTAGATGCCCCCGAACGCCTCGGCACAGAACGGGAGCTGGGAGATCGCGTAGAGCAGCAGCGTGTAGAGCAGGATCTGACGACGCGTCTCGTGCTCGCCGCGCGCCACCGGCATCATGGGGATCGAGGCCTTGGCGTACTCGTCCTTCATCAACAGGCTCAGGGCCCAGAAATGCGGCGGGGTCCAGTAGAAGACGATCGCGAACAGGTACAGCGCCGTCCACGACAGCGACCCCCGGGCCGCGGCCCATCCGACCAGGGGCGGCATCGCGCCGGCGGCGCCACCGATCACGATGTTCTGCGGCGTGCGGCGCTTCAGCCACAGCGTGTAGACGCCGACGTAGCCCACAAACCCGCCCAGGGCCAGCGAGGCGGCGAGCACGTTGATCGTGAGCGACATGAGAACGAACGACAGCGTCGCGAGCGCGAGGCCGAACGCCAGCGCCGAGCGCGGAGCGATCCGCCCAGCGGGCACCGGCCGCGACGCCGTGCGCGCCATCAGCGCGTCGATGTCGCGGTCGAAGTAGTGATTGACGGCTCCGGCGCCGCCCGCCGACAGGTAGCCGCCGAGGCAGGTCAGCGCGATCTTCGAGACCGGCGGGCTGCCGGCGACCTCCATCGTCGCGACCGTGGTCAGCAAGAGCAGCGTCTGGACCTTCGGCTTGGTCAGCTCGAAATAGTCGGAGAGCAGCTGCCGGGCGCCTGCCGCGCCCGCCGCGCCGACCGTGCTGACAGATGAGCTCGCCACCCCTGGATCCCTTACATCCGCGCGAACCGCTCGCTACCGCCGGTCTTCTGGCTGACGCCGGTCTGGCGCTCGATCTGCCGGCGGATGTCGCGCATCGGCTCGACCGAGCGCACCCTCGGGATCACGTCGAAGTTGTTGACCGGCGGCGGGGAGGTCGTGAACCACTCGAGCGTGTTCGCCTTCCACGGATCCGGGCCGGCGAGCAGTCCGCGCTTGTAATTGATGGCCACGTTGATGATCGTCAACACGATTCCGACGCCGAGGATGAACGCTCCGATCGTCGAGATCAGGTTGTACGTGGACCAACCGAGTCCAGGTTGGTAGGTGTAGATGCGGCGCGGCATTCCGGACAGCCCAAGCGCATGCTGGACGAAGAACGTCATGTTGAAGCCGATGAACATCACCCAGAACGACAGCTTCCCCAGCCGCTCGTCGAGCAGTCGCCCGGTGATCTTGGGGAACCAGTAATAGATCCCCGCGAAGATCGAGAACACCGCTCCTCCCATCAGCACGTAATGGAAGTGGGCGACGACGAAATACGTGTCGTTGAGCTGCCAGTCGACCGGAAACACCGCCAGGAAGATGCCGGTGATGCCGCCGATCACGAAGATCGCGATGAAGCCGACCGCGAACAGCAGGGAGGTGGTCATCACGATCGACCCGCGCCACAGCGTCGCGATCCAGTTGAAGACCTTCACTCCGGTGGGGACCCCGATGAGGAACGAGCTCAGCATGAAGAACCCGAGCACCACGATCGGGACCGGCGAGGCGAACATGTGGTGCGCCCATACCAGCGTCGCCAGGAACGCGATCACGGCGGTCGAGGCGGCGATCGCCTTGTAGCCGAAGATCGGCTTGCGCGAGAACACCGGGATCACCTCGGAGATCATTCCGAATCCCGGCAGGATCATGATGTAGACCTCGGGGTGGCCGAAGAACCAGAACAGGTGCTGCCAGAGGACGGGCGAGCCGTGGGCGGTGGGGTCGAAGAAGTGCGTGCCGAAATGCCGGTCGGTGAGCAGCATCGTCACCGCCGCGGCGACCACCGGCAGCGCGATGATGAGCAGGATCGCGTACACGAGGATCGCCCACACGAACAGCGGCAGCCGACCCCAACTCATCCCAGGAGCGCGCATGTTGACGATCGTCGCGTAGAAGTTGATCGCGCCCAGCAGCGACGAGATGCCGGTGAGGTGAATCAGGAAGATCCAGGCGTCTTGGCCGCCGCTGGGGGAGAACTGGATGCTCGCCAGCGGTGGATAGCTCCACCATCCGGCCTCGGGAGGATGGAAGAACAGCGTGGCGTAGAAGACGATCCCGCCGGCGAGCAGCAGCCAGTAAGACAGCGCGTTCAGTCGCGGGAAGGCCATGTCGCGGGCGCCGATCATCAGCGGCACGAAGTAGTTGCCGAAGCCCGCCATCACCGGCACCACGAACAGGAAGACCATCGTGGTCCCGTGGAGCGTGAGCAGCTGGTTGTAGGTCTCGCCGCTCAGCAGCGTGTTGTTCGGCTCCGAGAGCTGGAGGCGCATCATCAGCGCCTCCATGCCGCCGAGCCCGAAGAACACGAACGTCGTGACCAGATACATGATCCCGATCTTTTTGTGATCGGTGGTCGTCACCCAGTCGATCCACCGCTTGGTCCGTCGCGGCGTGACGATCTCGTGAGCGGTGACCTGCGGGGCCGGTCGCAGCGCCCGCTCGGGGACCGGTCGGACGGCGTGCTCGGTTACGGCTGACATTCGCGGTCGCTCCTAGAGGTTTCCGTTCGACGAGAGGACGCCTTGCGCGGTCAGGATGGCTCGCAGCTGGGTCACCTGGGCGTTGGCCTTGGAGATCAGGTCCGACTGCCTCGACAGCCACGCCGTGTACTGCGCCGGCGTGACCACCTGGACCTGGGCGGTCATCGCGGCGTGATCGCGTCCGCACAGCTGTGCGCACTGGCCGTGATAGATGACCGGACGTTGGGGCGTACTCGCCTTGGGCGCCTTGAACCACGTGTAGGTCGTGTAGCCAGGCACGGCATCGACCTTGCCACCCAGCGACGGGACCCACCACGAATGAACGACGTCGGTCGACTGGATGTCCAGTATGACCGTGGTGTTGGCCGGCACCACCATAAGCTGATACGAGTAGGGAAGCTTGGAGGCAAAGGCGTTGTTGAGGCAGTCGTTGCCGTATGTGTAGCGCCAGATGTATTGGCGACCCTGTACGCAGACCGTGACCTTCTTGCCGTTCGGCGGAGTGGGCTGGGTGACCGACGCCGACAGGACCAGGCCGCCCGTACTCGAGTTGGGCGGGTTGATGATCTTGGGCAACTTCACGAACGTGATCACGGTCAGCGCCACCAGGATCAGTGCCGCGGCCACGGTCCAGCCGATCTCCAGTCTCGTGTTCCCGTGGACCTGCGCGGCAACCGCCCCCTTCTTGGCCCGGAACTTGAACACCGAGTAGAGCAGTGCGCCGGCGACCACGAAGAACACCACCGCCGCGATGTACAGGATGATGTTGTAGAGCGAGGAGATCTGGTTTGCGTTCGGTGATCCTCCGTGCTTCAACGTGAGGAAGTTCGCCGAGGCTATCGGCGCGAACGCGAGGGAGCCGAGGAGCGAGAGCGCCAATGCGAAGCTCAACGCGCGGGCGCGGTGGCCACGCTGGCGCCCGATCTGCTGCTCGTTCGCTAAGGCCCGCACGGCGGCGGATTCTATTGACCCGCCGGGAGCCAGGGGCGGTGGTCGGGAGTTCCTATACTGCCGCTTGTTGCGCACGTCCAAGGGGATCCGAGCTGCGGCCTGGGCCCTTGTCGCGGCGGCGGTTGCTGCGCCCGTGCTGAGACGCCAGCTGCGGCTGCCGCGCGGCGTGGCGATCGGCGCTGCGGCGACCGCCCCGCTCACCGTGTGCGTGGCGATGCGGCCGGGCAAGGCGCGTGACGTCGCCGTTTGCACCCTGAACATGTGGGCCTACATCGCCGCCTACAAGCTGCCCAACGACGATCCGCGGCGGCTGGCGGCGCGCGTGCGGGTCGACTATCCGATCGCGGTCGACCGAGTCCTCGGTCTTGGCGTCATACCGACGCTCAGGATGCAACGGAGCTTCGCGGCACCGGGTGCGGTCAACCGCTTCGAGCGGTTGCTGGTCTGGTGTCACTGGATGTGGTTCGCCGTGCCCCACTCGAGCGTCGCCTACATACTCCTGCGCGACCCGGATCGCTTCCCGAGCGCGGCCGCACGAATGTACGCCGTGTTCGACATCGGCGCCGTTTTCTACTGGACGATCCCCACCGCGCCTCCCTGGTGGGCCGCCGAGCACGGCCGCCTCGAGGACGGTGAACCGATCCGGGTGCGGCGGATGATGCTCGAATACGGAGAGCAGTTTTGGGGTGACCGCTGGGGGGCGCTTTACGATGTCCTCGGCGGGAATCCGCTCGCTGCCATGCCTTCGCTGCATTTCGCTACGTCTCTGATGGCCGCTCACCTGCTGAGCGAGGTGGCTCCGGTGGCGGGCGTCCTCGCCTGGACCTACGCGGTGCTCCTCGGCGTGGCGCTCGTCTACTTGGGCGAGCACTATGCGATCGATCTGATCGCGGGGGCGGCGCTGGCGGAGGGCGTCCGGTCGAGTGCGCGTCCGATCGCGCCGTTCCTCAGGCGCGTGGTCGCGGGGCTTCGGCGACTCGATGGGGTGCCGATGCTCGAGGCGCGGACGACAGCGGGATAGGAGGACGAGGTGCGCGACGACGCCCCCAGCGAGCAGCGGGCGCGAATGTCGCCGGACACTGGTGCTGGCCCCGGCACCGAGGAGATGCCCCGCACCCAGTTCACCCGCCGGCGCCTGCTCATATCCGTTCTGTTCGTCGTCTCGAGCCTCGCGTTTCTGTACTTCGTCCTGCCCAAGCTCGTCGGCCTGCACGAGACGTGGAGCCGCATCCAGGAAGGCAACGGGTGGTGGCTGGGGTTGGCCGTCGTGCTCGAGATCTGCTCCTTTGCCGGCTACGTGGTCCTGTTCCGGGTGGTGTTCGCCCGCGGCGCGTCCCGGATCCACTGGCGCGAGAGCTACCAGATCACGATGGCGGGGCTGGCCGCGACCCGGCTGTTCGCCGCCGCCGGCGCCGGGGGAATCGCGCTCACGGCGTGGGCGGTGCGGCGCTCGGGTATGCCGCGGAGGGTCGTCGCGTGTCGCATGATCGCGTTCCTGGCGCTCCTCTACGGGGTGTACATGGCCGCGCTCGTGGTCGGCGGCATCGGTCTGTACCTGGGCGTGTTCCCGGGGCCGGCCCCGTTCGCGATCACCGTTGTTCCGGCCATCTTCGGCGGCGTCGTGATCGCGGTCTTTCTCGCGATCGCGCTGCTGCCGCAGGATTTCGAGCGGCTGGTGACTCGCGGCGCGAGCGGCGGGCGGTGGCCGGCGCGGCTCGCCCGGCGGCTCGCCGCGGCGCCGGCGACGGCGGGGAGCGGCATACGCGCCGCGATCGATCTCGTCCGAGCCCGCGAGCCGCACGTGCTCGGCGCCGTGGCCTGGTGGGGGTTCGACATCGCTGTGCTGTGGGCGTGCTTCCACGCCTTCGACGCCTCGCCGCCCAAGGCGGTGATCGTGATGGCCTACTTCGTTGGGATGCTCGCCAACACGCTTCCCCTTCCCGGTGGAATCGGCGGCGTCGACGGCGGGATGATCGGCGCGTTCTCGGCCTTCGGCGTCAACGTCGACGTTGCGATCGTGGCCGTGCTCGCCTACCGCGCGATCGCCTTCTGGCTCCCCACCCTCCCGGGCGGGGTGGCTTATCTGCAACTGCGAAAGACCGTCAACCGGTGGCGTCGGGAGCTCGCCCCCGACCCGGCGCGCCCGCTGCACGAGGCGTCAGGCGGCGCGTCCAGATGAACTGAAACACTGGAACACCGACCGAGCGTCCTCGCTATACTTTATGAAGTGTCCGAGCAGCGCGTAGAGAACGTAATCATCGTCGGAAGTGGGCCCGCCGGCTACACGGCGGCGCTCTACACGGCGCGGGCGAACCTCGAGCCGCTGGTGATCGAGGGTTTCGCTTGGGGCGGCCTGCTCCAGCAGACCACCGACGTCGAGAATTACCCGGGGTTCCCCGAGGCGATCATGGGCCCGGAGCTAATGCAGCACTTCCGCGATCAGGCGGAGCGTTTCGGCGCTCGGCTCGAGACCGACGACGCGACCAAGATCGAGCTCTCACGCGACGGCGGCCTGCACAAGGTGTGGTTGGGCGACGACCTGCGCCTTGCGCGCACGGTGATCCTGGCCATGGGAGCCCAGCACCGCAAGCTGGGAGTTCCGGGTGAGTTGGAGTTGGCTGGGCGCGGCGTCAGCTACTGCGCCACGTGTGACGCCGCGTTCTTCAGGGACGCCCCGACGATCATCGTCGGTGGTGGCGACTCCGCCATGGAGGAGGCGATGTTCCTATCGAAGTTCGCCTCGAAGGTCGCGATCGTGCACCGCCGCGACGAGTTTCGCGCGTCGAAGATCATGCTCGAGCGGGCGCGGGCGATCCCCAACATCGAGTGGCTCACGCCGTACGTGGTCGACGAGTTCCTGCCCGCGGCCGAGGGCTCGCTGGGGCTCGCGCGGCTGCGCAACACGGTCGATGGTTCCACCCGGGAGATCCCGATCACCGGTGCATTCATCGCGATCGGTCACGACCCGCAATCGCAGCTGGTCCAGGGACAGGTTGAAACCGACGCCGGCGGTTACGTGGTCACCCGGGGCACCTCGACCCTCACCAACGTGCCCGGCGTGTTCGCCGCCGGCGATCTCGTCGATCACACCTATCGCCAGGCCGTGACGGCCGCCGGCACCGGCTGCCAGGCCGCACTCGACGCGGAGTGGTACCTGCGGGACACCCCGTTCCCTTTGGAGGCGGCGGCCGGCGCTGAAGGCGTGGCGGCCTAAGCAAGCTTCGTCCACACCGTCTTGGTCTCGAGGTACGCCTCGAGCCCCTCGCCGCCGTGCTCGCGGCCGAGCCCCGAAGCCTTGTACCCGCCGAACGGCGCGCCCGCATCGACTTCTCCCCAGCAGTTGATGTAGACCGATCCGGCCTTGAGCATCGAGGCCAACCGGTGCGCGTTGCCGATATCCCTCGTCCACACCCCCGCGGCCAGCCCGTACTCGGTCTCGTTGGCACGGGCGGCGACCTCCTCAAGCGTTTCGTAGGGGAGCGCGACCAGCACGGGACCGAAGATCTCCTCGCGCGCGATCTTGAGGTCGTCCCGGCCGGTCGTGAACAGGGTCGGCTCGACGAAGTAGCCGTCGCCGGCTGCCCCCGCACCACCACCGGTCACGAGTTCGGCGCCCTCGGCCCGCCCCGCCTCGATGTAGGACAGCACACGCTTGTGCTGCTCCTGGGAGACGAGCGGTCCGAGATGGGTATTGGGCTCGAGCCCGGGGCCGACGCGGGACTTGCTCGCGCGCGCGGCGAGGGCTGCGACCACCTTGTCGAACTGGTCCCGATGGACGAACAGTCGGCTGCCGGCGTTACACGCCTGGCCGGTGTTGAAGTAGATCCCCTGGAACGACCCCGCGACCGCGGCGTCGAGGTCGGCGTCAGGCAGGATGATGTTGGGCGATTTCCCGCCCAGCTCGAGCGTGACCCGCTTGAGCGCCCGCCCGGTCTTGGCCCCGATCTCCCTGCCCACCTCGGTCGATCCGGTGAACGCGATTTTGTCGACGCCCGGATGGTCGACGAGTGCCGCACCCGTCTCCCCGGCCCCGGTGAGCACGTTGATCACGCCGGCCGGGATCCCCGCCTCGAGCGCCAGCTCCCCGATCCGCAGCGCGCTCAGCGGCGTCTGCTCGGCGGGCTTGAGCACCACCGTGCACCCCGCCGCGAGCGCCGGCGCGAGCTTCCACGAAGCCATCAGCATCGGGAAGTTCCAGGGAATGATCTGGCCACAGACACCGACCGGTTCCTTGCGCGTGTAACAGAGCATGTCGGGCTGGCGCACGGGGATCACGCGGCCGAAGACGCGCTCGCACCAGCCGGCGAAGTGGCGGAAGAAGCGAACGGTTCCGTCGACGTCTACGACCTTGGCGATCTTGACCGGCTTGCCGTTGTCGAGGGCCTCGAGCTGCGCGAACGTACCGGCGTCCTCCTCGATCAGGTCGGCCAGGCGGTTGATCAGCCGCGCGCGTCCGGCCGCCGGGAGCGTCGCCCATTCCGAATCCTCGAGCGCGCGACGCGCCGCCTGCACGGCGCGATCCACGTCGCGCGGGCCGGCCAGCGCCACCGAGGTGATCGGACGCGCGCTCGAAGGATCGATCGTCTCGAACGTCCGGCCATCGGCGGCGGCCACGCGCTCGCCGTCGATCAGAAGCTCGTGCTCGCGCGCGGCGAACTCGCGAGCCGTGTCGGACAGCTGTTCCGGCAGTGTGGTGGTGGACATCTGCGACCTCCCGGGTTCAGTTACGGCGTGAGCACGATCTTTAGGGCCTCGCGGCGATCGTAGACCTCGTAGGCGCGGGGAGCCTCGTCGAGCGGCATGCGATGGGTGATGAGTGGGGAGGGGTCCAGAGTTCCCGCGGCGAGCATGCCGAGCACCCGATCCACGTGCCCGATCACGTTGGCCTGGCCGCTTCTCAGCGTGAGCCCCTTGATCCAAACCAGTCCCATGTGGAGCTCGCAGCGCTCGGCGTAAACCCCGACGGCCACGACGTTGCCCGCGTTCCGAGCGAGGCGGATGGCCAGTTCGAGCGCATCGGGGTGACCGACGGCGTCGATCGCGGCGTCGACGCCACGGCCATCGGTGGCGCCGAGCACCGCGTCGCGCGGGTTCTCGTGCGTGAGGTGCACCGGAGTTGCGCCCAATGCGCGCGCCACGCCCAGCCGAGCCTCCACCGTGTCGATCGCGATGACCGGCCCCGCGCCCGCGGCGAGGGCCACCTGCACGGCGCTCAGCCCGACCGGCCCCAGTCCGAGCACGGCGACGCTGTCTCCGGGTCGTACTTCTCCGGCCGCGATCGCGTGGTAAGCGGTCCCCATCACGTCTCCTGCGAACAGGGCAATCTCGTCCGAGAGCTGGTCGGGGACCTTTCGGAGCGTCATGTTCGCCATCGGCACCAGCGCCTGCTCGGCCTGCGTGCCCTGGAGCGAGCCGAGCGCGGCGCCGTGGCCGAACGTCCGCGCGCGCTCGCATTTCTGGTAGGCGCCCCGCAGGCAGAAGAAGCACGTACCGCAGGCGGTGTGAAAGCAGCCGAGCACGCGGTCGCCGGGGCTGACCCGAGTCACCGCGTCGCCGGCCGCCACCACCTTTCCCACGAACTCGTGTCCGATCGTGAACCCGGGCTCGATCCGCACCCGGCCGCGGTAGATGTGGAGATCCGAGCCGCACACACCGGTCGCGTCGATTCGAACGACCGCGTCGGTGCGTTCGCTCAGCTCCGGTTCGGGACGATCCTCGAGGGCGACCTGCCCGGGGGCGTGAAAGGTCACCGCTCTCACCGCGCCACCTCGTGGGCGAAGAACCCTTCCCCGGTCTGGCGCCCGAGCTTGCCCGCCCATACGAGCGCGCGCAGCGCCGGCGCCGCGCGGTAGCGCTCCTCGCGCAACTCCTCGAACAGCGCATCGAGCGCTGATAGCACTTGATCGAGGCCGATCTCGTCCGCCCACGCGAGGATCCCACGCGGGTAGTTCAGCCCGTGGACCATCCCCGCATCGATGTCCTCCGCGCTGCCGACGCCCTCGCCAAGCGCGAACGCCGCCTCGTTGATCACCTGGCAGACGATCCGTCCGAGCACCAGCCCGGGAGTGTCCCGGACCCACACGGCGTGCTTGCCCAGCGCGCCGAAGAACTGTTCCGTCGCGCTGGCTGCGGCCTGCGTGCTGTCCGGCCCGCGCGTCAGCTCGACCAGCGAGACCTCCCCAAGGGGCGGGAGCGCATTGAATCCCACTGCCCCGCCGGCTGGATCGAGCCCGCCCAGCGACCCCGCCGCACAACAGATCGCCTGCGGTCCGCCCTGCAGCGGCACGTCGGGCACCTCGGCGCCGGCCAGGTCGAGGATCAGGAATGGCGGCTCGCGGTCGACTGCCTCCGGGGGCGAGACGACCTCCCAGCCGGAGCTCTGCGCCGCGGCGGTGAGCTCGACGGCCAGAGGCGAATCGCCGGCGATCACGATCAGCCCGTCGCCGCGGCCAGCGGGCCGCGGCGGTGGATCCTCCGGTCGGTGCCGGCCGGCGCCTTTCGAATAGTCGTAGTAGCCGCGTCCGGATTTGCGCCCGAGGCGTCCGGCGGCAACCGTGCGCACCGTGATTGGGGAGGGGCGCCAGCGGGGCTCGCCGAAGCTCTGCTCGTAGAACGAGCGGGAGACCTCGAGACCGGTGTCCACTCCCACCAAATCCATCAGCTCGAAGGGGCCCATCCGAAAGCCGCCGCCCATCCGGCAGATGCGATCGATTTCCTCGAGCGGCGCGACTCGCTCTTGGAGCAGCTTCAGCGCCTCCAGGCCGAACGGCCGGTTGGAGCGGTTGACCAGAAAGCCCGGGCCATCGACCGCCTCGATGACATGCTTGCCCATCGCCTCGCCCGCGGCGCGAGCCACGGCGAGCGCCCGCTTGGAGGTCTGGGCGCCGGCGACGACCTCGAGCAGGCGCATGACCGGCGGGGGGTTGAAGAAATGCATGCCCACGACCCGCTCGGGACGCTTTGCCGCGGTGGCGATCGCGGTGACCAGCAATGACGAGGTGTTGGTGGCAAGCACGCAATCCTCGGCCACGAGATCCTCCGAGAGGCGTGCAAACAGCTCGCGCTTTAGCTCCAGGCGCTCCGGCGCAGCTTCGATCACGAGCTCGCACGGCTTCAGGTCCTCGAGTGCGGGCGCGCCCTCGATGCGCGCCGCGGCCGCGCTCGCCTCGGCCTCCCCCCAGCGCCCGCGCTCGGCGCCGCGCTCGAGCTGGGCGCCCACCCGCTCCAGGCCGCGCTGAAGGGCGTCGGGAAGGGGATCGTGGAGCAGCGTTCGCGCGCCGGCGAGGCAGGCGAGCTGGGCGATGCCGGCTCCCATCGTGCCCGCGCCCGCGACCCCGATGGTCGCGGGCGGATCGGGAATCTGCGCGGCTCGGCTCAAGCTGGGACGAGCGCGTTGACGCCGGTCAGGGCGCGGCCGATGATCAACTTCTGGATCTGGGAGGTTCCTTCGTACAGCGTCGTGACGCGAACGTCACGGTAGTAACGCTCGACCGGATAGTCGTCGACGTAGCCGGAGCCGCCGTGGACCTGAATCGCGGTGTCCGCGCAGTGCACGGCGGCCTCGGTCGCGTACAGCTTGGCGATCGAGGTCTCGGTGGTGTTGGGCTTGCCGGTGTCCTTGAGCGTGGCCGCCCGCCACACGAGCATCCGCGCGGCGTCGGTGTGCAGCTTGATGTCCGTGATCATCTCCTGCACGAGCTGAAAGCTCGCGATCGGCCGACCGAACTGCACGCGGTCCTTCGAATAATTCACCGACGCTTCCAGGCAGCCCTGGCAGATCCCGACGCACCCGGCGGCGACGCTGTAACGCCCGGAGTCGAGTGCGGTCATCGCGATCTTGAACCCGTCGCCGATCTCTCCGAGCATCGCGTCGCCGGCGGCGTGGCAGTCGTCGAGCGAGATCGCCCCCGTGTCCGATCCGCGCAAGCCCATCTTGTGGTGGATCGGCTGCGGTTGAAAGCCGGGCTGGTCGGCGTCGACGAGGAAGCACGCGAGGCCGCGATGGCCCTTTTTGGGATCGGTCTGGGCGAAGATCAGAGCGACGCGCGCGTGGTTCGCGAGAGAGATGAACATCTTCGCCCCGTTGATCACCCATCCCGAGTCGGTGCGGCGTGCACGGGTGCGCTGATTGGCCGCATCCGAGCCGGTGTCGGGCTCGGTCAGACCGAAGCACCCCAGCCATTCCCCGGAGCAGAGCTTCGGGAGGTAGTGCAGTTTCTGCTCCTCGGTTCCCCACCGCAGGATCGAGGAGCAGACGCGCGAGGTCTGCACCGAGATCACGGTGCGCATGGCTGAGCAGCCGCGTCCGATCTCCTCGACGACGAGGCCGTAGGTCAAATAGTCGAGGCCGGCGCCGCCGTACTCGCGTGGCACGATCGCGCCAAGGTAGCCCTGGTTGGCGATCTGGCCGACCAGCTCGAGGTCGAAGTGCTCGTTTCGATCGTTCTCGCGAGCTCGCTCGACGACCTCGTTGTCCGTGAAGGAACGCGCGGTCTCCTGGACCAGGCGCTGCTCATCTGTGAGTTCGAAGTCCATGGCGGGACGGTAGCTGAGTGGGGCAGCACGCGAGGCCCCGGGGGCGGCTGCATCATCCGTGCGCAGCGACGCCGGCCCCCGCCTTGCGGGGCGGGGGCCGGCGAATGACGGTTGCGGTGTGCGGCGCTAGCTGGTCGTCGGAAGCGACGCCACCGGCGGCAATGCGACAGTGATGGTAACTGGCGAAGACACGCCACTGACATTCTGACGGTCACTGGGAACTCGCGTGCGGAACGTGAAGGAACCGCTGTTACCGAACCTCCACCCGAACCGGTAGGCGGAGGCGAAGTTGATCACTCCGATCGCCACCGTGTGGAAGTCGCCGTCCTTTCCGAGCCTCTGCAGCTCGATCAGGTGACCGGCCTTGTCCGGCGCGACCGTGCCGGTGAACGTGACCTTCTGACCCACCACCGAGCTCGACGAGCTCGGCGTCAGCGTCACCACGTCCTGGACTCCCTCGAACAGCGACGCGGTACGTCGCACTGGAGCAAACGTCGTCCGCACGAAGTACTCCGTGTTGTTCTGCGGCGAGACCGTGAACGAATACCCTCCGTTCGTTCCGGTAGCTGTTGTCCCAAGCGCGACCGCGCGGGACTGACCTAGCACGCGACCGAACAGCGTCACATCGATGTTCGGCTCAGGTAGCAGCGGGCTAGTGGCGCTTGCCTGCGGGTAGTAAAGGACCCCGGAAATGGTCGCCGACTGCCCAGCGCTGATGATCGGATCGGAGGTGTTGATCGTAAACGTCGGATTCTGCGTCTGGTCGATGTCGACCGACACACTGTCGGAAGCCGCGGCGATGTTCCGGTCATCGCCCCGGAACAGCACGCGCAGCGTGTACGTGTCCGGTGCTCGGAACCGATAGGAGATCGAGTAGTTCGAGCCTCCGCCGATCAGGCCCACCTTGAGCGTGTGCCAGTCACCAGAGGAGTCCTGCTCCTGGAGATACACTGGCTCGCCGACGTGGAACCCGACTGGGTCCACGTGACCGGAGAACACGACCGGGTGACCGGTGTCGCCGGTCGTCGAGGACGCGGTCAGGCTGAGCGCCGCGGCGACGCGCTCATGAACCGTGCGCGAGTGAACATTTCCGGGTAGCCCCGGAGCGCGCACGAACCAGCTGCGATTCGTCAGAACAACATCCTCTGCGCGGGTGAACTCGTAGAATCCGAACGAGTTCGTCTTGGTGACTCCAACGACCGTGAAGTACGGACGCGGGTTGATCCTGTGGTACAGCACGATCGTCCTGCCCGCGGAGTCCGCCCCGTTCAACTGCCCGTAGATCAGCACCGCGTCACCCGTGATGATCGGGTTGGGCGTGGCATTAATCGTCAGGCCGTGATTGTGCCTTGGCGCGGCACTGGCTGCCCCCGGACCGGCCACAGCAACAACGACTGTCAGCACTGACGCGAGCACGGCAAAGCGTCGGCGCATGAGGCCTCCTTTCACAGCTTGGTAGGTAGGTGTACGCCTCCGCCGGATTCCCGGCTCCCTACCGGGCGGTGGCGTGATCGGCCTCCAAAACACTGGGCACTGACGAAAGTTGCGCGTCGCCGCGGGCTGGGTGGAATCCGGCAAATTCAGCCATCTCGGCGGCCTCGACACTGCCCGCCGGCGGCAATAGACTGGACGGCCCGTGGACCCCTTTGCGCTTGTGCTCGTGGGTGGCCTGCTCGTAATCGCACTGTTCGTGTGGCTGGTCGGCAAGTACTACCCTGGCTCCGGCCTCGAGCAGCTCGGGCTGAAATCGGCGCGCGAGATCATGGAGACCCGTGAAGGCCTCGAGGCTGAGGACCTCGAGCAGATGCTCGCCGCTCACAACGCGAGGCGCCGGGCCCGCGGCGAACCCGAGGTCTCGGCTTCCGACTACGAGCACGGGGTGATGCGGGAACTGCATGAGGCGCGCCGGGGCCACGAGCAGGATCTCGCCGACCGCGAGCTGGATGAGCTGCTCGCCGTCACGAACACGCGTCGCCGACAGCGCGGGCTGCCTGAGCGCACGCGCGAGCAGGCGCGCGACGAGTTCGGCGGCAAGCCTTCTGCGGAGCGCTGAGCCCGCGAGCGCGCGGGCTCGAATCGTGGCGCGGTGCTTGATCATCGGCTGCGGATGTCGCGGGCGGCTGCTCGCGCGCGAGCTGATAGCCCGCGGCCGTGCCGTCCGCGGGACGACGCGGGATCCCGACCGCCTCGAGGAGATCAGGCTGACCGGGGCCGAGCCGGTACTAGGCGATCCGGATCGGGTCGCGACGCTCATACCCGCGCTCGAGCACGTCAGCGTCGCCTGCTTGCTGCTCGGGTCCGCCGTCGCCGGTCCGGAACAGCTCGGCGTGCTCCACGGCAGCCGTCTCGGGATGCTTCTGGGCAAGATAATCGACACCACGGTGCGCGGCATCGTCTACGAAGCCAGGGGCAGCGTCGATTCCGCGTTGCTCGAGCACGGTTCCGAGCTCGTGCGCGATTTCTGCGACGGTTCGCTGATCCCCTACGTCCTGCTCGAGGCCGACCCCGCGGACCGGATCGCCTGGTTGGAGGCAGCGACGGCGGCGGTCGATCGCGTGCTCGTGCGAGCGTGACCGGCGCGGTCGCCCATTTGCAACCGATCTAGTGCGAAATACCGGTCGTCCCCCGCGCGGCACACGCTAGACTCGCATTCAGACTGAAATAACTAAAAGTTGATCGGAATAACAGGAGCGACAGCCGTGGCCGACTATGCAAAGGACGTACTGGTAGAGCCGGAGTGGCTCGAGCAGCAACTGGGCAACGACTCGGTCAGGATCGTCGAGGTCGATGAGAATCCCGCCCTCTACCGCGAAGCTCACATCCCGGGGGCTATTGGATTCGACTGGCGGATCGATCTCCAGGACCAGGTCAAGCGCGACTTCCTCGGGCCCGAGGACTTCGGCCGGCTATTTGGCAGTCACGGGATCTCGAACCGCCACCAGATCATCCTCTACGGGGACCGCAACAACTGGTTCGCCGCGTACACGTACTGGTACCTGAAGTACTACGGCCACGAGAACGTCAAGCTGCTCAACGGGCCGAGGGAGCGGTGGATCTCTGAGGGACGTCCCACGACCACCGAGGTTCCGAGTCTTGCCCCCACCGCGTTCACCGCGCGGGCCGGCGACGCGTCCATCAGGGCCACGCGCGAAGAGGTCCTGGCCGCGCTAGGCGATTCCCACCAGCTCGTCGACGTCCGCTCGCCCCAGGAGTACTCAGGCGAGCTGATTGCCATGCCCGGCTATGAGAACGAAGGCGCGCAGCGCGCGGGGCACATCCCCGGCGCGAAGTCGATCCCGTGGGCGCAGGCGGTCAAGGAGGACGGGACGTTCAAGTCGGCCAATGACCTCCGCGACCTGTACGGAGGTAAGGGCGTGTTGTCCGGCGAGCCGATCATCGCCTACTGCCGGATCGGCGAGCGCTCGGCCCACACGTGGTTCGTGCTGCACGAGCTTCTCGGTGAGGGGGACGTCAAGAACTACGACGGGTCGTGGACCGAATGGGGCAACCTGGTCAACGTTCCGATCGAGAAGGGCTGAGCTTTCGGGCCCCGCTGCCGGGCGCCCGATTCGCGCCCGGCTGGTGGGCGCCGTTCTCGTTCTGCATCGCCGTGATCCGATCGAACAGATCCGACAGCATCCGAGCCGTCGCGCCCCAGATCAGGTGGTCCCCCACGAGGTAGGTGTCGGTCCGGATCGGGAGGCCGCGCCGAGCCAGACGGCGCCGCGCATATCCAGCCGCCAGCGCCGGCAGCGACAGCTCGATCACTTCGGCGACCTCGCGGGCGCTCAGCGTCCACGTCCGTCCGGCGTCGATCAGCCCGACGAATGGATAGACCGCATACCCGGTGGCAATCGTTGGAGTCGGCTGTAGCGCGCCGATCACCTCGACCGCATCGCGGGGCAGTCCAATCTCCTCTTCTGCCTCACGTAGCGCGGTCGCGATCAGATCGCGCTCTCCTTCCTCGTAGCGGCCGCCCGGGAACGAGATCTCGCCCGGGTGGCGGCGAAGGTCTTCGCGGCGTTTGGTGAACACCGCGTGCAGCTCGCCGCCCGCCTCGTAGAGCGGCACCAGGACGGCGGCATCGGTTCGGCCGCGCACTTCCAGCCCGAGGGCCGCTTCGGGAGCGATCAGCACCCTTCGCAGTTCCTCGCGTAGCGATCCGGTGCGCGATGCGCCGATCACATCGCCGCGGGCTCTACCAGCTCAACGCGCTCGCTGAAGATGACCTCGCCGTCGAGCGTCCGGTGCACCGGACACTTCGCGGCGATCACCCGTAGGCGCTCGATCTGCTCCTCCGTGCAGTCGCTCGCCAGTCGCAGGACCAGTTTGAAGTTCGTGGGGCACCCGCGCTCGGCGGGCGTGTACTCGCACTGAACCTCGACCGGGCCGATGTCCCAGCCCTTGCGCTTGGCGTACATCTCGATCGTCACCGCGGTGCAGGAGGCGAGGCTCGCCGCGAGCAGCTCCTGAGGACTCGGGCCGTCATCGTCGCCGCCGTGCTCGGGTGGCTCGTCGGCGATGATCTGGTGCTGGCGAACGTCGATTCGGTGGGTGAATGCTGTCCGTGCCGTACGGTGCGCGATGGCCTTCATGCTCTGGTCCTTGGGTCCCTTGCTGGTCGGAGATACTCCTAACCCGCATCGTAGCGCCGGCGCTGGCACTAATCCGCGAGCGAGTTGAACAGCAGTCCGGTGGGGACCTTGGGGAAGAAATAGGTCGACTTCGGAGGCATGCTCTCGCCGGCGTCCGCGACCGCCCGGATGCGCTGCACCGGGATCGGGGACATGAAGAACGCGGCGTCGAAATCGTCCCGCTCGACGAGCCCGACCGCCTGCTCGGCGTCTCGCGTGTAGCCGAGCCCTGCGAGATCGTCGATGTCTTGGTCGGTCATCCCGAGCGCGCCCTTGAGGATCAGCGCCTCGAGGACGGCGGTGTCGAGTCGGCGGTAGGGCTCGGAGTGACCCGCCAGGCTGGCGTCCGCGATCGAAGGGTCCTTCAACGTCAGCATGAAGGGCTGGCGGAAACGGGAATCGAGGTACCCGAAGCGAACTCTGTCGGACGCTACCGGTGTCAGCTCGACGGCGCTGGCGAGCCGCTCGACATCGAAGGCCCGCCGGATCGCCGCGGCGAGCGTCTCGTGTTGGTCGGGGCGTAGGCCGCGCAAGAGTCGGTGGGTGGGAAAGACGGTCAGTCCAGGATCCTCGAGTGAGACCAAGCACATCAACGCGTACCGGCCGGGACCCCGGTCACCCACCTCCTCGGCATACGCGCGCGCAGTCTCGTACCGGTGGTGACCGTCGGCGATCAGCAGCTCCGCCGGACCCAACGCGCGCCTGACGGTCTCGATCGCCTCGGGAGCTGCGACACGCCACAGACGGTTAGTGGTGCCGTCGTCGTCGGTCGCCGTCGCCCAGGGCGCTTCCCTGGTCGTGGGCGCAAGGGCGCCACCCACCGCGCCGTCCGGGTCGGAGAACAGTGAGAAGATGGGAGAGAGGTTCGCCCTGGTCGCCCGCGTCAGCCTGAGTCGATCCTCCTTCGGTCCGGGATGCGTGCGCTCGTGCGGCCGAATTCGGCCGGGGCCATAGTTCTCCACACGCACGCGCGCGAGGAAGCCCCGCCGTGTTCGCGCCGTGCCGTCGGGCCCTGTGTAGTCCTGCTCGAGAATCCAGATGGCGGGCTCCTCATCGGCGACGATCACCCCCTCGGCGCGCCAGGCGGCAAACTGACGCGCTGCCTCGTCGTAAGGGTGCTCGCCGACCGGCAGGTCGATCCGGACCACGTTGTAGGGCGAGCGGGCAGCGAGGAGCGCTCGTTGTTCGGGCTCGATAACGTCGTAGGGGGGAGCGATGACGTCCTGAAGCCCGCCCGTCTTCTCCAGGTTGTAGTGCAGCGCGCGCAACGGTTCGATCTGAGCCACGGCAGCCGCAGGCTACTCGACGGCTCTTCCCGCCCGCTAACACGCCTGGATCAATCGCCCGAGGAGGCTCGGCTAGACTCGGGGCTGCCTTCGGGGCGTGGCGCAGCCTGGTAGCGCGCACCGTTTGGGGCGGTGAGGACCCCGGTTCAAATCCGGGCGCCCCGATTGACTCATAGCCGAGCCCCCGTAGCTCAGCTGGATAGAGCGGTGGCCTTCTAAGCCACGGGTCGCAGGTTCGAGTCCTGCCGGGGGCGTTCTATCGGTATCTGTAGCTCGCGCTGCTCCAGAGGATGGCTTCACAATGCCTCCGTTAAAACGGACCATGTGGTCATTCGGTCAAGCCGTCGCCGTGATCGCGCTCAGACCGGGAGATTGGTGGCTCTTGGGATCGAGGTGGATCGAAAATCGGGGGCCGGTGGACCTCTTGTTGCGGGCTTTGTTCGGAGCCGCCATGGAGCGAATCGCCTGAGTCTTGCAGCCCTGACAGCTGTGGTTGGGCGCGTGATGCTCTCGCTCTTCGATTTGGCGAATTCGGGGCACTCGGGACGTGAACGGCGCGGTTCTGCTTTCAGGCTGCGGCGGAGGTTGGCGGCCGCGCCTGCGCGGCGCTTGTTCAGCCGCGGAAGGCGATCGTGCCCGCTGAGGTGCCTAATGCTGCTGCGGATCTCTCTCCGGCAGCTCGTCGGCGTGTCTGACGATCACCTTCCAACTCCCGCCCTCGAGTCGGTAGACCTGGGTGCAGCGCAGCACACGGTGATATGTGCGCCCATCACGGGTCCGCTCCATGTGCTCGAGATCCACCGTGCAGGCCAGATCTTGACCGACCACAGTGAGGAGGTTCTCGACATGGCGCTCGGTGGCGTCGATCCCCGCGCTCGCCCAATCCAGCCGCGGGGCAACGTTCTCCCAGCCGCGCTCGAATCCCCCGAACGCACCCATGATCGTCACGTCGTCAGCATGCGACCAAAGCGCCTTGAACGCCTCAGGTTTGCCCTCCACCAACTCTCCGAGCGCCGCCTGGCACTGGGCACGCGCCTCTTCCCAGGATTGCTCCATCTTGATCCCCCGGTTGATCGCTTGTCTCCTGAAGATCGTACCTCCGCGTTTCTGGCCGCACGTGGGACAGCAGACAGGGTCGGCTGCACAATGCGCTCTCGACTTCTAGCGCGAGCCACGCGTGGCGGCATCTCATGTTCTTCGCTGGTCCTCCCGAACCACTACCGGATGCTGTTGCGTTCTCGTGTCGCTCGGCCGCGTGTCAGGCCACCCAGGCGGATTCTTCCGTCAGAGCTGGTGCTCGCTTGACGTGCGCGCACCGGAGACGCGCTTTGTGTTCCGCACGGTGATGCGGACAGATCGCCCAGCAGTCACGCATCGCGCGGAACCAGCGCATCCCTCGGTCGTTCACCTTGAACGTCGCGCTGGCCGTCCAGACCCCGGCTTGCCGCGGCGTACGCGCCCTCACCGTCACCACCTGCCCGGTGCGAGGTGCGAGATCACGATCGTTCGCGGCTGGTCCCACAGGCCTACCGATGGCGTCGCGGTCATGACGGCCTTGGAGGCGCTGCCTCCGCCACATCCCGCAAGGGTGCCGGCAAAGTCGACGACTAGACACGACACCCACCGTTGCGCGTTGCTGACCTTGCTCGACATCTGTTCTGGCCTCCAGTCTTCCCTCGTACGGGAACTGCCTCACCGGGGATCTCGCGGACTCGTCGAGGCGCGACCGCTCGAAGCAGCCCGCCGCAGCCCGTCTGCGTCTCACTCGCGGCTCGGTGAAGCCTCAGATCAGGCGGTCACGCGAGGCCGGCTGCGGTACTCCCGGAACGCGCCGCTCACGCGGTAGCGGTCGAGCGAACCGCCGGTGCCGGAGAACATCATCTGTCGTCGTGTTGTCGCGTGGTCGTTTTACACCCCCTTAGCCGCGACCACCCGAAGGACGTCCAAAACCGGGAGGCGCCCAACTCTTTCCTCGAACCAGATTCACCAGGGCCGACGCGAACTCCTCGTAGCCTGTCCGGTTGGGATGAATTCCAGTGTCGGCGCTGATGATCCACGGAGGACCGGGGCAGAACGAGAGGAACGGGTCGAGCCTGAGGAAATCCTGGCTCACGGTCGACTGGTGACTGGGGCCGTCGACGGCGGCGCGGTTCGTCGGGCAGATGTACGCCCCTGGGGCTCGGCCGATAAAGAACGGAGGCGGGGAGATCACGAACACGCGTGAGCCATAGGAAGGAAGGGCGACCATGGCGCTTTTGATCGCGGCATTGAACTCGCCGAACATGATCTGAACGTCGCGTGCACTGAACAGGGTGAGCGATGGAATCGCAAGGTGATAGAGCGACACGACGATGTGATTGTTCTGGGCTGCCAGGAGCTGACGCACCACCTCGGTAACGAGCGGTCCGATACGCTGGGCCACGATGTATTGCTGCACGCATGCCCGCAGTGCCGCGTCGGTCAGGGTAAATGCACACCATGCACCTGAGCCGGTCAGGAAGATCGACAGTAGAGGATTGGCTCCGAGCGTCATCACCGTGAGGTCTG
Organism: Solirubrobacterales bacterium; assembly: GCA_019244745.1. GTDB lineage: Bacteria > Actinomycetota > Thermoleophilia > Solirubrobacterales > Solirubrobacteraceae > Palsa-465. Next base: position 8,683 of record JAFASF010000100.1, on the reverse strand, counting down.
GATCGTCCCGGACGATCTGCCCGAGGGTGGAGTTCAGATAGCCACCGGGAGCCCAATCGGCTGGCGCCGAGCCACTTACCGCCAGATTCTGGAACTCGTGGGTGCCGCTCAAACCGAAGGTTTGAGCTGCCTGCGCCGCCCACGAGACGTCGTTCGCGAGGCCGTAGTCGGGCGACCACCGGACGGGATCCGTCTGACCCGGCCCATTGGGCGAATTCGACGAGCAACGATCGTTCATCTGGGTGTCGAGCGGGATACAGTACGGCAGCTGCAGCGCTGACATCTCGGTGCCATCGGAGAAGAAGCCAAACCCGGCGGTGACCGAGTCGCCCAAGGCACGCATGACAAAGGGCGGCTGCGCCTGAAGAGACCGGCGCGGCGGCGTCAGCTTGAGGCCGTAGAGGCCAACGCTTCGAGACTGACCTCCCATAGGCGTGAAGGTCACCCACAGACGTATGGTTACCCGGTAGCGGTGAGCTCGCACGAGGCGGCGACCTCGCTGGTCGGGCTTCACCCTGAGATGCAGAGTGGCCGCGCGCGAGACGGTCGCGTGAAGACGGGCGAACACGAACCGCCCGGGAGCCGCGTGCAGGACCGAGGCCGTAGTTGCGAAATCGTCGTTCCAAGCGGTCTCGAGCACATCGAGGGTGCCCCGCCCCGGTACCGACACCCATAGGGTGACCGCTCCGTCGCGGAGGTGAATCTGAACGTGTGAGACGGTGAACCGGTTGCTTGGAACCATGGCCCCGCGGGTCGTGACCTCGGAGACGCCCCGATCGCTACTCGCACCTTGAGTCGCCGCTACGGCCGGCGTAGCGCCAACCTCCAGCCAACCGGCCGTGACTGCCACTGCCGTTAACGCAATGAGCGCGGCGCAGCGGCGAATGCTAAACCCCCATTTTCCGATCGTCCCTGCAGGCATCAACCCACCCCCAGTCCTCTTGCGTATGCGTGTCGGCGCCACCATATGCGACATTCGGTCCCCATCGCCCGATCGGCCAAGCCCGGTTCGCCGTCGCTCGCGTATGCCCCGCTCGCCATCCGTCGCGCCCATCCCCGACCTCCCTAACTCCGCGCTGTTCCGATCCCGCGCAGTAAGGATCTCACCGAGCACCAGCGGGTGCAAGCGGCCGAGGGCCATCGATCGAAGGCGGAGGGTGGCGGATTCATATGGCGCGCATCCATCGATTGGTGCCCCACCTGCCCCGGCGTCGGCTGCCGAACATAAACGACGGCGCGGCGCTGCCGATGGCGCTCGGTGATCTTCGAGAACTCACTCATCGCGCGCCACCTCGATCGCCGCCGCCAAAAGCCTCGCCAGCATGATCGTGACCTTCACCCGCACCTCGGGCGGCAACGTCTCCCACACCGTCGTCGGCACCAGCCGCTCCTCGACCAGCAACAGCGCCAACTGACCCGACATCGCAACCTCCCGCATTTTCGCGGGACACTCGTGACCGGACCGGACGCCGCTCCTTCACACCCGCCATCACCAACTCAAACCGCCGCCACCCAGCCGGTGAGGCGATCAAACCCACGACCGCGGCACGCTCGACCGCGATCGTGGTGCGCGGAAGGTCGGTCCACGCCGCCGGCAGCAGCGCTCGCGCGCCATCGCTCGTTCGACACCGGATACACAGCGCCCCGTCGACATGACGCCATCCATCGACCTGGACGACACGTCCGCGCAGAGCGCTCGGCGCGCCGTCGCCGATCAGCGTCACGCGATCTGGCAGCGGATCGACAACATGAGTAGTACGACGGGTACCTGCAAGTGCTCGCTGGGGAGGGTTCGGTCGCGATGGTTCACACTCCGCCGACGAATGCCGCTGCGCGCCGAGGACATCCACGACTTCTACGAAGAGTGCTATTCGGCAGGGCCACAAAGCGCGAAGTGGAGTAATTGGCGCGAGCTCGGCGCCGTGACCAAGGCCAACCACATCGCCACGCTGATCGAGCGAGGCGCAATCCAGGCTCCGAACGTAGTCCTCGAAGTGGGGTGTGGCGATGGAGCGGTTCTGAGAGAGCTCGGCCGCAGGAAGATCGGCGGCACCCGGATCGGCCTTGACATCTCATCGTCCGCGGTGCGTCTTGCGTCGGCCCGGGCGGAGATCGCCCGGGCCCGGGTTTTCGACGGCCGCCACATCTCCGCCGCCGACGGCGAGTACGACCTGGCGGTCGCGACGCACGTCCTCGAGCATGTTCCCGAGCCTGACATGCTGCTGCGCGAGGTGCTCAGGGTGGCGCGGGCGGCGATCATCGAGGTGCCGCTCGAGCGCAACGTGTCCGCGCGGCGCCGGACGGCTCGCGCGGCATCCGAGGCCGCGGGGCATCTGCACCGCTTCACCGCGGGCAATATCCGAGGGATGATCGCCGGCGCGGGCTGGCGCGTCCAAAGCGAGATCTTCGATCCGCTGCCGCCGGCGGTTCACACGTTCGGAAGGGAGACGTTCGCCGAAAAGGCGACGGGCTACGCCAAATGGGCGATCCGGGCGGCGCTCGCGGCATCCCCGGCGCTCGGTCAGCGGATCATCACCTTGCACTACGCGGTGATCGCAATTCCCGGGTTTCGGCGCTCGCCGACAGAACTCCGGGGTCCTCAGGGGGACCCAGCGCAGCCACCGCGACCTTGAGCGCCAGCGCGTCTGCGGCGATCATCCCGCTCGCCACGAGGCTGTCCGTGTCCGCGCGTTCGTTGCTGCTCTGGCCTAGTCGCTGCCACGGCGCGACAATCAGGCGCGGAAGGCACCGATGCTGGCAATGGAATTGATACCTGCGATCAGAGCGCGGCTGGCGCGACTCGACGGCGACGGTAAGAGCGCGCTGGCGAGCGGCCGCCGCGCTGCTCTGTGGCGCGCCCAGCAGCAGGCGGCTCGCATCAGCAACAACCTCGAGGACGTCCGCCGCTACTGCCTGGAGTCGCTCAGTCGCCACAGCGTGCTCGAGTCCGAGCACGAGAACGATTATCTGCGCGGCTACCGCGAGGGGCTGCAGGCGGTGCTGAAGGAGATCCGGGCGATCGAGACGCGGCGCCGGCGACCGTAGACAGACCCTATTCCGCTGCTAGATTCAAGCCCTCCACGGTGGGCGTAGCTCAGCTGGTAGAGCTCCTGGTTGTGGTCCAGGCGGTCGTGGGTTCGAATCCCATCGCTCACCCTCGGCGACACGACGTAGGTGACGAACCGCCTGGCTATGTCGTCGACGACGACTGCTGCGGCTCTCTTGGCCCATGTCTACGAGCGTCGCGAGTGACGCATACAGCCGGGGCGAGTGCCCGCAGAGCTTGGTCAGCGGTCACGTCGGAGTCCGTCGCTCCAGCAAGAGCCCGTGTGCGTCGTGCCGACGTTGTCGCTCGACGGCATTCGCGTCCGTTATCCGGACGGCTGCTCAGCCGCTCGAGGTATTTCTCGACGAGCTCGGCGCCGGTGAGCGGTGCGCTACAAGCGACGTATCCGTCGGGCCGAACGAGCACGAGCCGACCTCGTCGGGCTCGGTAGCGGCGGTGAGCATGAAGCCGTGGGTCGGCCACTACGTCGGGGCGGTGGGGGTCAGCACCCGGAGCGACGGTGATCGTTCGTATCGCGCCGTCCCGACGGGCGAAGCGTGCGGCCGTTTCGTCAGCCAGTGCCAGGCCGTTTCGGTGGCCGCTCAGGATCAGCAGCGTGTGGGCGCCCGAGCCGAGAAGGTCGAGCGTGCGAACGGCCCGGCCACCGCGCTCGAGCCCACCCACGTCCGGCAGGCGCTCGCCGGAAACGACCGGTTCTGACAGTGGGCGAGCATTGCGAGTGCTGAGAGGGCCGTTCCGGTAGTTGTGCGACACCTGTGCCATCCGGTTGACGAAGCGCCGCTCAGCGACAGGCATCCGCGAGGCCACCGGAAGGAGCCTGTCACGCAGCCAGCGTTCGGCGCACGAGGGCAAGGTGAACGTCCTCACAAGCGCATGTGTAAGTCCGAGCACCCCTTCGGCGATCGGCACTCGCTCGCGCTGGTAGGTGTCGAGAAGATCGGTCGTTGCCTGTCCCTTGACGACCAAGGAGAGCTTCCAGCCGAGGTTGAACGCGTCGCCCAGGCCGGTGTTCATGCCCTGGCCGCCGGCGGGGCTGTGGACGTGGGCGGCGTCTCCGGCGAGGAACACGCGGCCTGAACGCATGATCTTGGTGTGGCGCCGGTAGCAGCGAAATGCCGCAAGCAGAGTTGGGTCTCCGATCTTTATCCCGTCTGGCCCGCGCTCTGCCACGAGCCCCTCGATCTCCTCCATCGTGGGAGCCTCGCGCTCTGCCACCGCCCGATCCGGGACTTGGGGCACGAATACGCGCCACCGACGAGATGGCAGAGGGAACGCTGGCAGTACCGAAGGTGTGTACGCGAACACGTGGAAGTGATCGTGCGGCAGCGGCCAATCAATGCTCACCTCCGCCATCAGCCAGTCCTGTCCGTAGTCGTCGCCGTCAAAGGACACGTTCAGCCTGCGACGAACGATGCTGCGCGCCCCGTCACATCCGATCAGCCAGTCAGCATGCAGAGTCCGCCCGCGCAAGCGATCGGCACTCACGGTCACCAGCTCCACACCCGAGGCATCGCCGTTGATGCCGGCGACCTCGACCCCGCGGTCGATCGTCACGCCTAGGCGTTCGAGCTCCTCGTCCAAGATGCGCTGTGTCTCCGCCTGGCTGAGCGTCAACATGAACGGGTAGGGCGAATCGATCCGCCCAAAGCGGACCCGAATACTGTGACCCGCCCGTGTGTGATACATGGCTCCGTCGACCCGGTGGCCGAGGTCGAGAAATTCCTCGAGGATGCCCAGCTGGTGGAAGATCTCGAGTGTCCTGGCATGGATCCCGATGGCGCGGGACTCCGGCGAGCGCGCGAGTTGCCTGTCCAGCACCCGCACCCCGACCCCGCGCCGTGCGAGCTCGATCGCGAGCAATACCCCAGTCGGCCCGGCGCCGACTATCGCAACCGGTACATCGTTCTGCTTGGACATAACCGTTGCCTCCTTCAGCTGGATCACGCCGGGATCGTGAGCCAGGCCTCTGATGACCCACTGATATTCGGCTGAAGCCACCACGGACCTCGCGCTCAGCTCGGTTTCAGCCGGTAGCCTTGAGCCCCGGGACCGGGGTAAAGATGTCGGTGATCGAGTTTCGGCTTCTAGGTCCGCTCGAGGTGTGGCGGGATGGGCGGCAGCTGGCGGTGGGCGGCGCTAAACCACGAGCTCTTCTGGCCATCCTGCTTTTGCGCGCGGGCCGCGTCGTCCCCACGGATGAGCTGATAGACGCGCTGTGGGACGAGCATCCCCCGGAGCGCGCTGCCAACGCGCTCCAGGCCCACGTGAGCGCTCTTCGCCGGGCGCTCGAACCCGAGCGGGCCCGCGGTGACGTGGCGCGGGTGGTGGTCACCCGCTCGCCGGGATACCTCCTGCCGCTCGACGGTCACGTTCTCGATCTAGTCCGCTTCGAGCAGCTGCTCGGCCAGGCCCGGGCCGCGATGGACAAGGATCCCGCGCTCGCCGCCGAACGGTTCAGCGAAGCGCTCGGGCTATGGCGAGGGCCCGCGCTGGCCGATTTCGCCTACGAGTCGTTTGCCAGCGCCGACGTCGCTCGGCTCGAGGAAATGCGACTCAGCGCCGTCGAAGATCGCCTGGAGTGCGAGCTCGCTCTCGGCCGGCACGTCGAGGCGGCCGCGGAACTCGAGGGCCTGGTCGCGGAGCATCCCCTCCGCGAACGGCTGGCGGGCCAGCTGATGCTCGCTCTCTACCGCTGCGGCCGGCAGGCGGATGCCAGCCGCGTCTTCCAATCGACTCGGCAAGCGCTGGTCGACGGAATCGGCATGGAGCCCGGACCTCCACTGCGCGCACTCCTGCAGCGGGTGCTCGAGCACGATCCGGCGCTTGAGTTCCTGGACGAGGGCGCAGCGCCTAAGGACCTGCACAACCTCCCGGTGGAGCTTACGTCGTTCGTCGGGCGCGAACGCGAGCTCGCTGAGGTTTCTACGCTGCTCTCGCGCAATCGGTTGGTCACTCTGACCGGCGCGGGCGGCTCGGGCAAGACGCGACTTGCGCTGCGGGTCGCAAGGCAGGCCCTCCCCGACTACCGGGACGGCGTATGGCTGGTTGAGCTCGCCCCGCTGACCGATCCGGCTCTGGTAGCGAGCGCGATCACGGCCGCCGTCGGGATACGCGCCCAGGCCGGGTCGCTGCTGCAGGCGCTCAGGCGCTCGCTACACAAAATGCGCCTACTGATCGTGCTCGACAACTGTGAGCACCTCGTCGAGGCGTGCGCGGAGCTCGTTCACGAGCTTCTCAGTACCTGCGAGCGCGTGACGATCCTGGCCACCAGCCGTCAACCCCTGGGGCTCGCCAGCGAAGTCTCCTGGCCGATTGCGGGCCTCGAGCTGCCTAGCGCCGACACCCCGCTGTCGGCCGGGGAGCTCGGTAGCTGTGCAGCCGTCCGGCTGTTCACCGAACGAGCGAGCGCCGCGCGCGCTGGATTCTGTCTCGATTCAGCCACCGCCGACAGCGTGACGCGCATCTGCAGGCGCCTAGACGGGATTCCCCTCGCCATCGAGCTGGCGGCGGCCCGAACGCGGGCACTCAATCCGACCGACATCCTGCAGCGGCTCGATCACCGCTTCGAGCTGCTGACCGGGGGAGGGCGTGATGCGATGGCTCGTCATCAGACCCTTAGAGCTACGGTTGACTGGAGCCACGAGCTCCTGACCGAATCCGAGCACGTCCTGTTTCGCCGCCTCTCGGTGTTCGCTGGGGGATGGACGCTGCCCGACTCGGAGAGCGTTTGTGCCGACGACGCACTCCAAGCTAACGAGGTGTTCGAGGTGCTTAGCGAGCTGGTGGCCAAATCACTCGTCGCGGCCGAGCCACACCTGGCTGGCATGACCCGCTATGGAATGCTCGAGACGCTTCGCGACTATGCCGCGGAGCGACTTCGCGCCGCCGGCGAGCGGGAGAGCCTGGGTCGCCGTCACCTCGCCCATTTTCTGGAGCTCGCGGAGGACGCTCACGAGCGACGTCAGACCACCGGCATCGAGGTCGAGCTCGAGGCGATCAATGCGCACCAGGACAATATCCGCGCGGCGTTGGGATTTGCCCGCATAGCCGACCCTGATGGCATGTTGAGACTGGCCGCCGCTAGCGAGCAGCTCTGGCTGGCCGGCAACATCACCGAAGGGCGCCGGTGGTTGGATGAGGCGCTCGCATCGGCAAGTGAGCGAGCGCATCATCGTGTCCGGGCGCTAAACACTGCCGCTGCGCTGGCCCAACTGCAGCAGGCCCCTGAGATCGCTCGCCGGCTCGTCGACGAGAGTCTGGAGCTGGCCACCCAACTTGGCGACGAGACTGGCGAGGCCTGGTCCTGGCTGTGGCGAGGATGGGTCGAGCTCAACCTGGATCCACCGAGATCGGACGCGGCGCGACGGAGCCTCGAACTGCAAGAGCAACTCGGCGATCGCCTCGGCGTCTGCCATTCCCTGGTTTTCCTGGGCGTCGTTCTGACCCAGCGGGCCGAGACGATGCGAGAGGGACAAGATGCACTGCGGCGGGCCGTCGCGATCGCCGAAGAGCTCAAGGATCCCTGGGGGGAGGGCTTTGCGCGTCTGTTCCTGGGATGGGCCGAGATCTTCCTCGGCACTCCCGAGCTCGCCGTGACGCAGCTGGATCGCGCGGTGGGCACGAAAGCCCTCGGTCCTATCCGAGGGACTGGGGTGGAAGCCCTGGCCAGGCTTGCCCTCGAGGAAGATCCACGGCGAGCTGTCCGCCTGGTCGGAGCGTGCGCTGCGATACGCGAGGCCGGCGGCGGCAGGCCTCCCGCTTGGCTGGAACGCCGCGGGCAAGCCGTCCGGGCCGAAGCCGAGCACACCCTCGGGGCGGAGGAGACCCAGCGAATCTGGGAGGAGGGGCGGCGGATGAGCCCCGAACAGGCAATCGCCTACGCGCTCGACCACGACGCGGCGCCGACGGCCTAGTAGCGTCGCATCGTCGCGTCGGTCTACTGCGCGGCCAACACTATGCCGGCACGTAGGCTCTTCAGGCGCCGCAAGCTCTGGACAAGAGGAGACGGCCGACCCCACGATCGTCGCGAGCGGCGGCAACCAAGTGCAGCTCCTTCGGATCCAGAGCGAGGCTCGTAACCCGACGCTCGGTTGGGTCCATCCGGGATCACGAACCTCCGGACGTCCGAACTGTGCTCGCCAGCGTGCTGCTGCTTCCCGCCAGCCAGGACCTGAAGCAATAATCGCGGCTAGGTGGCCGCGAGGACGACGAAGCAGTCTGGGAATCGCCAGTCACAAGGACTCCCGGCGGATCGAGTCAGCCCCGCGAGGGCCGTGGTCTTGAATTCCGCTGTTCCAGACAAAGGTCACACGCTGACCGGGTTCCAGCGTCCGGTAGCCCTCCACCTAGATCGCTGAGAAGTCAATGAACAGCACCTCGCCATCGTCGGCCGTGATGCGCCCATAGCCCTTCTCGTCCTTGAGCCACCGTTACCTTGCTCGCACGACGGTCCCCTCGAGATCGGTGCGGCGGATGTCGAGACGGTCTGGCACGGTTCATAACCTCGCGACGAACACCGCGAGCGTCCGCGGGACACCGTGTCTGTCGTGCTCGACCCTAGTGGGTTCACGGCGGATCGCTCCGACCCGCTCGGCGACGCGAATTGATGCGAGGTTG
>JAFASF010000097.1 GCA_019244745.1 Solirubrobacterales bacterium | reverse complement strand
GGCGCATCTAGGGCTTGCGTTGGCGTGCGCCGCGACCGGGCGCCTCGACGAGGCCGAACGCGAGGCGGCCCGAGGGGAGCAGCTGCGACGCTCGCCCCAGCCAACCGTCGGGCACGCGCACGCGCTGCTCATACTCGCCCAGGTCCGCGTGGCGCGGTCACGGCTGGCGCGCGCCGCCCGCGACCTACAACACGCGCAACGGATGATCGCGGAGTTCCCGGACCCCGGGCGGCTGCCGGGAACCGCGGCCGCCGTCGAGCACAGCCTCGCCGCGGCACGCGCGCACGTCAGCCACCGCGAGGTGATCGAGGACCCCACTCCGGCCGAGCTCGCCGTGCTCAGAGGCCTAGCCGCGGGTCTGTCTCGCCGCGAGATCGGCGAGCAGCTCTACATCTCGCTGAACACCGTCAAGAGCCACACGCGCGAGCTGTACCGAAAGCTGGGCGCCACCTCGCAAGCCGAGGCGGTCGCCCGCGCGGAAGCGCTCGGCCTGCTCGACCGAAGTCAATCACCCGGGTGATCCAGGCTCGACGCGGCCCAAACCCGAGGCACCGTCAGGCAAGCTGGAGGCGGTATGTCTCAGCGGTACCGACTGGTGGTTAGAGGAGAACTCGGAGCGCGCTACGCGTCGGCGTTTGAAGGAATGACGATCTGCGCCCATGACGGGATCACGGAGATCACTGGTGCGGTTATCGACGCCGCCCACCTGCACTCGCTGCTCGAGCGGATTGCCAGCCTTGGACTCGTCCTGAACAGCCTCGCTGCAGTCGCCCCGGGGCCCCCGAAGCCGCCGGCCAGTCCGCCCGGACGCGATCCGGCCAGCCGTGAGCGAACACGCGCCACCGATATCCGACGCCGATCTGGGTGAGGGGTTCTTCTCCGAGCAGGCCGGGTCACCCGATTGGGATGACCCGTAGCTGCTCGCGGGCGGCGAAACTTACGGTGAGCCCTAACCCATCTAAGTACACGGAGAAACCGAGGTTACGCATGAGCAGCGCGTTCAATGGAGTCATCAATGTAGACATCCGCGACTCCGAGCCCGACTGGATTCCGTTCGAGCCGCCCAAAGCCCCAGACGGAGCTCCGAGCGTCGTGTACATCGTCCTCGACGACGTCGGGTTCTCCGCTATGGGCTGCTATGGGGGGCCGGTCGAAACGCCGAACATCGACCGGATTGCGTCCCAGGGCATTCGCTACTCGCAGTGGCACACGACCGCACTGTGCTCGCCGACTCGTTCCTGTCTGCTCACCGGGCGCAACCACACGCGCAACAGCATGGCCTGCATCACCGAGGCGGCGATCGGATTTCCGAACGCGAGCGGCACTGTCCCGCCCGAGAACGGCATGCTGCCCGAGATCCTCGGCGAGCTGGGCTGGAACACATACCTGACCGGCAAGTGGCACCTGTGTCCGACCGATGAGATGCACCTGGCCGCGACGCGCCGCAACTGGCCGGGGGGCCGCGGATTCGAGCGCTTCTATGGGTTCCTCGGCGCCGAGACCAATCAATGGCACCCGGATCTGATCTACGACAACCATCCGGTCGAGCAGCCCTACCAGCCGCAGGACGGCTACCACCTCACCGTCGATCTCACCGATAAGGCGCTCGAGTTCATCAAGGACGCCAAGGCGGTGGCGCCCGACAAGCCGTTCTTCCTTTACTACGCGCCCGGCGCCTGTCACGCCCCGCATCACGCCCCGAAGGAGTGGATCGAGAAGTACAAGGGCCGATTCGACGCCGGCTATGAGGCGATGCGCGAGCAGACCCTCGCGCGCCAGAAGCAGCTCGGGATCGTCCCGCCGGAGACGCAAGTGCCTCCGATCAACCCGATCGGCACCCCGCAGACGCGCACGGGCCCCGACGGCAAGCCATTCCCCGGCGTCGACGCCACCCGGCCGTGGGATTCGCTCTCCGATGAAGAGAAACGGCTGTTCGCGCGGATGGCGGAGGTGTATGCGGGGTTCCTCGCCCACACCGACGATCAGATCGGCCGGCTACTCGCCTACCTCGACGAGACCGACCAGATCGACAACACGCTGATCGTGTTGGTGTCGGACAACGGCGCCAGCGGGGAGGGCGGGCCGAACGGCTCGGTCAATGAGAACAAGCTGTTCAACGGGATCCCCGACGACATCGAGTCCAACCTCGCGCTGCTCGACGACCTCGGTAGCACGAAGACCTACAACCACTACGCGAACGGGTGGGCGATGGCGTTCAACACCCCGTTCAAGATGTGGAAGCGGTACGAGTTCAACGGCGGCAGCTGCGACCCATGCATCATCTCGTGGCCCGAGGCGATCACGAGCCAGGGCGAGATCCGCCACCAATACCACCACGCGATCGACATCGTGCCGACGGTCCTCGACTGCCTGGGAGTGCAGGCGCCCGAAACGATCAAGGGCCACGTGCAGAGCAGCTTCGATGGGATCAGCATGCGCTACAGCTTCAACGACGGTGACTCCCCTGGCCGGCGCAGGACGCAGTTCTACTCGATGCTCGGTTCGCGCGCGATCTGGCACGACGGCTGGAAAGCGGTCACCACCCATCCGACGATCAGCGGCTGGGGCGACTTCAACGACGACACCTGGGAGCTCTACCACGTCGACGCGGACCCGTCGGAGCTGCACGACCTGGCGAGCGATCACCCGGAGAAGGTGCGAGAGCTCGTCAACCTGTGGTTCTCGGAGGCGGGCGCGAACGGAGCGTTCCCGCTCGACGACCGCTCTGCGGTCGAGATTCTCAACACGCCCCGACCCCAGCTGACCAGCCCGCGCGACCGCTACGCCTATTTCCCCGACGTCGCCGGGGTCCCGGAGGCGCAGGCGGTCAACATCCGCAACCGCGACTACATCGTCGGAGCGTGGGTAGACATCCCCGCTCCGGGGGCGAGCGGCGTTCTGTTCGCACAGGGGTCCGACTTTGGCGGGCACGCCCTCTACATCAAGGACGAGCGGCTGCACTACGTCTACAACTTCGTCGGCATGCTCGACCAGCGGATCGTCGCGGCCGACGAGATTCCCACCGGCCAGAACCTGATCCTGTCCGCGTCGTTCGTCAAAGACGGCGAGGACCCACCCGGCGTCTCGACCGGGATCCTGTCCCTGTTCCACGGCGAGGAAAAGGTCGGCGAGGGACGGATCAAGACCCAACCAGGGGCGTTCGGCGTCGCGGGCACCGACCTCACGATCGGGCGTAGCATCAGCCCGATCACGGACGACTACCCCGGCCAACGCCCCTGGGGCTTCACCGGTGGCACGATCCACACCGTCGCCGTCGACGTAAGCGGACAACCGTACGTCGATCTCGAGCGCGAGGCCGCGGCGATGATCGCTCGCGAATAGGCAGGGACAGACGCGGCGGTGGCGTCGATCCAGCCTACAGCCGCACGTAGTCGGCGATATCGGAATGCTCGAACAGCATGGTCTCCTGCATCGCGAGCTCGCGCCCCTTGCCTTGCTCGCGCGCTCGGCGGTACATCGCTAACGCGATCGCGACGTCGACGTACGCTAGGCCGACCGCGTTGAAGTAGACGCGCTCGTCGACGCGTTCCCGGCCGGGCTTCTCGCCGGCGACGAACTCCACAAGGTTCCCGGTGATATCCCCGTCGCGCAACTGTCCTTCCTTGTACATGCGGCTGAGAGTCTGGGTGCGGTGCTTGACCGTCTCCCAGTCGTCGCAGACGATCTTGTCGCATTGTTTGGCGACGGCGTACTCATCCTCCCAGCCACCGATATGGGTGTAAAAGGATCCCGGCTTCATCCAGGCTGCCTGGAGGATTGGAGCTTGGGCACTGGTGGCGGTGACGAGGATGTCGGCGTCGCTCATGGCCGAGGCGCCGTCGGTTTCGGCGGCGGCGAAGTCCATGCCCGGAAGAACCGGGGCAAGCTCGCCAACGAACTGACGCTCCTCCTCGGCGGTCTTTGCCGATACCCGGCATTCGGCCAGCGAGGGGCGGACGGTCTTCAGCGCCAGCAGGTTCATCTTGGCCTGCTCGCCACTTCCGATGAAACCGATGACGCGTGCATCGTCCCGGGCGAAGTGTCGGGCAGCCAGCGCTGACATCGCCCCGACGCGGACATTGGAGGCGAGCGTGCCCTCCATCACCGCAAACGGGAAACCCTTCTCGATCTCGGACAGCACGAATAGTGCGGACAGATTCTGGACTCCGAACTCGGGCACGTTGGCAGGGAACACCGACACCCACTTCACACCACAGACGCCCTCATGGCGCAGCGTCGCGGGCAGGCAATTGATCCGCTCCTGAGTCTCGTCCTTGAAGATCTGCACGATCTTTTCCGGAAAGATCACATCACCGTCCCGATGGGCCAGGAGTGCCGACTCCGCGGCGTCCATCGCCAGCCGGAAATCAAGACAGCCCGCCTCGAGCAAATCTTCCTGCGAGAGGTAGGTAAACCGAATCGCGTGCCGACCGCTGCCCATGACGCGCCTTCCAATGCTCACTGCGAACGCCCTCCCGCTGGAGGACAGCGGCCGGATGCTACCGCACAGGCTCCGCCCCGACGAGCGGTCACCGTCGGTCAGCAGGACTCGAAGACGACGAACCGGGGCTTACGACCTCATCGGGAGCGGCGCGACCAGTGGTCCGCCGAGACTTCGGTGTCGGCCAGCTCAAATGTCGCGCGATAAGCCTTGAAGTCGACGTGCTGATTGACCGCGTAGAGCGCTTGCGGCGCGCAAAGTGACAGCACAGCGGCCTCGTCATAGCACCACTTGTCGATCGCCTCAGCGCCTTGGCGCGCCTCCTGAGGGTCAATACGGGACATGAGATCCCCGAACAGCCGGTCGAACTCAGCATTAGGGGGCCCGGCACGGAATGCGCCGTCGCTACCGAAGAATTCTCGGTGGACGACGGCGGGCGGCAGGTCGCTTGAAAGATCGAACCAGGCGTGGATCAGAACATCCCAAGGCGGCACCAGCTTCTTCTCGATCAACATCCGCGCTCCGGCGACTAGGCCATCGTCGGGAACGCTGGTGACGTCGACGGTCAAGCCGGTCTCCCGAACGTCCCGTGCCACAGCCTCCGCCACACCCGCCAGTGACGCCGGCGTGGCGATCGACAGCGGACGACCTTCCGGCCAGCCGGCCTCATTGAGCAGCGCGCGGGCGCGGTCCGCATCTCGACGCCGGGGCTCTGCACCGGGGAAGCACCCGTTGCACCACGATGGCGTGAGCGACGCCAGCGGCGTGGCATAACCATTTAGCGTCTCGCGGCACAAGCGGTCGTGGTCCACAGCAATATTCAGCGCCTCGCGCACGCGCCGATCGGTGAGCAGCCCATCGTGCTCGGGCCACGTGTTGAAGATCCCCACAACGATGCGGTTGGCGTCGATCGTTACGAGCCGCGCGTGACGAGAATCCTGCACCCGATCCGCGTCTGCCGGCGAGACTTCGGTGACGATGTCAACCTCGCCCTCCTGGTCGCACACAAGATCCAGCGCGCTTCCCGGGGATAGGTCATTGCGGAATACCACCTGTGACAGCCGGGCGCAGCGGTCAGTGTTGTGATCACGGTTGACCTCGAGCACGACCCGCTCGCTGCGATCCTCAGCGGTGATGATGTTCGTCGCCACGAACTGCGGGCGAACCTGCTGGATCGCCGTGATCGTGTCGATCGTGCTGTATCCCTCAGTGAGTGTGAACGGTCCGGTGCCCCACGGGCCCGGTGCGTCAATCGCTCACCAATGCCCCTCGCCGCTGCCGGTCTTCTTGTAACCGAAGCCGTGCGTATGCCAGAAGCTGGGCGAGGCGATATGAAAGCCGCGGAACTTCCCCAACACCAGACCGTCAGGCTGGGGAAAGCGAAATACGCACGTGCGGTCGTCTTCGACATCGCACTGCGCATCGGGATGGAAGTTGAGGTAGGTGCCAGGCGGATGCGGAACAGCCCAGCGCTGCACCTCATCAAAGTTCTGTTTGATCGAGTGCGCGGTGCACGAGTCGCCGTCTTGAAAGCGCGCCCCCGCACGAACCTTCACCTCGAGCGTCAGCTCGTCTCGCCACGTAGCCGACTCCGCAAGCGCCATGGCGAGAAAACCCTCGTGGTCCGTGCGCACCGGCTCCTCCATCGTGTTCCACGTGATGAAGAGCCAGTTCAGAGGATGCGGATCAAAGACCCGAACCTCACCGGCGGGGGCGGCGGCCATCGCACGATTATACGACCCGCCCTGCACGCGCGACGGCTCTCTAGCGCGCGACGAGCCCCACCTAAGCTGTGAGCCGCATTTGCCTCGCGCTTTGCTCGCGCAGCGACGTCTTCACGCTCGACTTCTGGTGTGGTTGGTCGCGTAGGCTGCTGCTGGCGCAGGTGCGCGGCCTACCTGGGAGAAGAACGCCCAGATGGCCTCGCTGGCCGAGGGGCCGCGGGGGTCGGTGTGGGAGCCGCCGGGGACGCCGCCTGACCAGGTGTGGCCGAGGTCTTGGACTTCGATGGATTCGTGCATGAGCGTGCCGTGCGTGTCGAGCCATCGGTCGTGGGTGTACGTTAGGCCGCCGCCGGCGCGCTCGTGCTGTGAAATGCTTGGTCTGGCGGGGTCGTGCCGGCAGGTCTCGGGTGCGGCGAGATGGTTGGCGTGCATCAACTGGGCGAGGATGCGCCGTGCGTTTTCCGGTGCCACCGTGCGGTCGGCTGTCCCGTGGATGACCAGGCTCGGGAGGGGTCGGGCGTGGTCGCCCATCGCCGCATAAATGGCGCGCCCGTTGTGCGCGCGAGTGGCATCCGCGCGGCCCATCACGGCGAAGGCGGAGGCCACATCGTCGGCCGAGCGGTATGGCAGGCCGGAGTGGATTGCCACGGCGGCGAACAGATCCGGGTAGCACGCGGCGAGGATCAGCGCCATGGCCCCGCCCGACGATAGCCCGGCCACGAACATCCGAGCCGGATCGAGAGTTTGCCCGCACTCGTTCGCCATGAGCTGGCGCGCGATGCCGGCGATGAGCTCCGGCTCGCCCGCCCCGCGATGCTGGTGTGCGGGCAGGAACCAGTTCCAGCATCCCTGCGCGTTGCGGGCGCGCTCCTGACCCGGGTATATGACCACGAAGCCGTGGCGGTCGGCGGTGATGTTCATCGCGGTGGCGGCAGCGAACATCGAGGGGTCCTGTGTGCAGCCGTGAAGCATGCACACCGCGGCGACCGGCACGGAGGGATCCAGATCAGGGGGTACGTGCACGAGAACGTGATCATTGGCGTGCGACTCCCGGCGCCGGGCAGAGCCGGCGGCGGGTTGATGGCGATGTGGGTCAGCGGGCGCCCTATGTCCTCGAGGCATGAGCGGGGGATGACGAGGGATTGTCGTGCGCTCATCAGACGCGAGCGCCGTAGGCAGCTCGACGAGCGGCGGCGCCGGCGGCCGTACACCGGAAGCAGCGATCGCCGCTTGGTTCTGGGCATACAGCTTGCGCCAGTCGACTCCGACCATCCGCTCAATATATAGAGCGGCGATCTATATGTCAATCAGCTCCGCCGACCCCGGGGAACAAAACTTCGGTAGACGCTCAACAGTGCGAAGCGCTGCGGCTCGCTGAGCGCAGGGTCCCGCTCGATGGCGGTTTCGGTATCGCATGGACGATCACTCTGCTCACCGTCGTCCAGTACCCCGGCCCGCACGAGCATCGGGCCGAGAGGAGTATCCAGTGCGGAAGCGATCGCCCGCAGGACGCTCAGCGACGGCTCGTGTCGTCCTCGCTCGAGTTCGCTCAGGTACGCGTTCGACACGCGCGTCCGAGCCGCAAGTGCACGCAACGAGAGCCCTTTCGCCAGCCGCTGGGCGCGCAGAAGTGCCCCCAGTGTCTCTAGCGCGTGTTGTGTTGAGCCGCTCCTCATCGCCACATCATCCCGTGCTCCGCGCGATTGGCGACCTGATTGCGCGGCGTGCAGCAGTGGCGACGACGTTATCGACCGCCACCGATTCCCCCCAGGAGAGGCGACTCGGCTGCCCCCGGGTGGGTTGATCAGCGTGTCGAGGCCGACGTCAGGGCTCCGGCGCGTGGTGTCGGGCAGCGTCCACCACCGTGACGGCCCGTTCGACGGACCACTCGCTCATATGAGACGAGGGTCAGGGCAACGCGAATCGCCGACGAGCGACCGCAGTGCGAGCCGCGCGTCGAGGCCCGCGCCACCGCCGCCGACGATCATGACTCGGTTCGCGTCTCCAGCTCATGACGGTTCGATCCTTTTCTTGACCGGGCGGGTAACTGGGCGATAGCGTGCGGCTAACGACCACTCATCGACGAGCAGGAGGACGGCATGCCCGAGAGCGTCTACCGTGTCACCGAGGTCATCGGCGTCAGCAGTGAGGGTTGGGAGGCCGCCGCCCGCAACGCGGTGGAAACCGCGGGGCGCACGGTGCGTGACCTTCGGGTCGCAGAGGTTATCCGACAGGATGTGACGATCGAGAACGGAGCCGTGACCGGCTATCGGGTTCGCCTGGGCATTTCCTTCAAGTACGACACCGGCGACTAATCGGTCGGAACCTAGGCTCGATTCCTCCACGTCACATCGGGCGCCGAGGATGTGTGCGACATCCGTCGTCGTGGCGCAGCACGGTGGAGGTGGCCATCACCACCTCGACGGCCGCGAGTAGGTAGCCGGCGAGGTCGGCGCGAACCTCCACCCCCGAGTGGCTCCGTCCTAACAGCGCGATCCGGGTCCCTGACGCTCGCGCAAGCCCTGGCTCGACCCCGGCGGCACCCATCGTACGCATCTCGCTCCGATCGGGCGAATCATCGACGGTGCAGGAGTCGTGACCCGGCTGGTGCAGGACAACGAGCGGGGGCACCACAACGCCGGGTCTGAGAAGCGGAGAAGTCCCGCAGGCGTACGAGTCGCCGTCTGGAGCCAGTTCTCAAGCAGACAGCTGGCCTGGCCGGGCGAAGGCAGTGGCGACGCCTGTTCTGCGGCGTCCATCTTGACCTCACTGGGGGGCCGGCCAGCGGGCCGGTCCCCCTCTCAGGATTGAGGCTCCCGGTACTGATTTCGCCCGGCTCCTTGAACTGGTCGAAGGCCGCAGTCACCGTGCACGCAACTCTCGTGCATACCGTGAGCTTTGCGGCCAGCGCACATTTGATGACGCGCCTTCCCAAAAATCGATGTGAACCGGCCGCACACAATTACCGCCGATGGGCCGGGCAGCCTGCGGGACTGACACTCCCCCGGTCGACACGAGCTGCCGCCCACGATGGTGGCGTCGAGCCACCCCGAATCGCGAATCCGTGGAGCAACCTACCGGAGCTCCACCTCCCCGGTCACCTCGTGTAGCCACGGTGCGTCCGACCGTCGATCCACTGCTCGCGAACCGTACGGGCCCTCCATGCGTACCCCACCCAAAGAGATCAAATGGCAATGCGAAAGGGCTCTTGGTGACTGAGACGGGATCGAGGATCATTGTGTTGGGTGCCGGCGTGTGCGGGTTGGCCGCGGGGATGCTCCTGCGCCGCGACGGCCACGAGGTGACGATCTTGGAGCGTGACCCCGAGCCGGTGCCGAGCTCGCCACCGGAGGCGTGGGAGCACTGGACGCGAGCCGGGGTGACCCAGTTTCGCCAACCCCACTACCTCCAGCCACGCGGTCGCATCGTGCTCGAAGAGGAACTGCCGGACGTCCTCGTCGCGCTCGAGGCCGCCGGCGGGCTGCGGTTCGACCCGCTGTGTTTGATGCCGCCGCAAATCACCGACCGCACACCCCGTGAGGGGGATGAGCGCTTCAAGACCATTACGGCGCGGCGGCCGGTGCTCGAGCGAGTCCTGGGCGGCGCCGCGGATGCCGAGCCAGGCCTCGAGATTCGTCGCGGCGTCTCGGTCCGGGAGCTGCTTGTGTACCCGCGCCACGGCATCCCGCACGTCGCCGGCGTGCGAACCGATGCCGGGGAGGAGCTCCATGCGGACCTGATCGTCGACGCTATGGGCAGGCGGTCCCAGCTCCCGCGCTGGCTCGAGCAAGCGGGCACGGGCCCGGTACACGAGGAGGCCGAGGACTCGAGCTTCATCTACTACAGCCGCTACTTCCGCTCGCATGACGGCGAAATGCCCGAGTACAAGGCGGCGCTGCTCACCGCTCTCGGGACGTTCTCCCTGCTTACTTTGCCCTCCGACAACGGCACGTGGTCGGTGACAATCTTCACCTCCGCCGGGGACGCGCCCCTCAAGAGGCTGCGTGACCCGGGCGTGTGGACCGCGCTCGTGGCGGCGTGCCCACAGCACGCGCACTGGCTGCACGGGGAGCCAATCAGCGGCGTGCTCCCGATGGGCGGAGTGACCGACCGCTACCGGCGGTTCACCGTCGATAATTACCCGGTCGCCACCGGCATCGCGCCGGTTGGAGACGCGTCTGCCTGCACGAATCCCTCCAACGGCCGCGGGATGAGCCTCGGCCTGGTGCACGTCCAGCGCCTGCGCGACGTGATCCGAGAGCATCTGCAAGACCCGCACAGGTTCGCCCGGGCCTGGGACGCCGCGACCGAGGCCGAGCTGGTGGCGTGGTACCGAGAAAACGTCGAAGAAGACCGTGCCAGGATCGGGGAGATCGAGGCACTTCGCAACGGACACGAACCGGCGCCCCAAAGCGACTCATCGACCGTGCTGCGACGAGCTCTGCTAGCTGCGGCGGCGCGGGACCCCGACGCATTCCGCGCGTTTCTGGCCTCGCGTTGCTGCTTGACCCCGCTACGGGAGACGTTTGCTGACCGGGAGCTCGTCGAACGGATTCTCGAGCTCGCCACCGACCGCCAACGTCCGCCCCTGGCCGGTCCCGACCGCGCTCAACTGCTACAGCTCCTCGACGGTTTCGCTCACCTCAGGCCAACCCGCAAGAGCCATCCCAAACCGCGAATCCGATCCTCGCTGCCCGGCGTCGGCGGCCACTACTCAATATCGACGGCCGCGTCAACTTAGCGCTCGACTGCAACGCCCTGCAGGCTCTGCGGGTCACACTGGCGAAGGCCGCGGATGATCAGGCGGGGCAAGCGCCTCTGGCCGGTGGCGTCGGCGGCTCCGGTCGGGAATGATGTGCGCAGTGGAGCCCACCCATCAGACCGTCCGGCTGGTCGCGGGCCGTCATCGCTCGCCGCGGTTCGGGGCATGCGTGATGGAGCTTGCCTCGATGCTGGCCGAGGAACCGTTCAGCGATCGTCCGCGACATGCCTCCCCGGTGATCGGGGCGTTGCTGCGGACCTACAACGACGGGTTAGATGACGAGCGACGCCAGGATCTCTATTCGCTCGCGTCGCTCATCGTGGGGAGCGCCAGTTGTAGGTCGGTCGAGCGAGAGCGCGCAAGTCGATGCCTGGAGTTCGCTCGTACTCTGGGCGCCGGGGTACCGGCGGGCCGAGGCGCGATCGGAATCGCCAGCGCCGAGGGCAGCGGCTCGTGGGCGGCGCTCGCGGCGCTGGCGAGCGGGCCCACACTTGAGGTCCACTGTCGCGTCTTGGCGTTCGCGCGTGAGCTGAGTGGGTTAGTCGCGCCGGCGCCCAAGTCTCGGTGGGCAAGGTTGATTCGCCGCGATCCGGCCGAGGCGATTCGGCAGGTCCTCGCGGACGGTGAGACTCTTACCGAGTCCGCGAGCCGGACCTGACCACATCTCGAGTGCGGCGAGCCCGCCACGGCAGAAAGTAAGACGTCCGTCGGCGGCAGACGGGCCCAGGTCGGGCGAGCTCGCATCGCCGGCGGCGGGAAGGAAGCCGTGATCTAGGTCGTCGTACTAGTAGACCTAGTGAACGGAGTCCCCAATGCCCACAAATAACACACGCATGATCTTCGCCCACCTCGCGTTAGTCGTCGGCGCCATGGCTGTGCTGGCGACTGGTGCCGACCATCTCGATGAATACGCGGCGAATGGTTTCTCGACCGTGCCGACGATCGGCACGCTGTTCCTGTTGAACTTCATCGCCGCCACGGTGGTCGGAGTGGGGCTGCTACTTCCCTGGCGACGCCTCGCGAAGCGCTTCGCCGATCCCCTCCGGGCACTGCTTGCCTTGAGCGGGATCGGAATCGCAGCGATGTCGCTGATCGGGCTCTGGATCAGTGAGAGCTCGAGCCTGTTCGGTTTCACCGACTACGGTTTCCGCTCCACGATCGTCGCGGCGATCATCGCAGAGTCGATCGCCATCGCGGCATTGACCGCATATCTTGTGCTCAGCGACCTTCGTCTGGCTCATCCGCACCCCCGACTCCGGACTCATTGAGCCGATGAGCGATCTGGAGGCGCGAGCTTGAGGATCCGAACTCTTCCTGCCCGTCCCTCTCGGACGACGCTCAGGCACAGACACACTGGTCGCGACTAGAGCCGGGTGAGGCTCGCTACGAGCTCCACTCGATAAGGCCCGAGCCACCGGATGCTGCGAGCGGCGGTCGCGGCCTGACCGTAGGAAGGAGATCAAATGGGGATTCACCTCAGCCCCCCGTTCGACCGGAGGGTGACTCCTTGACGACGTACCGGACGGCTACCGGGCAACGAACGTCCGGCAAGCGATCAGCGTCATAGTGGACGTTGATGATGGCGCAATGGACTACCGACGAACTCGCTCGGGCCGCGGCAGCGGATGAGCTGGAGCTCGCCACCCCGCGGGGCAGCGTGGAGACGGACGTCGAGTTTGTTGACGTCGACGACGCCCCAGCCAACGACTGGGTCGCCGCGGCTACCCGGCCAAGTACGGCCGCTCCGGTGACAGCTACATCACCCCGATGGTGAGCGAGCTGGCGCGGTCCACTACGTTCAGACTCGTGCCGCACGACGGCGGGTCTGGGCCGGAACACCGCTCATGCCGCGCTCGTGCCGAACGCGTACGCTGCGGCGCGCCGCTGAGCTTCATCTTGTTCATGACCCGCATGCCGCCCAAGCCCTCCCGTCACACAAGGAGAACGCCTTGCAGATAACGCGAAACTCTCTTGAGACCAACCTCGGCCCAACCGACTGGTTCACGGGAACCGTGTACATCGACACGGTTGCCGCCGCATCAGCGCCGTCGCGCGTGACCGCCAGCAGCGTCCACTTCACGCCTGGTGCCCGCACCGCATGGCATACCCACCCATACGGGCAGACCATCTACGTCACCGAAGGGATCGGGCGCTGCCAGCACCGCGGCGGGCCGATCGAGACCATAGAACCAGGCGACCGCGTGTACTTCGAGCCCGGTGAAGACCATTGGCACGGCGCCACCCCGAACCGATTCATGACCCACCTCGCCATGCAAGAGGTCGACGATCAAGGAAGTCCCGTCGCCTGGGGTGAGCACGTAACCGACGAGGAGTACAACCCTCCAGAGTCGTCGTAGCCCCAGCACCCGGATGGTTCGCGGCCTTGCGCGAGCAAAGGAGCCCGTAGATGACGTCCTCCCCGGCCAGGCGTATGCAGCCTCGGAGGCGCCGTGATTTTGGCTCAAGAGAAGGCTAGGCCGCTTCGCGGCGGTCAACGGCAGGAAATGCCTCGGCGAGGGCGTCACGCAGCGCAGCCATATCCGTCGGGTCGCATGATGCCCCCACGTCCGGCATGAGCCTAAGCGCCCAGCACGTGGCCTCGGCGGCCTTTCCTTCCAACGGAATCGCCTCGCTGAAGCTGCCCACAAGGGCGTCCTCGATGACGTCAGACGCCGCCAGCGCGCCGTCGGTCCAATTCGGGTTG
>JAFASF010000053.1 GCA_019244745.1 Solirubrobacterales bacterium | reverse complement strand
GGCGAGACCACACCGTCGAGCGCGGCCGCCAACAGGGGCAGCTCGAACCGGTACGGCCCGAGCGTCCACGAGATGTCGATGTCGTCCGGATCCCGCGTGCGGCGCGACGGCACGATCGCGATGTCGTCGAATCCGTAGGCCCTGCGTGCCTTCTTGCCGCGCCCGATCTCGACTTCCATCACGGCATCGTAGAACGCGACGCGGACGGCATCCGCGGGGCGGTGGCGGGCGGACGGACAACGGCGGCAACCATCGTCTTCGCGATCGTAGCAGCGGCAATCGAAGCCATTCCGGAGTCCGGCCTCGGCCGCAAGCCGGTGCGAACGGGAGCGTGGGCAATATCTGTCGCGTAGCGGTAGCTATTGCCCACGCTCCCCGGCAGCCCGACGAGAGCGACGGGTTCTCAGCCGATCTCGGCGCCGATCTCGAGCCGATTGGCCTCGACCTCCGCCAGCAGGCGGTCGACCTTGACGGGATCGAGCAGGCCGGCGCCGATGTGCTGGATCGACTCCGCGCCGCAGGCGACGCCGTATCGCAGGCACTCGACCGCCGGGCGACCCTCGTACCGCGCCGCGACATAGCCCGCCAGGAATGCGTCGCCCGACCCGATGCTCGAGCGCGCCGCCTGCTCCTCGATCCACACCCGGTACAGCGCGGGCGACCCCTCCTCGAGCACCTGCGCGTAGCAGCCGTCGGGGACGGTCATCATCGCCTCGCGGGCGCCGAGCCGGACCATCTCGGCGACCGCGTGCGCGCGATCCTCGACGTCATTGAACTCGTGCCCGACGAGCTCCTCCGCCTCGAGCTCGTTCGGTGAGACCACGTCGGGCTCGGCGCGCACGGCCAGGCGCAGAGGATCTCCCTCGGTGTCGAGGATCGTGGTGACGCCCAGCCGCTTGACGTCGCGGATCAGGCCCGCGTAGACGTCCGCTTCGAGACCGCGAGGGAGGCTGCCGGCGAACACGCACATGCTCGCGCCTTTGGCGAGATACACGAGCTTCTCGCGGAACAGCTCGAGCTCTTGGGGCGATACCGCCGGTCCGCGCTCGTTGATCTCGGTGTGCTGGCCGGTGGTGGGGTCGAGCACGGCGGTGTTCGTCCGGGACTCCTCGCGGATCCGCGCGAACCCGTTGAGGATCGCCTCGTCGCCGAGCGCCTCGACGATGCGTGTCCCGGTGGCTCCGCCGGCGAGCCCGGTCGCGATCACGGGCTGACCGAGTCGCTTGACCGCCCTGGCGATGTTGACCCCCTTGCCTCCGGGCATCGTCGTCTGGTCGACGGTCCGATGTCGGCGACCGGGGGTGAAGTTGGGCACCTCGAGCGTCTTGTCGAGCGCCGCGTTGAGCGTAACCGTGATGATCATCGTTCGGGCTCCGCGCGTCTTGCCCTTAGCCGCAGGCGCCAAAACACGGTCGCCCCGATGAATAAGCCAGACGCTGCAACAAGCCAGAAAAGCGTACCCGGTGGCAGGAGTGCGCTGGCCACGGCCGGTGGCGCCGGGAGCGCGTAGGCGAGCAGCAGCGGGACGCTCGCGACCCTCCGGTTGTCGGCGAATACCACGAGCGTTCCGACCGCCGAGTGGCGCGGCAGCGGGCCGGTCAGGGCTCGGGGGACGTCGACCCGTCTGTGCACGCGCGCCGAGCGCCGGAACACCGATGTGACCGAGTTCGCGGTGACCACGGTCGCGTACTTTCCGGTCTGACCGCTGACCGGTACGCGCGCGAGGACTGCTCCGGCGGCGACCGGCGTTCGCAACGCGTAATTCGCGAACCCGAAGTCGAGCAGTGCCAGTGTGCTGGCTTCGGAGGATGACCTGCTCGGGGCGCCCAAGACGGCGCCGATCAGGGTCATGCGGTTGCGGGTGCCGGAACCGACGAGCACGTACCCCGCGTCGAGCGTGTGTCCCGTCTTGACGCCGCTGATCCACGGGACCCGCCCGACCAGATCGTTCTTGTTGGTGACCACGCGTACGTGGCTCCCGGTGAAGAGAACGGCGCGCGGGAGCGCGACCACGCGCCGGAAGAAGGCGCTCTTTTGCAGCACGTAGCTCGCGAGCTTGACCAGGTCCGAAGCGCTCGAGTAGTTGCCCGGCGGTGCGTCGAATCCGATCGGGTTCGAGTAGTGCGTGTGCTTCAGACCGAGCTCCCGCGCTCGCGCGTTCATCATCCCGACGAAGTAGCCCACCGATCGGTGGCCGACGTTGTAGGCCAGATCCTCGGCGGCGTCGTCGGCGCTCGGGAGCAGGAGCGCAAGCAGCAGGTCGTGGACGCTCATCCGCTCACCCGGCATGAGCCCGATCTGAGAGTCGCCCGCCGCCGCCAGGTAGTCGTTCTGCGTGAACACGGTGCTCAGCCGGTGCACGTGCTCGAGCGTCAGCAGAGCGGTCATCACCTTGGTGGTGCTGGCGATCGGCAGCTCGCGGTTCGCGGCAAGCCCATAGAGCTGCTTTCCCGTGCTCTCCTCGATGAGCGCGGCGCCGGTGGCCATCAGGCGGGGGGGCGGGCGCGCGGTCGCCGGCGCCGGTGCGACGGCCAGACCGACCGCGGCCAGCAGTGCCGTCGGGATGGCCGCGCGCACTACGTTGGTTTCATCGTCGCAGCCTCAGGCGCTGCGAGGTTTGCAGGCTGTTCGGGTTGATGGACGGATTCAGGCTCTCGAGCGTGGCCAGGGGTACCCCGGTCTTGTGCGCGATGCCCGAGAGCGTATCCCCCGGTTGCACGGAATAGAACTTGGCCGTGGTCAGCGGTCCGCGACGGACGGGGCCGTGCAGCACCTGCGTTTGCGCCGTCGACGTCGTCGACTTCGCGGTGAGGCCCGCGTGAACGATCAGGTACGTGCTCGTGGCCGTCGCGGCTAGCGCGATCGGCGCCAGCCAACGCGCCCTGTTCCTCCTCATCGCACGCCGATCATACAAGCGAGCCGCGCTGGAACCGCTCGCGTGTCGTTACGCAGCCAGCGTCCATGCCATTTCCCGCAGCCGCCCGGCCTCCTCGGCCGCCGCCCGGGCCGGCTCGCCGCCGGTCCGTTCGTAGGCGCCGATGATCCCCCGCGATACGGCGATCAAGCCTCCAGCCGGGCCGGGAGCGAATGCGGCCTTCAGATCTCGCACGTTGCCACCCTGCGCGCCGACCCCGGGGAGCAGAAAGATCGCGTGCGGCATCCGTTCGCGCAGGGCGTCGAGTCGGTGGGGCGCCGTCGCGCCGACGACCGCCCCCACGTCGCTCAGACCGCTCGGGCCCACGCCTGGGGCGCCGATCTCCGTGACGATCTCGGCCAAGCGATCGCTCACGGACGCTTGGCTCGCTGCGAGCCGGAGCTCCTGCACATCCGCGGCACCCGGGTTCGTCGTGCGGACCAGCACGAACAGCCCGCCTCCGCGCCGCCGGGCGGCGCTTACGAGCGGCGCCAGCGAATCGGCGCCGAGGAGCGGGTTGACGGTCATCGCATCGGCGCCGATTCCGGGGATCGGACCGAACGGCGTCTCGGTTTCGCCGAAGAAGGCCTGCCCGTACGCGGCGGCGGAGATGTCGATGTCGCCCCGCTTCGCGTCGGCGATCACGAACAATCCCCGCTCCCTCGCGATCTCGGTGACATCCCGGAGCGCGGCCCATCCGGGCGCGCCCAGCCGCTCGAAGCACGCCACCTGCAACTTGACCCCCGCGCACACCTCGGCGGTGGCCTCGATCGCGAGCCTGCAGTGCGCGACCACAGCGCGCGCGGCTTTGGCTGCTGGGTCCGACTCGGAGGCGCCGTCGTGCGCCAGCGCGAGCGCGCGCGGCCAGAGGCGCGCGGGATCCGGATCGAGGCCGAGGACCACCTGCGAAGAGCGGACCGCCACCACGCCGGCGGCCATCTCTCCGAAGCTCTGAGGAACCGTCGCGGTCGACGTCGAGAGCGGCGGTGACAGTGGGGATGGCTCCGATTAGTTGACGGCCTTCTTGAGCCCCGCGCCGGCCGTGAACTTCGGTACACGCGAGGCGGAGATCTGGATCTTCTCGCCCGTCGCCGGGTTGCGTCCCTCGCGGGCGCTCCGATTCGAGACGCTGAACTTGCCGAAACCCGAGAACGTGATCTCACTTCCCCGCTTGAGCGCGTCCTCGATCGTGTCCAAGACGGCGTCTACGGCGTCTCCGGCGTCCTTTTTGCTCAATCCGGCGCGATCGGCGACTTGGTCGACGAACTCTGACTTGGTCACTAGCTCCTCCTTCGATTGGTAGGAATCATCGACGCTAACAGGGCCTGCGGACAGCTACGGCGCGCTGGATCCCGGCTCAGTGCGGATTCTGTCCACTGAGGGCGCGGGTGGCCCGACCGGCATCTTCGCATTTCCGCAATTTGCGAAAATCCGCCCGCTTTCGACGGCCGGTTGGCGGCGCGCGGCCCGCCCATCCGCTGCGCGGGACGCGAGAATGATCCTGTGGATCTAGCTCGGGTGGGATGGCTGGTGACAGTGTTCGTCTGCCTGATCACCGTCGCCATCCTCGTGTTCCAGGGGTACTTCGGCTACGCGGCCGTCACGCTCGCCGTCGCCGCGGCTGCGGCGATCAACCTGGCTTAAGGGGTCCCGTTGAGGAACGATTGATCGTCCGGACGCGGGACTGCTTCCTCTGAGGTCGAGCGGCGTTCAACCGCGGCCGTCGACCCCCGCCCGTTCCACTCCCAGCTTGTGCCCCGGGCGCACGCGGTCCTCCGGCTCCAGATGAATGAGGACGTCTGACCCCTTCAGGCGCGAGGCGATTCTGTCCTGCAACTCGTGTGCGGTCCGGTGGGCATCCTCGAGCGACGTTCCGGCCTGGAACTGAACGTGGAGGTCGACATAGCGCCGCGAGCCCGCGCGCCGCGTGCGCAGTTCGTGGTAGCCGACGACGCCGCGGGGCCCGAACTCCTCGACCGCCGCGCGGATAGCGGCAACCTCGTCGGCCGGCAGGGCCTCGTCGACGAGCACCCGCGAGGAGCCGAACAGCAGCCGGACGCCGGTGATCACGATCGCCATGGCCACCGCGAGCGCCACTGCTGGGTCAAGCCACTGGGCTCCGGTGATCTTGACGAGCAACAACCCGACGAGCACGGCCGCCGAGGTGAGCGCATCGGTGCGCAGGTGCGCTGCGTCGCCGGCGAGCGCCGGCGAATCCGTCGCTCGCGCGCGGTGGGCGATCCGCGCCGAGACGAGCAGGTTGACCACCATCGAGAGGCCGGCCACCGCTATGCCCAGCCAGATCACGCGCACCTGGCCGTGATTGACGAGGTGACGGATCGCCTCGAACGCGATCGCCGCGGACCCGACCAGGATCAAGATCCCCTCGATGGCGGCCGACAGGTTCTCGATCTTCTCGTGCCCGTAGCGGTGGCTCTCGTCGGCGGGCTCTTCGGCCTTGCGCACCGAGAAGAAAGCGACGATCGATGCGACCAGGTCGATGCTCGAGTGCACGGCTTCGGTGAGCACCGCGACCGACCCCGTGATCGTCCCCGCGATCACCTTCAGCAGGATCAGTCCCGAGTTCGAGAGGACCGAAAGCGCGGCCGTGCGCGTCTTTGCCTGCGGCGGACGCCGACCGACCGTGCTGCTTAGCGGCGCAGCCATCGCAACAGCGCCCGCACCGCGTTACCGCGGTGGCTGATCGCGTCCTTCTCTGCGTCCGTGAGCTCGGCCATGGTCCGATTCTGCGCCTCGCCATCGGGCACAAACACCGGGTCGTAGCCGAACCCGCGGAACCCTCGCGGGGCGTCGGCGCGCCGCCCCCGGCACTCGCCGAACACGATGTGCTCCAGGCCCGCCTGGGGATCGACGTACGCCAGCGCGCACACGTAGCGCAGCCCCGTTCCCGCCGGCGCCTCGCAGATCAGCTTTTGCAGGTTCTGCTCGTCGCTCGCTCCGTCACCGGCGTAGCGCGCCGAGCGCACGCCCGGTCTTCCGCGGAGCGCGGCGGCTTCGATCCCCGAGTCATCGGCGATCGCAATCCTGCCCGTTGCTGCCGCCGCGACCTGAGCCTTGACCATGGCATTGTCGGCGAACGTCGCGCCGTCCTCGGGGGGCAGCTGCACGCCCTCGGGCAGCGGGTCGACCGCGATCCCGCACGATGCAAGTAGCCGGCTCATCTCGCGCACCTTGTGAGGGTTCCGGGTGGCGAGCACGAGGGGGTCGGTCGGTCGTACCACCGATTCACCTCACGCCGCGGCTGCCACCGCCCCATCCTGCAGCAGCCGCAGCGCCTCGATGCCCTGGGCGGCGAGCACGAGCAGATCGTCGAGGTGGGCGCGCGACAGCGGAGTGCGCTCGGCCGTCGCCTGGACTTCGACCAGGCCGCCTTCACCGGTCATGACCACGTTGGCGTCGACCTCGGCGACGGAGTCCTCGCTGTAGTCGAGGTCGAGCAGCGGGACGCCGTGCACGATTCCGCAGGAGACGGCCGCCACCGTGCCGGTCAGCGGTGAGCGCTCGAGCAGCCCGTCCGTGGACAACCGGGCGAACGCGAGCCGCAGGGCCACGAGGCCACCGGTGATCGAGGCGCATCTGGTTCCGCCGTCGGCCTGGAGAACATCGCAGTCCACGTACACCGTGCGCTCGCCGAGCGCCTCGAAGTCGATCACGCCGCGCAACGAACGGCCGATCAGCCGCTGGATCTCGATCGTTCGCCCGTCCGCCTTTCCCCTCGTGATGTCGCGCTGCTTGCGCTCCCCGGTCGAGGCGGGGAGCATCCCGTACTCGGCGGTGACCCAGCCCCGGCCCGAGCCGATCAGCCACCGGGGGACGCCCTCCTGTACCGATGCCGTGCAGATCACCCGCGTCTCGCCCACCGAGATCAGCGCCGAACCCGTTGCGGTGCGAACGAACCCCGGCTCGATCTCCGTCGGACGCAATGCGTCGGGAGCTCGACCGTAGCTTCGCGGCTCGGGCCTCACGCCGCGACCTCGGTCCCCAGCTCGGCACGAACGACCTCGCCCAGCGGCATCTGCAGGAACCGCGTGCCCACGGACCTGAACGACTCGACGTCGCCAGTGCACCGGAAGCGATAGCTGCCCTCGCCGGCACTGGGGTTGAGCAGCCCGCGGGAGGCGAGCGCACGCTCGACGCTTCGAGCGATGCCGGCGCCCGACGTCACGAGCGCCACCCCCCGTCCGAGCATCCGCTGGATCATCGGAGCGACCAGGGGGTAATGGGTGCAGCCCAGGATCACGGTGTCGACCGTCGCGGCGCGAAGCGGAGCGCAGTACTCGCGCACGGCATCGACGACGTGATGATCGAACGGGAACCCGCCCTCGATGCTGAGCGCCAGATCGCCACAGGCGACGCTCTCCAGATGAACGTGGGGGTCGGCGGCGAGGACAGCGCGCTCGTATGCGCCGCTCGCGACCGTCGCCGGCGTCGCCAGCAGCCCGATGCGCCCGTTGCGGCTCCCTGCGACGGCCATCTGGGTGGCCGCACTCACCGCTCCGATCACGTCAGGGTCGCGCCCGAGCCGCTTCAGGTGACGCTCGATCGCTCCGATCGCCACGGAGCTCGCCGTGTTACAAGCGACGACGATGAGCTTCGCGCTCGCG
Organism: Solirubrobacterales bacterium; assembly: GCA_019244745.1. GTDB lineage: Bacteria > Actinomycetota > Thermoleophilia > Solirubrobacterales > Solirubrobacteraceae > Palsa-465. The sequence goes on along the minus strand of JAFASF010000053.1, from coordinate 30,036 downwards.
TCGAGAAGCTCATCGGTGTCCTCGATCGCGAACCGCTGCACCTCCTCGGGCGTGCGGTTGCCATAAGGAAGCCGGGCGTTGTCTCCCAGGTACAGGTAATCCTCGGACGGCAGCGAGACCAGCAGCTCGTGCAGGACGGTGAGACCGCCGACGCCGGAGTCGAACACTCCGACGGGGTGGCCGGACGAAGTGGCCATCGCAAGATGGTGGCAGAGATCGGGGCCCACCCACCCGCTGTAGGCTCGCAACGCCGTGCGCGCCCTGGTCGTGAGCAACATGCGTCCCTCGCGGGAGCGGCCCGTGCGAGGGAGCTTCGTCCGCGACCAGGTACGCGCCCTGCAGCGCCGCGGCGACCTCGAGGTCGAGTTGTTCGAGTTCGCGCCGGCCGGCCCCGGCGCGTACGCGAGCGCCGCCCGCGAGCTCCGGCGCCGCTACGGCCACGGCGGCCGCTTCGACGTGGTTCACGCGCACTTCGGCCTGACCGCGTGGCCGGCGTTCGCCGCGCCGGCGCGCGCTCGCGCCGTCACGCTCCACGGCACCGATCTCGCGCACCCCCGCTCGCGCGCCATCACCCTCGCGGCCCTTCCGTTTCTCGAGCTCGTGGCCACCGTGTCCGAGCCGCTCGCCGGCGCACTGCCCCGCTGGGCAGTGCGCCGGGGCAGGAGTGCCGTGCTTCCGATCGGGGTCGACGCCGATCGCTTCAAACCGATCCCGCGGCCCGATGCGCGAGCGGCCCTGGGCCTCGATCCGGCGGGGCCCTATCTTCTGTTCCCGGCCGATCCGCGGCGGCCCGAGAAGCGCCATGACCGTGCGCTCGCGCTCGCGTCTGGCGTGACGCTGCTGGCGCTGGGCGAGGTCGAGCCGGAGCGAGTGCCCCTGTGGGTCAACGCCGCCAACGCCGTGCTCGTGCCCTCCGAGCGCGAAGGATTCGGGCTCGCGGTGCTCGAGGCGCTGGCATGCGACGTCCCGGTGCTGGCCACCCCAGTCGGCATCGCCCCAGCCGCGCTTCGGGGCGTCGTCGGCGCCTACTGCGGGCCGTTCGACCTCGAGGCGTGGGGTCGGGCGCTCGCTCCACACCTGGCGGCGGCCGATCCGCGGATCGAGGGTCGCTCACGCGCCGCGGAGTACTCGACGGACCGCATGGCCGCCCGCGTCGCCGCTGTCTGGCGGTCACTGGTCTGAGAAGTAACCGGCGCGCCAGCCCTGCAGCTCACCGAGCATCGTCCACACCTCCTCGGCCAGCTGCAGATACGGATACGCCAGCGGCTCGGGCGATCGTGTCCCCCAGGCCCTCGCTGGCCAGCGGGCATATACGGCCAGCGGCGCCAGCAGGACGAAGATAAGCGGGGTTCCCCGTCGACCGACAAGCGCCAGGATGAACGCGACCACGCTCATGACCGGGAACGGGTAGACGATCGGCCTGAGGTCGACGTCCTTGGCCGTCGCCAGTCCGTGCCCTCGTCCGTATGACCAGGCTCGCCTCAGGGAATCCTTCCAGTGCCTATCGAAGCTGTGAACCACCACCGCCCCGGGCTCGTACCGGATGCGCAGCCCCTCAGCTCGGCGGTGGCCGCGACGACACAGGTCCTCTTCCTCGAACCCGAACCTGAACGCTGGATCGAACCCGCCGAGCCCGAGAACTACGTCCTTGCGCAGCGCCATGTTGGCTCCGACCGGGGAATACAGCGCAGCGCCCGCGCGGAGCCCAGGACGAGATTGCAGGACACTGCGCAGGTACAGCCTCAGCCGGTATTTGAGGCGGGTAGAGCGGAGCAATTCGGCTGGCAGCGGAGACAACGGGTTGCGTGCTTGCAGGTAGCGCAGCAAGAACCCGGTCGAGCAGGCCGGCACGACCCGACCGCCAACGCCGTCTATGCGGGCGTCCGTGAAGCAAGCCAGGAGTGTCTCGAGCCAGCTCTCCTCGGGCTCGCAATCATCGTCGGTGAACGCGATCACGTCCCCTCTCGACGCGCTCACCCCCGCATTTCTCGCCGCCGCGAGGCCTCCGGGCGGACCTGGCTCCACGACCCTCGCGCCGTGGGACTCCGCCACCTCGGTCGTCCGATCGGTCGAGCCGTCGTCGACCACGATCACTTCGTAGCGCGCGGAATCGAGCGACTGACGTCGCAGTCCCAAGAGCGTGGCAGTAAGCGTAGGCTCCCCGTTGCGGGTGCACACCACAACACTCACCTCTGGGTGAGTCAGCCCCGTCATCGGTTCAGATCGACCTGGCCAGGTGTTTGTTGTCGGCGCTGCGCAAGGCGCGACCACCACATTTCCACGGTCACCGGCTGGAGCTTGACCTGCGAGACGAACGACAGGACTTCGTCGAGCAGGTCCAGCCGGTTCGCACCGGCGATGATCCAGTCATGGAACGTCAGCATCGACAGGTCGCGGGCGCAGGTGAGGCACGATTCGAGCGCAAACCGGGCGAAGTCGAGGAGCGGCTCGGGACTCGACGCCGATGGCGCCGGGAATTTCAGCAAGTCGCAATCGAGCGGACTGTAGAGCGGTATCTCGAGCAGTGCATCACGGTAGAACGGCGGGTAGCCGCTCAGAAGCCAGCGCGCTTTGGCTCCCTCCCGCCGCAAACTGGTCGGTCCGTGAATGTTCGCGTTCAGCGCGAGCAGCAGCGCTCGCGCCCCGGCCCCTCGCATCAGTCCAGGATGAGAGCGGAGGTACTGCCACGGGCGTCCAGTCCGAAGGCGGTCGGGCCGGAAGAGTTCGACCACGTGTCGAATCTCCTGATTGCTCGCCCACCGAAAGCCGTGTCCGGCCAAGAGCGCATACAGCTCGGCGTCGAAGAACCGCGGGGCCAGCAGATAAGGCGCCCGAAAGCCCGCCGGCCGGGTGCCGGTGATCGTCTCGATGGCGGCGGTGGCGTACGCGAGCCGCTCCCCGAAACTGACCAGCTCTCGGGTGCTCAGCCGGTCCAGGCGCTCGTGGCGCCAGCCGTGTAGTGCGATTTCGTGGCCGGCAGAAGAGATCGCGCGCGTCAGCTCGGGGTGCTCGGTCGCGAGCTCGCCGACCATGAAGAAGGTGGCGGCCACCCCGTGCCGCGCTAGCGCCGCCAGAATTCGCTCGGTGCTCGCCTCGAGGTCATATGGAGCTCCGAACGGCATCCCCCAGCGCCCCTCGTAGTCAATGCAGACCAGCAGGCTCCGGGCGCCTGGCGGGCACGGCAGCGCCGGGGACTCGACGGATCGCCCGGGACGGCCAGGCGACGTCATGGCCGCGGCTCCCTCGGCGCCCGCGTCGCCCGCGGGATCCCCGCCAGCCGCCCAGCAAAGTAGGCACTGAGCAACGCCATGTCGACCACCATCGCAGCCAGGAGACGGTGGCCATCGCGTCGGTCCCACACAAACGCACTCAAGACATGCGCAGCGGCAGCCGTGCCGAGGTAAACGACTGGCACGCACCCGGCTGCTCGGTGGCCGCGGTAAAGCCAGACCGCAGCGCCGGCACCGGAGAGCAGCCATCCAGCGAACGCGAGATCGGGCCGGCGCAGCTCGCGATAACGGTAGAGCTGACGACTCGCGCCGCGGCCACTCTGAAACAGCCATGCCAGCGTCTCGGCGAAGCCCTTGCTCTCCCGATGTTCGGCGACCAACCCGGGAATCGTCTGCACGTGAGCCCCGATCGCGCGCAGGGCGTGATTGAAGGCTACGTCCTCGCCGTCACGCAGCGCGCGGTCGAAAGCGATTCGTTCGAACAGCTCGCGGCGATAGGCGGCGTTGCTGCCGGTCGCGTTTGTGGTGTGGGGCACGATTCGAGCCTTCAGCCCGAATCGGGCACAGATGTAGGCGACGTCGCCATCGGGGACAGCGGTTCCGCCGACGGCGTCCGCTACGGCGAGCGCGCCCAGGCACTGCGAAGACCAATCCGGTGGCAGGATCACATCCGCGTCGATCGTCGCTATCACCTGCCCCCGGGCAAGCCTGATACCCACGTCTCTCGCGAATCCCCGGCCCCTGTTGCGCTCAAGCCGGACGAGCCGCACGCGCGGGCATCGCGCTGCGGCCGCGGCCACGAGCTCCGCTGTACCATCGCTCGATCCGTCATCGACCACGATCACCTCGCGGTCATCGACCCCTTCCTGCGCCAGGATCGAATGCAGGGCCTGCTCGATTCCGGCAGCCTCGTTGTGGGCGATCACGACGAACGACATGGTCGGTTGAGGTTGGACTGGCATGGACCCCAGCACTAGATCTCGTTTGGCGGCTCACGACAACCCGCCGCCAACGGGCGGTCGGAGCATACGCGCTCCTTGTGTCGGTGACGCTGTCGCTCCTGCATGCGCTCGTGGCGAGCGCCACCGTCCTGGCGTCAGTCTTGAAGCCCGCAGGATCCGCCGCGACTGCTGCGGACTCCAAGGCCGTCTGTGTCTAAACGGCGAACGGCGTCCATGTCCTTTACCCGGTTTGAGCACCTAGTGCGCCGACAGTTCGATTGCGTGCTCACGTACAGCACCGCCTCGCTCGTTGGTCCGATTTGGTAAAGCCGTGGCCCTGACGGCGAACCATCCGAGCTGCGCGACGGTTCGATAACTCACAGGCGCTTGCCGGCATGGCAGACAGGCCCAGAACAGAGCCGTTGATGCGCCTGTATCTCGACAGCGTCGAGGGCTGCCGACGCAGCATCATCGAGAGCCTTCCCGCTGGTCTCGGAGGCACTCTGGCTCGACTGCGGATGCGCCGACGGCACGCAGACCACGCGGTTCGCCGAGCGCTTGGCGGCCAGTCGGATCATCGGGATCGAGATCCAGGACGGGCTCGCCGAGGTGGCAGCGGCCCGGGGGATTGAGATTCCCAGCCGCGACCTTAACGCACCACTGGAAATTCCCGATCGTGCTGGTCGACGTCGCAGTAGCCAATCAGGTGATCGAGCACCTGTACGACACCGATCAGTTCGTTCGCCAGTTACACCGCGTGCTGAAACCTGGAGGGCTCGCAGTGATCTCGACCAACAATCTCGCTAGTTGGCACAACATCCTGGCCCTGATACTGGGAGCGCAACCGTTCCCTGCCGACGTTAGCTCGAACTCTGCCCTCGGAAAGCTCTTTGGCCTGTTTCCCGGGGACGCCGGGAGTTACAGCTCATGGACGCACCTGCGGATCTTCTCGCCACGCGCGCTGCGAGAAATGCTCGAGTATCACGGGTTCGCCGTCGAACGGATTCGGGGGATCGGGTATTACCCCCTCCCGACCACACTGGCACAACGCATCGCCGACAGGGCTCCGAGACACGCCGCGTACCTTACCGTGACCTGCTCAAGAAGGTAACCTTGTGCTATCGCGTGGCTTTGGTCACGATTCCTGCACCCGCTGCGGTAAGGATGCCTGCACCGTACGCGAGGTGATCGATGACAGTCAGCAATGGCCGGTGGCGCAGGTTCTTGAAGAACGGTATGGCGAGGAGTGCCACGATCCACGGACTGGTCACCGCCAACGGCGCGATCAGGAGAAACAGCGGGTAGCAGATCGCCTCAGGATCGTCCCGCCACGCCCGGCGCATGCGTGACGGATGCTTGGTGTACAGCCTGTAACGCGCCTGACCGTATACAAACGAGCGCCGGAGCTCGGACCACGCGGATCCCCAATCGTGAGCCACGACCGCGTCGGGTACGTACTTGATGCGGCATCCCGCATGGACTGCTCGCCAGGTGAAGTCGATGTCTGAGCCATAGTGAAAGTCCTCGTCGAAGCCACCAACCCGCTCAAAAACTGCCCGCACCACCGCGAGATTGAGCGTCGATGCTTCATGTAGATAGCTGCGGTTGCCGACGAAGTGGCTGAACTCCTCCCGAATGCTTCGCTTCCCGGCCGACCGATGCGATCCGGCGGCGAGCATCTCTCCCTCGACGGCCAACGGATGGATGAGCGCGCGAAGCCATCCGGGATCGGGGACGCAGCTGGCATCGATGAACACGACGACATCGCTATCGCTCGCCGCCACGCCGCGGTTGCGCTGCTCGGGGATCGTCGGCTTAGATGGATTGTGTTCGAAAGGGATCCACCGGACCTGCGAAAAGACCCGGCGCATGTCGTCGTGACGACCGTCCGAGGCGTCCACCACGATCGTTTCCACCGTCCAGCCGGGTTCAGGCGGAAGGCGGCTGAGCGCGGCAAGCGTGTCGGCGATGCCTGGATCGTCCCTGTTGACGACCACCAGAGAGATCGAGAGAGGACCGCGGGACGCTAACGACACAGGAAAATCGGTTCGACGGCGTGGAACTTCTCGAGGCGGTAGCAGGCGATCAGGTGCGCCGGAAGCTCGTCGGCAAGGTCGATCGCCTCGCGCACGAAGCCCGCATCGGCAAGGCGATCGAGATAGTCGCGTCCATACTTGCGGACGTGATCTTCCCGGCCGTAGAGCCGCGAGCGTTCGGACGGGTCCTCGATCGATGGATCCTCAATCGTGGATTGCCCCTCGACGTCGGGCACGAGCAGGATCGCCCAGCCGCCGGTCGCCAGCACCCGACGCAGCTCGCGCACGGCGGCGCGATCGTCGGCAACGTGCTCGAGCACGTGGTTGCAGATCACGGCGTCGAACGATCGGTCGCCAAAGCACAAGTTTGTCACGTCGATGATCTCGTCGCCGAACGTAGCCGTTAGATCGCCGCACACCTAGGCCCCGGCCATCCGCTCCAGGCGCGGCCGCAACGCTGCTTTGGGGGCGACGTGGAGGATCGTCATTCCCGGTCTGAACAGGTTCGGGTTGCGATCGAAAAACAGCCACAACAGACGGTCTCGCTCAAGCGAGCCGCATCGCCAGCAGGCATGGTCGGGGTCCCCTGAAGGCGGCGCAGTCCCGATACTGCGCCCCCTTCAGGGGCATTGAACCCGGTTTCCGCGGTGTCGCGTCCGCCCCTCCAGCTTCGCGGCGCGGCCCGCAGCCAGCGCCGCGGTGGGCGTGGCAGAACCCCTGCCAACCGCGTCACCTGGCGTTGAGCCGAAACCATTCACGCAACTCGCATTCCGTGCCATGGGTTCCGTCCTTGACCGAGTGGACGATGCTGTGCCCCCGCGCCACCAACCTCGAAGGTTCGGCCGGCAGGCCCTTCCACGCCACCGCGAACGGCTCAGCCGCTCCGGCGGCGCCCCGCATGCGCAACCCGGCTGCCGCGCACAGGATTCCGAGTACCACATCCTCGCCCAATCTGGTGCCCACCCAGGGACGCCAGTCGAGAAGCTCCCGGCGCGCGAACAGGCTGCGAGATACCGCGTAGGCCCCGCCCAGACAGTGGGCGCCAAGGACATATGTTGGATTCGCCTCAGCCGCGCGGACCGCCCGGCGCGCGGCCCCTCGCTCGGCCTGGCTGGGGAACATGACGCGGGGCAACGGTCCGCCGCCTCGCACGGCCCGGACCGGCCTGCCGGTGCGCCGGATCAGCGCCGGCCACATCGACCAGTCACGGCGTCCCCCGTCGGCGGCCACGTCGTATGCCCCGATTATCCCGATGGACGGCTCCTCCGCCAGGATCGAGTTGATCGAGTCGGCGAACGGCGCGATCACGACCGCGTCGGTATCGAGCTTGAGCGCGAAGTCTCCTTCTGCCCGCTTCAGCGCCTCGATCGTCCCCGCGGTCATCGCGCTGAACGGGTCCGGAGCGCGTCGGTCCCAGAGCGCCGTACGAATCACCGACACACCGGGCCAGAGGCTCTCCAGGCGCCGGGGGCGTGGGCTGTCGTCGATCAGGGTGAGCCTCACGTCGCCGCTCGGGGCGTGTGCCCGCAGGCTGTCCAGCGTGTCCGCGAGCCGCTCTGGCTCGCGCTCGGTCGCGCCGACGGGGATGAAGACGGAGAACATCTAAACGCCCAAAGCTAGTTGCGGCCTGCCGGCCCCGGGAACGGCGAAGAAGTTCCAGCGACTGCCGCTGTCGTACGCGCGCCGCAGACGCGACAGCGAGTACGGGCCGTCGCCGTCGAGATCGAAGATCCGCATGTCGAGCTGCTCCACCAGCAGATCGAAGAGGAGCTCGGGGCCGCTCCCGTAGTGGGCTGCGGTGCTCCTCTGGTGCTCGAACAGGATCACGGGTCGGTGGGTCATGACCGTCCTACGCGCACCGGCGAGCACCAGGTGTTCGGCCCCTTCCACGTCGATCTTCAAGAGCTTCGGCACGTACCCCGGAGGGAGGCTGTCGTCGAGCGTCCGCACCTGGACCTCGATGGTCTCGGTGTCCGCCGCTCGGCAGCCGACGGCTCGCAGGCTGCTGCGGCTGGGCAGTCGTTTGTTGACGACAAACGTGGAGGCGCCATTGTGATCGGCCAGGGCCGCGCCGCGAACCTCCACCCGGGGGAAACGTCGGGCGAGGCGGGCCTGAACATGCGGTACGGGCTCGTAGGCGATGTGCCGCCCCTCCGGCGCGAGCTCCGTGAACACCGCGAGCAGCTGGCCTTCGCTGGCGCCGATGTCGACGCAGTTGGAACCGCGCCCGAGTACGGCCGCGGCCACGATCCGCACACGCTCGTCGTCGCGGCGGTTGCGGCGGGCGGTCGGCGTCTGGAGGCCTCTGAGCACGCCCTCGTAGGCGACGAGGAGTTCCTGCTCCACGCGGACGCGACGCGCGCCCCCGCGCACGAGCGCGCGCAGCCGCGCTCCTCTCATCCTGGCGCCTCGACCGCCGGGTGGAGCCGCGACTCCCGTCCGAGCGCCTCCCCGGATGCTTCCGGCTCCGCGCCGCCTGGCGATGCACCGGCCGCCTCGGGTGAGGGCTGGGCCATCGTCTGCTGTGAGGCGGCGGATCGGAGCAGCAGCGTCGCGCCCGCCAAGGCCACGGCCAGCGCAGCGACTCTCGCCGCGACGCCGAGGACGCCGGGGGGAATGAGTGCTCCGGCGGCCACGAACGGAGCCGCCAGGAGCCATGACCGAAGCGAGTCTCGGGAGACAGCGGCCAGAGGGGCCAGCCGATGGGCGATCACCGCCACGACACCGGGAAGCAAGCCGTACGCGACGACCGTCGCCACCGCGGCACCTACCAGCCCTATCGCCGGCAGCAGAACGAGGTTCAGCGCAATGTTGACCGCGGCTGCCACCGGCGCGGCCACGGCCATCACCCGGGTCCTTCCGCTCACGAACACGACCTGGAAGTAGCTGCTGCACGTCGCGTAGGGAAGCGCGCTGAAGGCCACGATCGCGGCCACGGGCATGAGCGCGTGGCGCCCGTAGGAGGCCGGCGCCGCGACGACCAGCGCGAGCGGGGCGAGAAGCGCGAGCGTGACCGCGGCGATCCCAGCGACCACGTGCACGACGGCCGACGTCGCCCGCAGGATCTGCCAACGCCCGCGTTCCCGGGCGCCCAGGAGAAGCGGAACCCACGCCTGGTTCAGCGCCGTGACGAGGGCCACGCCGAGGCCTCCGACCGCGTAGGCGACCTGGTAGCGACCGGCGGACGCGAGCCCGAGGATCCCCACGATGAGGATCCGGTCGGCGGACGCGAGCAGCGAGACCGCGAGGCTGTGGGGAACGATCGGCAACCCCAGCGCGAGCCCGGCCTTCACCTCCCCTGGGCCGGCCACGCCGGACCTGAGGCACCCGGTCGCGATCACGCCGACGATGGCGGCGAGCCCGGTGCCCGCCGCGATTCCCGACATATAAGCGGTCGCGGAATGGGTGAGCGCGGCGAGCGAGACCGCGAGCGCCTGTCCGCCGACCGCTGCCACGACCGCGATGACGAGGAATGTCCACACGCGTTCTGAGACGCGCAGCAGCGCCTGGACGCCGAGCAGGATGGCCCCGGCGGCGCCGGCCCACACCGCGGCCCTCAGAACGCCTCCATAACTCAGCCCGAACAGCGGCGCCCAGACGGAGCCGGTGAGGTCGACCACGAGCGAGAGAAGCACCGCGCTGCCGATGGCGGCGGCAACCAGCCGCCGGGCCCGGCGCGGTCCCTCCGCGCCGGCGAAGAACGTGCGCGCGGCGGCATCGGCCAGGCCCAGAGCGCCCACGATCGCGAGCAGCGTGAAGATCACGACGCCGACGGCCACGTGCCCATAGCCCGAGGGGGACAACAGACGGGTGGCGATCGGCACGACGATGAGCGCGGTCGACATCTGGATCGCGAGCACGATCGTGTAGACCGATCCGCGGCCGAACAGCCGCCGCAGCGCCTCCGCGGGCGAAGCCACGGCCGGCGGACGCTCATGTGGGCGGGGACTGCTCACCCGGCATCGGCTCCCATCGCGGCGAGGGTCTGCGCGGCGGTGGCGGCCCAGCTGAGCGTCCCGACGTAGGCGCTCGCCGCGGTACCGAGGCTCTGCAGGCGCTCCGGGCTCCAGCCCGCCGCATCGATGATGACCTCGCGCAGCGCCTTCACGGAACCGTCGTAGAGGACGGCGGCGTCGCGAGGGAGATCGTCGAACGCGGGCACGTCCGGGAGCACCACCCCCCGTCCGTGTCCCATCGCCAGCAGCACGCTGCTGCTTGTGGTGATCGACCGGAACGGCAGCACAACCAGATCGGCCTCCGCAAGTACCGCGGTCACCTCGCGCTCAGGGATGTGCTCGAGCCGCAGGCTGACGCGGCCGCCGCACCGGGCACCGAGCGCACTCAGGCGATCCCGGAGCGAGACATCGGGACAGTGGCCCGCGACCATCAGCCGAGCGGGAACCGCCGGCGGGACGAGAGCGATCGCTTCGAGCAAATCCTCGACCCCTTTGTGCTCGAGCACGTGGCCGAAGAACAGTAGGTTCAGGGGCCCGCCCGGCGCTCCCGGCGGCCGGAGTGTGGCGGCGTCGACGTGCGGGGCCATGGGTCCCAGCCTGACGAGCGCCGAGCGCCTAGGCCGAACGCCGATCCGCTCCAGACCCTCCAGGGCCGCGGGGGCGTGGACCAGCACGACCTCGCTCGCCCGCGCCAGCCGTCGCCGCGCCGCGACCTCGTCGTGAAACACACGGCCGTGCGGCAGGACATTGTGCGCGGTCCAGATCACGCGCAACCCGATCAGCCGGCTGACCGCAAGCACGAGCGAGAACCACGCCTGCCCGACCCTGCGCAGCACAGGGAAGCGGTCGGCGCCCGTAGGCGCGAACTCGTATACCCAGTGGATGTGGAGGATCCGCCAGCCCGCAGCACGGCACAGAATGAGCTCCAGCGGCAGCAGCAGCAGATTCACGGTGTGCGAGCGTGTCCGCCGGCCGGCGTAGCGAACGGAATGGCCCGCACGCTTGAACTCCTCGTAGAGCAGGCGCTGGTATGGGTTGGGGCTGCGCGGCAGTACGACGATCTTCATGGGCCGGCGTGCAGCCGCCTCTAGTGGGTCCTCGCGTAGACCGCGGAGGATCCGTTCGAGTAAACGAGGTTCCAGTAGCGACCGATGAAGCTCGGCCACGCGTAGATCGCGTACCGGCTGCCGTCTTGACCGCGTGCGCGACCGCCCACGAAGTTGGCGCTGTCCGCGTAGATCCAGGCATTGCGGTCAAGCGACGCGGGGGTGACATTCGCCAGAACGGCTCGCGTCCGCCCGGTCGCGCCGCTGATCCGCAATTGGCCATAGCGGTCTGCCGAGATGATCTCCCCCGCCGGAGCGGCCGCGTTCACCCAACGGGCGGCGGCAAGCTCGGGTCCGGTCACGTAGTAGCGCTCGTAGTCCTCGCCGTTGCCGGCGATGTTCGTGAGACTGCCCCCACCGACGATGGCGCCGCGCAGGCTCGAGGTGCTGAGAAAGGTCAGGCCCAGCGCGACTGCGGAGACCGTGGCGACCCCGGCTCCGACGCGTCGGTGCCTCGAGGCCCGCTCGAGCACCCAGGCCAGACAGATCGAAAGCGGCACCATCGCCTGCAGGAACGCACGGGTCTGGTTGTACTCGTTGGCCGCGGTTCCGCTCAACCGGATGAACACGAGGATGGCCAGGGTCGAGACGCCGAGCACCGCAATGCCGCGGGCGGTGTCACTCGCCCCGCGCCGCCACCACAACCACAGCGCCCCGATCGCCGCCAGCACGATGGCGAGCTCCGACACGAGCACCTGCTCTGTATTGAGCGCGCTCACGGCCGGGTGGGATTTCACCCGCTGACCGGGCACGGTCGCGTTCTGAACGCGGAATACGGGAAGGAACGCCTGCGGCAACGGGTGCACGTAAGGGTCGCTCTTGACGTATGCGCTGCGAATCCCCGCCGCGTAAGCGCGGGCGCTCACGCGAGTGCCCGCGTTGCCCGAGATGTAGGACCGGAGCGGGTTGCCGCCGCTTGCGTTGGGCAGGATCGAGAGCCCCTGATCGTTCAGGTCCGAGACGAAGCTCGAGAGGTTCTGCGATGAGTCGGTGACCGGCTGGTACCAGACCGCGGCCGCTCCGGCGGTGATCGCCAGCGCGGAGAGAAGCGGGACCAGAGCGAGCCAGCGCCGCCGCCCTAAGGCCTCGGCAAGCCGCCTCCGCACGCCGCGCCCAGGGGTATCGATCGCGCCCCGCCCGAGCTCGAGGAAGACTGCTATCGCGAGCAACGCGATGGTGATGTATGTGGTGCCGTAATGGGAGAGCACCAGCCCCACTCCGAACACTCCCAGGAGGCCGATCTGCGGGCCGCGCCTGAGGCGGGAGTCGAGCATTGCCGCGACGAGGCAGGCGAAGAAGAGGAGCGCGATCTCCTGGCGGGCGATCCCCGGGAGCTGCTGGAACAGGTAGTCCTGGATGACGATGAAAAGGACCGCGAGGTACGCGAACCGGAACCTCAGGGCACGGCTCGCGAGCAGGAACACGGCGACCGGGAAGAACGCGAAGAGGAACGGAAAGATCACCTTGAGCACCAGCAGCGGCGATGCGCCGGTGAGCGCGCTCAGAGCGGATGGCAGGATGGTGAGGCTGAGCATCGCCCCATATGCGTCGTTGTAGTGCGAGACGTGCCACCGCCCAGCGTGCAGAACCCCGATGAACGTCTGGTATTCGCCGTTGATGTCGAAGCCATACACGAAGTGGCCTCTCAGCGAAAACCCCCAGATCAGGGCTAGCGACGCTCCGTAGATGAGGACCGCGGATTGAGCGACACTCCAGCGCTGCGCGCCCCACACGCCCGCGAGCAACGCAGCGCCGGTCACCGCCACCGCGACGATCGCGACGGTGGCGCCGTGGCCGTTGTTCAGCCGCGTGGCGCCGGCCCAAGCGATCACCGGGAGCACGAGCGGCCATAGACGGTGCAGCGGGAGGGAGCCGCCGATGTACTCGCCGAGTGACGACCCCCCTCTGACGGCCGCGACGGCGATCAGCACCAGGCACACCAGCGAGATCGAGACCGCAAGCGGGATCGTGGTGAGGGGGCGGGAGATGCCCACGGCGGGGCCGGCGAGGTCCACAAGCAGACCTCCAGCCATGAGCGCCGCGATCGATCCGCAGAGCACGTAGATCGGGAAGCGCCGCACCGCCTCGGGTTCGGCGCGCAGGGCACGGAGCAGCAGCAGTCCCGGTACGGACAGGATCAGCAGGAGTTCGGCGACCTGCACGATCCAAGCACCGCGGACGTTCGCCAAGCCTGCCATCGCCCCGACGGCGAGCAGCGACACCAGAACGTCGAGCACCGGGACCCTCCGGGCTGGCCGCGGCGGGCGATCGGGCTCAGCCGGAGGTGGTAGCGGCGGATGTTGGGCCGGGGTGGGGCGGGGCGGCGCCGGCGCCTCAGGCGCCTTCGCAGTCGCTGGCTCCATACTCGCCACGCCGGCGAGGCGCGCCGGCTCGCCGTCGGGTGCCAGCCCGTGCGCGATGTCGCCGTCGGGTGCCAGCGCGGGCGCGATAACGCCGTCGGGTGCCAGCCCGTCCGCGATGTCCCCCTCGGGCGCCAGCGCGTGCGCGATCCGGGCCGTGATCGTCGTCCAGTCGTACTCGGCGAGCCAATGATGGTCGAGCTCCCGGCTCTCCTCTTCCTCCGAGGCAAGCATGGCGGTCTCGATACCGGCCGCCAGGGCCTGCGGCGAGTGATCGCACAGGACCCCACGCTCGGACCTTTCCACCAGATGGCGCGCGAAGTTGTTGGGAGCTGTCGTGGTGATCACGGGCAGGCCGCAGGCAATCGCTTCAAGCGCGGCGATCCCGAAGCCCTCGCGCTCGGACGGGAAAACGAATACGCGAGAGGCTTTCACCAGGGACAGCAGTTCCTCGGTTGAGTGCACTTCGTGCCTGAAGTCGACGAGGTGAGAGATCCCGAGCTGTGCGGCCCGGGCGCGAAGGGAGGTGCGCTCCGGCCCGTCGCCGATGATCCGGCACGTGGTCGGCCTGCCGGCGGACGCGAGCAGCGCGACCGCCTCGAGCAGCATGTCGAACCGCTTGTGGTTGAGCAGGCGCCCGACGCTCACGATGTCGGTGGCATCGCGGCCCGCACGCGTCCGCATGACCAGATCGAGGTCGATCCCGTTCGGTGCGACCACGACCGGGACGCGGCCGCCAATGAGCTTGTTCAACCTCTGGGCGGTCTGCGGGGAGGCGGCGATGATGCAGTCGGGCGTGCGCATCGCCAGCCGCTCGAGCGCCCACGCCACAACCCCGGCCTCCCCGAGGTAGCGGCGCCACTGGGCACGATCCCACACCTCGTGCCAGGTGACGACCATTCGCTTCCTGCGCAGGAGCACGACGAGCTTGAGCGGGAACAGCTGCAGATACGGCATGTGATCGGCCTCGAGCACGTCGAAGCGGGCGAACAGGAGCTGCAGGCACGCGAGGGCGAAGATCAGTGCCTGGGCGACCGATCGCCGCTCGCCGCGATAGAGCGGCATAAACGGGCAGATGGCGTGGTAGGCGACGCCCCCACGCCTCGTGGTCGCCCTGCGCCCCCGCCACCACTTCATCGTGTACACGTGAACGTCCGCGTAGAGGGTCAAGCGGGGCGCGAGCTCGTCGTAGCGCTGCTCCTTGCCGCCCCTGTGGTAGGGCGCGATGGCGTCCGTCACCATGGCGATCACGGGGGTGGACGTGCTCATCGGCGGCTCTTCGCGGGTCGGATGACGCGGCCGCGGGCGGGTGGGGGGAGGCAGTCGGCCCAGTAATCGATGCGCTCGCCCGATGACAACAGCACCGCGATCTGGGTCCGACTCGAGCATCCCAGGACGATCGCCGGGGCGACGGAGACGCCATATCCTCGTGGCACGTACACCTCGCCGGCGCTCAGAACCCGGGCGACCGGCTGCATCACCCGAACCTGCCAGCGATAGGCGGTCTCGGTCGGTCCGTGGTTGGTGATCGTGAATTCGACGGGCACCCGGCTTGGCGCCCGATGCAGGGCCTTCGGAAGCCGCGAGGGGTTGGCAAAGGCCAGTTCGGTGTACCGGCTGGGCTGGCCGCCGACGCCGATATCGCCCAGCGCTCTCTGCCCCGCGCTGGTCTGCGCAAACGTAGTCGCGCTCGCCACCAGCACCAGGGCCGCTACCGCCGCGATCAGCTGCCCAGGCTTGCGGCGCAAAAGGTACCTACGGCGCGCTCACGACGTCCGGGGTCGCATCGCGGTCCTCCTCGCGTGCGCCCGACACGTGCGAGGCCGTGTCGCGTTGCCCGAGACGTCCGCCCAAAACCGAGTGAATCGGGCGCCTCGACGTTGCCACCGGGGCCGGGAATCCGCGATCGTCCGACAGGCACTGCGGCTGCCCGCGGCGGACGCGACCCAGCACTCGCAGGCAATGCAGCCCATCGCGCCACGTGATCTTCTTGCCGTCCGCGACGGACCGGCTGTGGTAGGAGACGGGCACTTCGAACGGGCGGATCCCTCGTTGCAGGAGCCGCGCTGTCAGCTCCGCATCCAGCCCAAAGCCTCGCTCGCGCAGATCGAGGCTCAGAAACAGCTCCAACGGCATCATCTTCAGACACGTGTGTACGTCGCTCAGGTAACAGTTGAACAGGAGGTTGGTGGCGAGGGTCATCGCTCGATTTCCCACCGCCTGGGGATACGACTGATAGGACGAATACATCCCGAACATCCGTGTCCCGAAGACAACATCGCATCGGCCCGCGATGATCGGCGCGAGCATTCGAGGCAGGTCCGACGCTGAATACTCCAGATCGGCGTCGAACGGAACGATGTGGCTGCCGCGGGCTTGCATGGCGGCAAACACGATCGCCGCGCCCTTGCCGAGGTTGCGAGGATGCTCGTGGACGAACATCCGCGGGTCCTGGATCTCGTCGAGGATCTCCCGTGTCGAATCGGTGCTCCCGTCCTGGACGACCCGCAGCTCGATGTCGACCGGGTAGCGTTGATTCAGCACCGCCTCGACCGCTCTCCTCAAGGTTCGTTCCTCGTTGTAGACCGGCATCAGAATCGAGAGCATCACCGGCCGGGCCGCGGCGCGGGGAAGCTCGTCGGCCGCAAGGCCGAGGTCGCCGACCGCGTCGCCGAAAGCCAGCGACCACCTGCCGTTGTCCGCACGAGGTGCCGTCGAGTCTGCGGGCATGTTCCTCTATCGCGTTCGGGCGCCGCGGCCGTCGAGCTTGAAGCTGGAGCGACGCCGTCGTGTCGTGGTTTTCACGGCTCCTTGAGCTTAGGTATGTGGCCCGAACCACGCGCCGGCTGGCCCTGGTCGCCAGCCGGAGCGTCAAGATTGGTGCAGCTTAGTAAGTTTTCGTAGCCGCAGCGCCAGTTCGGGAAGGAACCGGTAGCGACCAGTCGAACCGGCGCGCAGCGATCGCGTCGTTGGTAGATTGCCCGCCGTGCGGTGGCGCCTGCTCGTCTCGGTGCTCGCCGTGGTCGCAGGGCTCGTGATCGCGCCTGCGGCGGCGGGCGCGAGCGTCCCTCAGGGATTCGTCGGCATGATGGCCGATGGGCCGTTCTTCTATCCGTACATGAACGAGGGCGCGGAGCTGGACACGATGATTGCCAACGGGGTGCAGAGCGTCCGCACGCTCGTCAACTGGAGCTCGATGCAGCCCTACGCCAGCGAGGCCGGCGTGCCCGTGGCGCTGCGGGGGGAGTTCACCAACGTGAACGGTGTCCCGACGAACTTCGCCGCCCTTGATCAACTGGTGGCGCTCGCGGCCGCGCGCCGGCTCGCCCTACTCCCGGTCGTGGAGTACGCGCCGGGCTGGGACTCGCTCAACCCCCGCTCGGCCGCGGCGCCGCCGAGGTCGCCGAGGCCGTTCGCAAGCTTCATCGCGGCGCTCGCCCGGCGCTACGGAACGCATGGCTCGTTCTGGGCCGCCAATCCGGGGCTTCCGCGAGTCCCCATCCGGATGTGGCAGATCTGGAACGAGCCCGACTTCGCCGCCTACTGGTCCCGGCAGCCCTTCGAACCCGGGTACGTGCGTCTCCTAAGGGCGACCAGGCCCGCCTTAAGGGCCGCGGATCGCGCCGCGAAGCTCGTGCTGGCGGGCCTGCCCAACTTTTCCTGGCAGTACATCGCCAACATGTACAAGCTTCATGCGCGCGGCCTGTTCGATGCCGTCGCCGTCCATCCTTACACGGCCACGCCCCAGGGCGTGATCACGATCCTGGGGAAGGTCCGTGCGGTCATGAACCGCAACGGCGACCGGCGCAAGCCGATCCTGGCCACCGAGCTGAGCTGGCCCTCCGCCAAGGGCAAGGCGCCCACGACGTTCGAGAACGCGACCACCGAATCGGGAGAGGCCACGAAGCTCGGACAGGCCATCCGGCTGTTGGCTGCGAACCGCCGCCGGCTGGGGATCGGCGCCTTCTACTACTACACATGGATCACGAACGAGACCATGCCGGGAGCCCGCCACGACCAGTTCAACTTCGCGGGACTGCTGAAGTTCTTCGACGGGCAGGGCACGTTCGTCAAGCCGGCGCTCGCGTCGTTCTCGAAGGCCGCGCTCGCGATCGAGGGCTGCCGAAGCAAGGGCCCCCTCGCGACGAACTGCACCCGCTAGCAGCACAGATCTGAGGGAGCCGGGTTTACAACGGGGGCGTGACCGATGGTCACGGCTCCGGAGAGCGCCGCCCTCTACCCGAGCGCACCCCAATACTCGCTGAGCCGCTCCCGCGCCTCCCGCGCCAGCGGCGCCACGCCGACTGCTCCGTCCTCGTCGGCCAGCGCCGGCGGCCCCACAAATGCTTCCATTGTCGCCGCCACCGAGCGCGCCAGCGCCCCCAGCGCATAGCCGCCCTCGAGGACGGCTCCCAGCGGCGCCCCGAGCGACGAGCACAGGCGCCGCATCGCACGCGCCATCGCGGCGAATCCTGCCTCGGTCACCTCGCAGCCCGCCAACACATCGTCCCGGTGCGCGTCATACCCGGCCGAGATCAGGACGAGCTGCGGCTCGAACGAGCGTCCGAGCGGAACCACCACGTGCTGAACCAGCGACTCGTACAGGGGGTCGCCCGAGCCGGGCGGAACGGGCACGTTGACGGTGAATCCGCGCCCGTCGCCAGAGCCCACATCCGAGGCACGGCCGGTCCCGGGATACAGAGGCGACTGGTGGATCGACACGAACAGGACCTGGTCCGAGGCGTGAAATATGTCATTGGTCCCGTTGCCGTGGTGGACGTCCCAGTCGAGGATCATGACCCGGTCCAGGCCGCATCGCCCAAGCGCGTACCGCGCGGCGACGGCGACGCTGTTGAACAGGCAGAACCCCATCGCCCGCTGCGGCAGTGCGTGGTGGCCGGGGGGCCGGTGCGCGCTGAAGGCGAAGTCCGCCTCCCCGTCCAGCACGAGCTCGACCAGGCGCACCGCGCCCCCCGCCGCGTGCAGCGCGGCGTCGAAGGACCCCTCGCTGACCACCGTATCCGGATCGAGATGGCCGCCGCCGGCGAGAGACACCCGCCTTATCGCCTCCACATACGCCTCGGGATGAACCGCCTCCAACGCCGACCGCTCGATCACCGGTGAGCGCATCCGTTCGAACCCGAGCCACCCCCGCGAGGTCAGCTCACGCTCGATCGCGACCATTCGCGCCGGCCGCTCGGGATGGGGTCCCGTCTCGTGCTCGAGCGAACTCGGATGCTCCAGGAACACCGGCGGCATCGCGAGTACCGTACTGCTCCATGGACCCGATCGAGACGCAGGTCGCGGTCGTCGGAGCCGGCGCCGCCGGGCTCTACGCCGCGCTGTGCGCGGCCCGCGAAGGCGCGCGTGTGGCGCTCGTGTCCGCGACCCCGCTCGCCGGGTCCTCGAGCTGGTGGGCGCAAGGCGGGCTCGCGGCCGCGATGGCCGACGACGACAGCCCCGCGTGCCACCTCGCCGATACGATCGCCGCGGGCCGGGGCGCGGTCAGGGAATCCGCCGCGCGGGTCCTGTGCGACGAGGCCCCGGGGGCGGTGGGGGACCTGACGGCCCTGGGTGTTCGCTTCGACGCCGACCGCTATGGCTGCCTCGCCCTCGGCCTCGAGGGCGGCCACTCAAAGCGCCGCGTGGTCCACGCCGGCGGGGCCGCGACCGGCCGCCGGCTGGTCCGGCAGCTCTCCGCGCTGGTCGCTGAGCATCCACGCATCGACGTGCTCGAGGGCCGCCGCGCGGTCGCTCTCCTGGTCGCGGGCGGGCGCTGCCAGGGGCTGTGCCTGCTCGACGGCGCGATGATCGTCGCCGGGGCCGTCGTGCTCGCGACGGGCGGTGCCGCCGCAATGTGGGCGCGCACCACCAACCCGGCCGGGGCGGTTGGCGGAGGATTGCTCCTCGCGTCCGCCGCTGGCGCCGCGCTCGCCGACCTCGAGTTCGTGCAGTTCCACCCCACCGCGGTCGCCGCGCCTAACGGCGCCGACGGGTTCCTGGTCACCGAGGCGGTCCGCGGCGAGGGCGCGCTCCTGCTCGGGGCGAGCGGGGAGCGCTTCGTCGACGAGCTGGCCCCGCGCGACGAGGTCGCCCTGGCCGTCCAGTATGAGATGGCGCTGACCGGCGCCCCCTCGGTCGGGCTCGACATGCGAGACGTCAATCCAGCGCTCTTCCCGAACGTCGTGAGCGCTCTGCGCCGGGCGGGGATCGACCCGGAACGCGAGCTCGTTCCGGTCGCCCCCGCCGCGCACTACATGATGGGCGGGATCGCCACCGACCTAAACGGGCGCGCGACGCTGCCGGGCCTGTACGCCGTGGGGGAGTGCTCCTGCACCGGGCTGCACGGCGCCAACCGCCTCGCGTCGAATTCTTTGAGCGAGTGCTTCGTGTTCGGCGCCCGCGCGGCTCGTTCGGCGCTCGCCGAGCCCGGTGCCGACCCCGGCGCGGCGCGCGAGGAATACGCGGCGCGGCTGCCGGCGCCGCCGACGCCCTCGCCCGAGAGCCGCGAGGCGCTGTGGCGCGCCGCCGGGCTCGAGCGGGACGGCGATGGTCTCAGGTCACTGACCGAAGACCCCCATCCGCTCGTGCGCCTGATCGCCTCCTCAGCGCTCGTTCGCACCGAGAGCCGCGGCGCCCACCAGCGCCGCGACTTCCCCCGCCTGGACCGCGACCTCGACGGCGTGCACGTCACGGTGGCCGACCGAACGGCCCCGACGCTCGAGCGCGGGAGTTGAGACCTCAACTGAACGGCCGCGTTCATTGAGGTCTCAAGTTCTCTACTGAACGTTGGCGTTCAGCTTAACACCAACTTAATAGAAGGACCCTGGCGCTCTTCACACATCCGCGAGAGACTGCGCGCTCCCACGGGATGCGCCCTGGCAGGGGAGCACGAAAGGAGTTGCGTGCATGTACAGGTTCAGCAGAGCGATCTACCGGGAGCTCGCGGGAGACATCATCGAGGACCCGTACGGTCTGAGGCCCTACACGAACCACGAGCGCGTTCTGCGCGCCTGCGAGGCGTCGGTGGAGCGAATGGCGACCGACCGGCACTACTTCGCCAACCCGGCGCGGACGCTGTTCAACGACATCCGCGCCTATTTCCCGATGATGGTCCAGCTCCGGGTCCTGCGCGTGATCGAGCGCTATCTCGGATTCGCCGATGAATTCCTGCGCCGGCTGCCGCAGAACGGATTCGACGCGTACGGGAACCCGCTGCAATGCCGGGCGAGCACCCGCAAGGGCACGCCGTGCCAGCGGATGCCGCTCCCGCACAACGGGTACTGCCCGTCCCACCAGCACCTCGCCGAGACCGAGGACCTCGAAGCGCCTCTGGCCGCGTAGCTCGGCCCAGCTACGCGATCGAAAGGGGCCCCGCACGCCGCGGGGCCGCTTTTCTACGCGCCCGAGGGGCTTCCAGTAGTTTCGCCCTCATGCTCTTGGGCGTCGATGTCGGCGGGACGTTCACCGACGCGGTGATCGCGTTCGACGGGCGCGTCATCACCGCCAAGTCGCCAACCACGCCCCATGATCAGTCCGAGGGGGTGATCGCGGCCGTCCGGACGGTGCTCGCCGAGGCGGGCCGGCCGGCGTCGGAGATCCGGGAGTTCTCGCACGGGATGACGGTGGCGACCAACGCGCTGCTCGAGGGCCGGGGCGCGCGCACCGCGCTGATCGCGACCGAGGGATTCACCGACCTGATCGAGCTGGGCCGCCAGGACCGGGCGGAGCTGTACCGGCTCTGTGCCGCCCGCCCCGCGCCGCTCGTGCCGCCGGAGCTGCGGTTCGGCGCGCCGGAGCGGATGACGCCCGACGGCCCGCTGCGCCCACTCAGCCCGTCGGCGGCCGACGAGGTCGCCCGGCGCGTCGGCGCCGAGGGGCGGGCGGGGCCGGAGTCGATCGCGGTGGTGCTCCTTCACTCCTACCGACATCCCGAGCACGAACGCCTTCTCGGCGAGGCGCTCGCCCGGACATTGCCGGACGCCCACGTTTCGCTCTCCCACGAGGTGGTCGGGACGTTCCGCGAGTACGAGCGGGCAGCGACCACCGAGATCGACGCCGCTCTCTCGCCCCTGCTGGCGAGCTACCTCCGCCAGCTGGTCGAGCGCTGCGATGAGAGCGGCCTCCCGGAGCCCGCGATCATGCAGTCCAACGGCGGCCTGATCGACCTGGAATCCGCCGCCGGGCATGCCGCCTGGACCGTCCTGTCCGGGCCGGCGGGTGGCGCGGCGGGCGCCGCGTTCGTCGCTCGGGCGTCCGGCGAGCACGATGCGCTGTGCTTCGACATGGGCGGGACATCGTGCGACGTGTGCGTAGTCGACGACGGCAGCGTGCAGGAACGCAGCGCCGGCGAGGTGGCCGGCCGGCCACTGGCGCTGCCGATGCTTGCCGTGCACACCGTCGGAGCGGGCGGAGGCTCGATCGCCTGGCGGGACCCCGGTGGCGCACTTCGCGTCGGGCCCCAGTCGGCGGGCGCGGATCCCGGACCCGCCTGCTACGGCCGGGGCGGCACCGAGCCTACGGTTACCGACGCCAACCTGCTTCTCGGCTACCTCGGGTCTGACGCGCCATTGGCCGGCGACGTCGAGCTCGACCACGGAGCGGCCGAGCAGGCGGTCGAGCGCCTCGCCTCCGAGCTCGGGCTCGAGCCCCTGGTCTGCGCGGAGGGCATCATCCGCGTCGCCAACGCCGAGATGGTCCGCGCCCTGCGGGTCGTGACCGTGCAACGGGGGATTGATCCCCGCCGCTACGCGCTGCTCGCCTTCGGTGGCGCCGGCGGATTGCACGCGGCGCAGATCGCCGACGAGCTCGGGATCGAGACGATCCTCTGCCCGCGCGCCTCCGGGGTGCTCGCCGCGCTCGGGCTGGTCGTCTCTCCGGGGCGGCGCGATGCACAGCGCAGCGTGTTCCTGAGCGGCGACTCGCTGAGTGTCGAGGACATCGCCGAAGGCGTGGCCGAGCTCGGCGAGCGGGCGCGCGAGTCGCTCCACGATCCCGAGGCGGAGCTGCAACCGACCTTCGAGTTGCGCTATGAGGGCCAGTCGTTCGAGCTCGCTATCCAGGATGGTCCGGAGGTGGAGCCCGACGAGCTGCGGCGGGCGTTCGAAGCCGAGCACGAGGATCGCTACGGCTACAGCGATCCCGAGCAGGTGCTCGAGCTGGTCACGATCCGCGTGACCGCCACCTCCGGCGGCGCCGACGTCACGCTCGCCGGCGACGAGAGCGACGAGCGTGGGAGCGAGGTGACACGCGGGCGTCGCGAGGCCACCCTGCGCGGCGAGCCCATCGAGCTCGAGGTGCTGCGCGGGTCGCCGGCTCCAGGCACCCGGATCGAGGGACCGGCCGTGGTCGAGCTTCCCGAGTCGACGCTGCTCGTGGCCCCGGAGTGGTCCGGCGAGGTCGACCCGACGGGCACGATCCGGCTGGAGCGGCGGCCATGATCGACCCGGTTGAGCTCCAGGTCCTGACCGGGGTGCTGCGCGCGATCTGCGAGGAGATGGGGGCCGTGCTGATCCGATCGGCGCATTCGGCCAACATAAAGGAGCGCCGTGACGCATCGACCGCCCTGTTCGACCCCCGTGGGGAGATGGTCATGCAGGCCGAGCACATACCCGTGCACCTCGGCGCCATGCCAGCCGCCGTGGCCGCGATCCTCGACCACGAGCAGGCGCCGAACCGCTCCTGGATCCTCAACGACCCCTACAGGGGTGGCACCCACCTGCCCGACATCACCGTGATCACGCCAGTGTTCGCGGACGGCGAGCTGATCGCGTTCGCCGCCAACCGAGCGCACCACGCCGACGTGGGCGGTCCCACCCCAGGCTCGATGCCGGCCGACAGCCGTACGCTAGCCGACGAAGGGGTGGTGATCGAGCCGTGCGTGCTCGACGAGCGGGCGATCGCGAAGCTGAGCGAGCAGATGCGCCGCCCCGAGCAGCGGCGAGCCGACCTGCGCGCCCAGCTCGCGGCCGGCCTGGTCGGTGTGCGGCGACTGAACGAGTTGCGGGAGCGGGTGGGGGGCGACGCGATCCGAGAGGCCTTCGGCGAAGTGCTCGACTACTCCGAGCGGCGCACGCGCGCCTGCCTCGAGGAGCTCGATGACGGCGTCCGCGAGGCCCGAGACCTGCTCGAGGCGCGCGAAGGCGATCTCCCGATCGTGCTCGAGGCGACCGTGGAGGGCGATGGGTTGACGCTTGACTTCAGCGGGAGCGCGGAGCAGTACGAGGGCAACCTCAACTGCCCGCTGGCCGTCACCCGCTCGGCTTGCTACTTCGCCGTGCGCGTGCTCACCGATCCCGACATCCCGCCGACCGCCGGGGCGTACCGACCGATCGAGGTGATCGCGCCCGAGGGTTCGCTGTTGAACGCCCGTTCCCCCGCGGCGGTGGTCGGCGGCAACGTCGAGACCTCCTCGCGGGTCGCCGACGTGGTGTTGAAGGCGTTCGGGCGCGCGCTCGGACAGGGCACGATGAACAACGTCACGCTCGGCAGCGAAGAGGTCGTCTACTACGAAACGGTCGGCGGAGGCCAGGGCGCCTGCTCCGACGCCGACGGGCCGACCGGCGTCCACGTGGCGATGAGCAACACGCTCAACACGCCGATCGAGGCACTCGAGCTCGAGTTTCCGATGCGCATCACGGAGTACGGCGTGAGGCGGGAGTCCGGGGGTCCGGGTGCGCACCGTGGCGGCGACGGAGTGATCCGGGAGCTCGAGGCGCTGGCGCCGCTGCACTACTCGCTGATCACCGAGCGACGCCGGCACGCTCCCGGGGGCGCGGCGGGCGGACGCGACGGCGCCCCCGGCCGAAACCTGCTCGACGGCGAGGAGCTCCCGCCGAAGGCCATCGGACGGATGGAGTCCGGGCAGCGGCTGCGTATCGAGACCCCGGGCGGCGGGGGGTATGGAGATCCGAGCTGACCGCGGCCCAGCGCGACGCTCCAGACCAATGACACGCCGGCCCGAGGCTGCAGCCACGCGGGCTGCAGCCTCAGAGCAACCCTCCCCGGGGCCAAAAACGCGCCACGTCGCGACACGGCTCAAAGCCAAAAATGCCTAGATTTGCAGCAACATTTTGGGTTTTCCAAACTCTCGCGTACAATGCCATCTTCCTGTTGCGGCCCGTCGCACCGCGGTGTGAGCGCGCAGGACTCGACTGGTAAATCTCTCTTTCCCCCATTGATAAATGCCGATTGCTTTCAAAGAATGGGCCGTCACCGTGCGGGCCCTTGCTGAGGGCGAGCAGCTCCTGACCCTGCGTAAGGGCGGGATCCGCGAGCCCGACAAGCATTTCAAGCTGGAGTACGACCGCTTTTTTCTGTACCCGACGTTCGACCACCAATGCCCGGACCTCGTCCGCGAGTCGCACCAGCCCGAGTTGGCGCGCGCGCTGGAGGAGGGCGTCTGGACCGATGGCGAGCCCCAGCCGCACGCCCTGTACAACGGTGTCGACGTCGCCCAGCCCGATCGCGTGCGGATCCGCGCTTGGGCCGAAGTCGCCGCCCACTACACGATCACCGATCGCCGCGCCGTCGATGCGCTCTCGCCGTTCTACGTATGGACGACCGACTATGCCGAGAAGCGTCTCGCGTGGAAGCGCCGGCACCCATTGCACGTGATCCTGCTGCGGACCTACCGGATCCCGCGGCCGGTCACGGTCAAAGTACGTGACGAATACCACGGCTGTCGCTCGTGGCTCGAAATTACGCGCGATCTCCCGTTCGAGGGGACGCCCGTGCTCTCCGACGAAGAGTTCGAGCGCGCGTCTGAGGAGATCGACTCGATCGCCTCGGACCGCCAGCCTGTAATGGTCTGAACTTCGAGAGGGTCAGCGGCGCTCGCTGGTGTGACCGCGAGCGCCGCGTCACCTAGTGGGTGGCGAGCGTCACGAGCCAGACGATGAGTGCCCCTAGCGCGAGCGCGATCAGCAGCCCGGCGAGCAGCCGACCCGGGGAGACCGACGCGGTGGCCGGCTGGTTCGGGATCAGCTCGGCCTCCAGCAAGACCTGACGCGCCGTCGCGACGCCCGACTGTGCGACGAGCACATCACGCGGGCCGGCGGCCAGAAAGTCGGGAACGTCAAAGCCCGGGCTTCGCCGAAGCACGCTCGGGACCCCCTCCTCGAGCAACAGCCCCTGGATGAACTCGCCCTCGGCCTGGTTGCGCGCGCCGGCGACGCGCACCAGCTCCCCTTCGGCGAGCTGCGGCTTGACCTTCCGCGCGCGCCTGTGACGCTCGCTGAGGTCCGAGACGGATTCCGCGCCCAGGGTCAGCGGCAGCCTGCATTCAGGGCAGAACCGCTCCTCGGCGGGAAAAGTCGCGCCGCAACGGGGACAGGAGAGCGGTTCGGGCGGGCCAGCCCCTCGGACCATCACAGCACTACCAGCTCGGCCTCTGCCACCTGCCCGTCGCGGATGGTGAACGCGCGCACATCGGGGTCGCCGCCGGCCAGCCCGACGATCACGTACAGCGCTTCGGGATAGAAAGCGAGGTTGATGTCGGTCTGCGAGGGCACCGGCTCGCTCCGGGTGTGCGAGTGGTAGATCGCCCCCAGATCCTGGTCGGCGTCGTAGATCTCCATCTGGATCCGGTACTGCTCGGGGCCGTCGATCTCGTACCGCAGTGGACTCGCCGCGGCGTTGCGTGCCCGGAAGACCTTGACCGCTTCACCGTCCCGAGAAGCGACCATCCCACAGCACTCGTTCGGCGCCTCTTCGCGCGCATGGGCGATGATGTCCTCGTACAGCTCCCGGGCGATCCTCATCCGGGCGTCGAGGCTACCAGCAGGTCCAGGAGGCACCCGAGGATTCGGCGCTCAGCTTATGCCCTCCACGAACGCCGACGGAACCGACCTCTTGACGTCGCCCGGATGCAGCAGGCCTTCGATGACGGTCTCGTGTTGCGCTTCGGACGCCAGAGCCTGGGCGGCGGTCCGAAGCAGCCCCGCGTGGCTCAGCGTGCCCAGGGCCTGGTAATACGCTCCCTGGGCAACGGCCTCGGCGCCGGTGAGCAGACCCAGGCAGTCGTTCTCGGAGTGCAGGTCGGTGAAGCTGCCCCAGCCGTTTCGCGCGGTGAGCTGGCTCTGGGCGTACTCGAGGCTCTTCGGAGGGGGCGGCGCGGGGGTGCCCAGGCGACGCAGAGCGGACCGTACGACGTGGACGTGCTCGTGCTCTTGGGCGAGGAGCTGGGCGACGACGTGCTGGCTGCGCGGCGTCAGGAACCCGGAATCGAGCGCGCGCCGGTATGCGAGCACAACCACCAACTCGAGCGAGAGCACCAGGCTCAGGACCTCGCCATCGGCTCGCTCGGTCGTCGCGGCGGGCGCCTGGGCGCGGGCGTCATCTGCGAGCCCGACCTGGCCCGTGCCCGCGACCACGCCCGAAACCGCGGCGGTGGCCGCGGCCGCGCGCGCCCGAGCGACTAGCTCTCGGCGGCTCAGCAGTCCACTCAAGAATTCATCCGATCCGCCGGCCTATTCACGCCCGGTCACGAACGCGGCAGGAGCCGGAGACTGCCGCTGGTAGGCGCGAATGATCGCCATGTGCTGGGCCTCATTGCCGAGGATGGCTCCGAGAGCCGGGCGCACAGCGTTCCCGGATACCCGCGGGATCGCGTACAGGTACGCGGCGATCTGCTCGCGCTCGATCCGATGCAGGAGGGTCAGCAGCTCGCCTCTGGTGCGGGGATGACCGAGGTCGTAGCTCTCCTTGGGCCTCCCGGGCTTGGCGCCGCCCTTGCGGATGAGGCCCGCGATCTCCCCGGAATGCGCGAGCTCCTGATCGAGGAATTGCTCGGCCGCCTTCTGTTCCCAGTAGGACTCGAACAGGGGCGTTCCTGCCGTATAGGCCGCGATCGCGAGGTGCTCGAGGTCGAGCAGCCGGGTGAGGAGCGGTACATCACCGGGCGGTACGCCGAGGACGGCCTTGACGTGAATTTGGGGCGAGCTGGAGCTTGAGCCGCCACAGCCCGCCAGGAGGAGCGCGCCTCCGGCGACGGCGCCGGCCGCCGAGCGCATCAGCTTCCGGCGCGAGGGGTCAGGTTGTGCGCCGGACACGCGGCCGCGGGCCGCGGCCTGTGACTGCCCCCGGCACGACGGTTCAGATTCCGGGTCGGAACTCACCACCAAACGGTGGCGTCCAGGTTCTCGATCTCCTCGACCGGGCGGGTGTAGATGCCCGACGACAGGTACTTCCACCCATCGTCGGCGACAATGAACACCACGTTGCCTTCGTCGAGCTCATTCGCGATCCGCACCGCGACGCGCGCGATCGCGCCCGATGACACGCCCGCGAACAGCCGTTCCTCGTCCAGCAGCTTGCGCGTGAACACGATGGCATCGGTGTTCGTGACGAAGATCTTCCGATCCAGAACCGACAAATCGAGGATCGGCGGAATGAAGCCGTCCTCGAGTGACCGCAGTCCCTGAACGGGCTCTCCCTGCATCGGCTCGGCCGCGACGATCTTGACCTGGTCGCCGAGCTCCTCCTTGAGCCGGCGCCCGTTGCCCATCAACGTGCCGCCCGTGCCCAGGCCCGCCACGAACGCCGCCACCTCGTCGAGTTCCTCGAGGATCTCGAGGGCCGTCCCGCGATAGTGGGCGTCGGGATTGGCCTGGTTGCCGTACTGGTAGGGCATGTAGTAGGAGGCGTCCCTCTCGGCCATGTCGAGCGCCATCTCGACGGCGCCGTTCGATCCCTTGGCGCCCTCGCTGTAGACGATCTCGGCTCCGTACATCTGCAGCAGCTGAGTGCGCTCGGGAGTGACGTTCTCGGGCATGACGACCTTCAGCGGATAACCCTTGCGGCCGCAGATCATCGCCAACGAAATGCCCGTGTTGCCCGACGTGGGCTCCAGAATCGTCTGGCCGGGGCTGATAAGACCCTGGTCCTCGGCGCCTTCAATCATCGCCCGAGCGACCCTGTCCTTGACCGAACCGGTGGGATTGCGGGATTCGAGCTTCGCCCAGATCCGCACGCCGGGCTTCGGGCTCAGACGCTTCAGCTCAACCAGCGGGGTGTGGCCGATCGCCTGAACGATGTCGCCATACCGCCCCCCGCATGGCTTGTTCTGAAGGCTCTCGGCGGCCATTGCTTCACGAAGTGTAGCGAGGGTTCTCACGCGGTCGGAACAAAGAGGACCGCGAGCCCGGGGCGTCCAGCGGGCTCGCGGTCCTGAAGGTTTGGGAGGGCCACCAGCCGGGGGGTGGAAGCCGGCGGCCCTCCGCTACTGGGCTTGATCGCCGAGGTCGGGGTCGGCGCCTAGTAGCCCATGCCGTAAGGGTTCGGGTTGGTCGGCTGAGTGCCGGTATTGGCGGGTTGGTTCTGCGCGCTGCCGGACTTCGAGGCGGTGACGATGTGCCATATCGAGCCGAATGTCTTCAGCTCGTCGCCGATCGCCATCCGCTTATTACCGGACTTGATGTCGGGCGTGAAGTAGTAGAGCGGCTTGCCCCCGAGGGTCAGCTGAAGCGTCCCGTGGTTGTGGAACGTCCCGAGCTTGCCCTTGATCCCGGTCTGCGCGCTCAGGCCCTTGCCCGACTTGACCGACACCGGAGGCCAGAAGGCCCAGCAGTTCGTGCTGGCCTTGCTGGTCTTCATGCAGATGAGGTGGTGTGTGGTCTCGCCCTGGAACGTGTAGACGGGGAATCCGGCCGGACCGACGGCGACCGCCTCGTGCACATCGACCGCGCGCACCCTGAACGCCTTTGTCGGCGTGTTCGTCACGTGGACGTTCTTGGCGACCCTCAGCGTGAACGACTTCGCCACCGCTACCGCGGTGACCGCCGCCAGCGAAAAACCGACGAGCGCGGCGAGGACCAGCACTGCCGGCCGCCGCAAGCGGGGCGCGTGGTCGAGCTTCATAGGACGAGGCATCTCACTCCCTTCGGGCGTTGATAGTCGTCCCTATAGACGCCTCCGGGCGCCAACCCTTCCCGGGGCGATCACTTACGCCGGTCGTCTACCGGATCTGGATCGCGCCGCCGGCCATCGCGGGCAGGATCACGAGCGTGTCCTGCGCGCCGACCGCGGTCTCGAGCCCGTCCAGGACTCGCACGTCCTCGTCGTTGAGGTAGACGTTGACGTAGCGGTTCAGCTGACCCTCACCGGAAAACAGCTGCGACTCCGTGTCCGGGTAGTGCTCAGCCACCGTACGGAGGATCTCTCCGACCGAGGAGCCATTCGCCTCCAGCTCCTTCTCGCCGCCGACCGACGGTCGGAGCACCGGAGGAATGCGCACTGTCGCCACGGGCATAACCCTAGTCCCTAGTGCGCCCCGGCGCAGAACGCCTCGTAGTCGGGGAACACGCCCATCTCCTCGTCGGAAATCGACTGAGGATCGCGAGAGCAGATCGGGCAGTCCGGATCCCTACGCACCTTGACCTCGGTGAACCGAGCCGATAGCGCGTCGTA
>JAFASF010000246.1 GCA_019244745.1 Solirubrobacterales bacterium | reverse complement strand
TCATGATCGTGCTCGACACGACGATCGTGAACGTGGCTCTCCCCGCTGTGCAGCGCGACCTGCACTTCGCCCAGGGAACCCTCACCTGGGTCATCAACGCGTTCCTGGTGACGTTCGGGAGCTTCTTGCTCCTCGCCGGCCGGCTGGGCGATCTGTTCGGTCGCAAGCGCATGTTTCTCGCCGGGGTGCTCGTGTTCACGGCCGCCTCGGCCCTCTGCGGACTCGCGCCCAACCAGGGTGCTTTGATCGGCGCCCGCTTCGTCCAGGGCATCGGCGCCGCGATGCAGGCGTCGGTGATCCTCGCGATCATCGCCACCGAATTCCCGCAGCCGAGCGACCGCGCCCGGGCGATGAGCGCCTACGTCTTCGTCGCGGTGGCGGGCGGATCGCTCGGACTGCTTGCCGGGGGTGTGCTCACCCAGACGCTCAGCTGGCACTGGATCTTCTTCGTCAACCTGCCCATCGGCGCGGCGACCATCGCCCTCGGCCGGGCCCTGATCCCAAACGACGAGCGCGCTCGCACCACAGGGCGCGTGGACTGGGTTGGGTCGCTCCTGGTCACCGGCTCTTTGATGAGCGCCATCTACGCCATCGTGCACGCGAGTGGACACGGCTGGGGTTCGGGCTCGACGCTTGGCTTCGGGGGTCTTGCCGCCGCGCTCATGGCGGTCTTCGTCGCCGTCGAGGCCCGGATCGAGAACCCGATCATGCCGCTGCGGATCCTGCGCGTGCCAGGCCTGATCAGTTCGAGCGCGGTGCGCGGCTTTCTCGTTGCCGGCATGTACTCGACATTCTTCCTCGGCACGCTCTACCTGGAGCACGTGCTCCATTACGGCGCGCTGCAGACGGGCCTCGCGTTCCTACCGTGGACCATGACGGTGGCGGCGCTGTCGCTCGGCATCACGGCCCGGCTGGTAGAGAGGTTCGGCGCCATGCGAGTGCTGGTCCCTGGGATGCTCATCGTGATCGCCGGCCTCGGCGTGCTCACGACCGTGGGCCCTCACACCAGCTTCTTCCCAACCATCTTCCTCGCCTACGTCGCCCTCGGCCTCGGCATCGGCGGCGCGTTCATGCCGCTGCTGACGATCGCGATGGCCGACGTCCCGGCCGCTGACTCCGGGCTCGGCTCCGGGATCATCAACGTTGCCCAGTATGTTTCCGGGGCGCTCGGTCTTGCCGTCCTCGGCACGATCGCCACCAACCGCACACGGGCGCTTGAGGTGGCCCACCACCCGCTCGTTGGTTCGCTGCTCGCGGGGTATCACCTCGCATTCACAATCAGCGCAGCGACTGTCGGTGTAGGCATCCTCGGCGCGCTCATCCTGCTACGGACGCCCCGAACACACCACCCCGACGTCGTCGTTCACCACCGGTCCCAAGCGCACGACCCCGAGGTCGTCGTTCAGCACGGGTCCCACCGCCCCGAGGAGCTCGTACCCCAACTCGAGCGGCAGGCCGCGTGACCCACGCGGCGCCAATCGGTCATCGGAAATGCCCACTTCGGCGGCCCTTGGTCGCCATCACCTGAGGAGTCTCATGTCCACCCTCACGAACGATCCCCTGCACCACACCGCCAGCACCCACCGGGCCCAAATCGTGGCCGAAGCGGTCACCTCCGCCTATATCCACGAGATCACGAACACCCACCGCACGCGCGACCGGACCCGCTCCCATCGCGCCGACGCCGAGACGAGGGCGCGAACCCGCTCGCGGCTGGCCACGCACACACATGATCGCGCGCCGGCGCCGCAAGGTGCGCTCTCCTTGGGGCTCGCCGCCTAGAGCCCGATCGCGCGATCGGAGAGCGTCCTTCCCTGCGCGTCGACGACGCGGAGCTGATGGCCGTCGGGATCGGTCACGTCAATGAACGTGCCGAAGCGCTGGGTCTGCGGCTCCGTCACGGGAACGCCCTTTGCCGTGAGCTCGGCGTGCAGCGCACGGGCGTCATCGCACCGGAGGGTGACATCCGCGGATTGTCCAATCCGGTCGTGCTTTCCCCATCCGATCGCGTCGGCGAGCATGAGCGCGGTTTGCCCGCCCTTGGGCGCGACCTCGATCCAGCGGCCGATCCCGCCGAGGCCTGGCTGGTCGGCGTTGAGCTCGAAGCCGAGCGTGTCGACGTAGAAGCGCTTCGCACGCTCCTGGTCTGCGACGTACAGCGCGACGGTGTGCAGCTCAGTGATCATTGGGATCTCCCCTCGGTCGGTTCGGAGCATCGTCTCGGGTTCGCGTGGGTCGGTCACCGGCGCCGCGTTCGTGATAGCCGGGGCGGGGCTCGAACAGCTCGACGAGGTTCCCGGCCGGGTCCTCGACCAGGATGGTGTTCACGGCCACTCCCGCGACGATCTCGGTGCGGAACCGTGCCCCCTGGCGGCGCAGCGCGCCGACAGCGGCGGCGAGATCATCGACCCGAAGCGCCATCCGGTTCGAGCCGCCAGGCCGGGGCAGCGTGTCGCCCGGCAGCACGTGCGGCTCGAGGGGCACGCTGAGCAGCAGCCGCAGGTCGCCTCGATAGAGCATCGCGAACGCTGGCGAGGGCCACAGCTCCTCCTCGAACCCCAGAAGGTCGCGGTAGAACGCGACCGCGGCATCGAGATCGTCGACGAAGTAGCGGACGGTCGGCGGCTCCCGGACGGCGAGTGCCTCGGCGCCCTGGATGCGGCGCCGCAGCGCGGAGGCGAACTCGGGACGGGGTTCGATCGGCACGATCGGCAGCCGCAACCGCTCCAGCGGATCAGTCATCGCCGTGCGACTCCTTCAGGTAGATGCGTCTCAGCGCGGCGCGAGCCCGCGCCAGGAGCGTCTCGGTGGCGTGGACGCTGCGCCCCAGATGCTCGGCCACCTCGGGCACCGACAGCCCATCGAGGTAACGCAGGGTGAGCGCCAGGCGTTGCGGGGCGGAGACGCGCAACAACGCGCTGTGCGCGGCCTCCGTGTCTAGGAGCTCATCCCAAGGGTTATTTGAACCCTCCTGCGAGTGTGCGACCGCGGCCAGCCCCCGCTGCTCACGCTCGACTCGACGCCAATGGTCGACCAGCTTGTGGCGCGCCACACCAACCAGCCACGCGACGGTGACCTCCCGCACCTGCCGCCGCTTGACGGCCGCGACCGCAGCCATGAACGTCTCGGCGGTCAGATCTTCCGCGAGAGCCACGCTGCCACAGCGCGGCAACAGGTAGCCATACACGTGCGGCAACGCGACCCGGTAGATCGCCACGACCGGGTCGGGACTCGAGGGCTGCTCCTGGATGTCGATACCCAATCATCGCTCCGCGGCCTCCAACTCCGAACATCGAACCTGATCCTGCCGGAGTGCAGTCCCGGCCACCGCCGGCGAACGCGACCTGACGGTGAGCGCCACGAGCGCCGCGGCCGCGATTCCCAGCGCACCCGCCGTCAGCAATGCCGCGTTCAATCCAGACGCGAACGCCGCGTGGATTGCCGCGTTCAGCCCGCTGCGTTGCCACGGCCCCGCGTGCGCCACGAGCGCCCGCGCCTGTCCGCCGATCAGGTCCGCCGCCATCCGCGAGCTGTGGGCGAGCTCGTGGCCCCTCAGAACCTCGCTGATCCGGGCCTGGCCGATCGCCCCGAGCACCGCGATGCCGAGCGCGTAGCCGAGCTGACGCATGGTGTTGACCGCGCCCGCCGCCATCCCGCCGCGTTCGCTCGGCGCGGCCTCGAGCGCCGCGGAGGCGATGGTGGGCGAGGCCAGCCCGACGCCCAGACCAGTGACGATCAGGCCAGGCGCGAGGCTTTTCCAGCTGGATCCCGAAGCGAGATGTGCCTGGAGCAGCGCGCCGGCTCCGATCAGGGAGAAGCCGGCCGTGATCAGCCAACGGGCGGATCTGCCATGCAGCATCCGGCCGACGGCGAGGGCGCTGACGAGCGCCGCCACGCTCAGCGGCACGAGGGCCAGCCCGGCATCGATCGGTCTCATCCCGCGGATCGTCTGAAGCCACAACGACGAGAACGGCAGGTAGGCAAATGCGGCCACCCCGAGCAGGAGCGATGCCGCCATGACACCCGAAAACGCCGGCCGGCGCAGCAGCGAGAGCTCGACGATCGGGTTTGCCGCCCGACCTTGGCGGACGATGAACGCAATCAGCGCGGCTGCGGCGATCGCCAGCAAAGCCTCCGTCTCGGTCGCGGTCCAACCGACTCCGGGGGCGCGAGTGAGCGCGTACGTGAGCGCACCGACCGCAAGCGTGAACACGGCAATGCCGAACACGTCGATCCGCGGGCCGTACCGCCGCGGCTCGTGCGGCAGCGCGCGGAGACTGAGCGCCACCGTGGCCACGGTGATCGGTAGGTTGACGAAGAAGATCCAGCGCCACGAAAGCGCCTGGGTGAGCAACCCGCCGGCAATGGGACCCGCCGCGGCCGCCGCTCCGTTGACGGCGCCCCAGGCGCCGAAGGCGATGCCACGATCTCGCCCCTCGTAGCTGGCGTTGATCAGGGCGATCGTGGTGGCGAACATCCCGGCGGCACCGACACCCTGAATTCCACGGGCCACGATCAGCGTCGCCGTTCCGGGCGCAAGTCCGCCGCACAGCGACGAGATCGCGAACAAGAGAAGGCCGGCCAGGTAGACGCGTTTACGCCCCACCCGGTCAGCAACCGCGCCCGCGCCCAGCAGAAGCGCGGCCAGCGCGATCGCGTAGATGTCGATCACCCACTGCAGCGACGTGAACGAGGCGTGCAGCTCGATCGCCATCTTCGGGAGGGCGATGTTCACGATCGTGACGTCGACCAGCAGCATCAACGAGCCTAGGCAGACGGCGAGAAGAGCAATCCATTTACGCATGCCCACAGCCTGCCCTACTGAACGAGCAGTTCCCAGCAGTTACAGATACATCGTAGAATTCCGCCATTCCCCGCGCTGATACGGTCGGAAATCTCAAACTAGACGGGGTAGATCGTCAGATCATCCACGCCCTGGTTGTGGATGGCCGGTCCTCGTTCTCGCGCATCGCCGCGGTGCTGAGCAGCTCCGAGCAGACGGTCGCGCGGCGATACCGGCGGCTTCGCGAACAGGGGGTGATCCGCGTCCGCGGGCTCCGGGGACCGGCCGACGGAATGCTCGATTGGTACGTCCGAGTGCAGGTACGGCCGGGAGCGGCGGACTCGTTGGCCGCCGCATTGGCGCGGCGCCGGGATGTCTCGTGGGTGACGATCACCGCCGGCGGGACCGAGGTGGTGTGCTCGACGCGCCCGCGCACACCCGGCCAGCGCGACGCGCTGCTCCTCGAACGTCTTCCCCGCGCCAGCCCGGTTACCAGCCTGACCGCCCACGCGATCCTCCATCGCTACGCCGGCAGCGGCTGGAACGAATGGACGGCATTCGACGATCCGCTGGATCCAGAGCAGACGCAGGAGCTGGCTGCACACCGCGACCCCCGTCCGCAAGGTGTGGTCACCAACCAGATCCCCGGCCCCGATGCCGCCCGGCTCACGCCGGCGGACGCCGCGCTCGCGTCCGCCCTTCACGAAGACGGGCGCGCCACCTACGCGCAGCTCGCCGCCGCCACCCGCTGGTCAAAGGGCCAAGTCGCTCGACGTCTGGCGTCGCTGTTTGCTTCCGGCGCCCTGTACGTCGACGTCGAGATCGCGACGGAGCTGCTCGGCTTCTCGGCACCAGCGCTTCTGTGGATCACGGTTCCGCCGTCGGAGCTGACCGCCGCCGCGGAACGGATCGCGGCGGCGCGGGAGAGCGCGTTCGTGGCGGCCGTGAGCGGGCCCGCGAACCTCCACGCGACCGTCGCGTGCCGCGACCCCCACCACCTGCACGAGTTTCTCGTCCGCGAGGTCGGCGCCCTGAAGGCCGTGCACATGGTCGAGACATCGCTCATGGCACGCCGAGTCAAACAAGCCGGCAGCATCATGAGAGGACCGCGACTGCCCGAGCCGTAAGGCGCGCGGTGGCCCGGCCTGCGGTGCCGGGCCACCGCGTTGAACGTGTCTTCTCAGCCGTGGGCGCGTGTGGCGATGCCCGGATAGTCGAGCACGAACCCCGCGTCGTCGAAACGAATGTCCGCGGCGAAGCCACCTGATGTGAAGCGGACCAAGCCGTTTCCCAATGGCTCGTACCGCTGCTCGGACCTGCTGACCTCGAGCGAGG
Organism: Solirubrobacterales bacterium; assembly: GCA_019244745.1. GTDB lineage: Bacteria > Actinomycetota > Thermoleophilia > Solirubrobacterales > Solirubrobacteraceae > Palsa-465. The sequence continues at coordinate 7,617 of JAFASF010000246.1, read as the reverse complement.
GGACATCGACCCAGCACATGACGTACTCGTGCGGCGGGCCGACCTTCAGAAGGCCGTCGCGGATCACGGGAAGCGAGTTGAACAGGGGTGACCAGCCGACGTCGAAGAAGTCGGCGTCTCCGAGCTCCAGCTGCCGCGAGCGTTGTCCCACTACCTCCAGAGCGAGTCTGTCCGGTTCGACCCGGTAGCGCAGTTCGTAGGTCACGCCGAGCTGAGTGCCGATGGCCGTGAAGTCACGAGTGCGGCGCTCTATGTGAGCGACCTCCATCCGCGGCACACCATCACCGATCCACGCGAGAGCCGCCGGCATCGGCCAAATCTAGAGATCCCGAGCTACTGGACGCGTTGCCGGCTTCGGGGCCCTCGGCGAGGATGACGAGGGAGCCGGCCCCTAGGAGGGCCGTAGCCCACCGTCGATCAGTATCGACTGGTTGGTGATGTACGGGTTGCTGACGATCGCGGCGATCAGGTCGGCGACTTCGCCGGCCTGACCCAGGCGGCCGACCGGGATCCGTCGCGCGAGCCCCTGGAACGCCTGCTCATCGGCGCGCATCATGTCGGTGGCGATCAGCGCGGGCGCCACCACGTTGACCGTGACGCCACGACCGGCGGCGAGCTGTGAGAGCGAGTGAGCGAGTCCATGCAAGCCGGCCTTGGAGGCCGCGTAGTGCGGCCCGACGATCCCCCCGGTATAAGCGGCGACCGACGAGAGCAGCACGATCCGCCCGTAGCCACGCTCGAGCATCCCACCGATCGCGGCACGCGCGACCAGGAACGGCGCCCGAAGGTTGATCGCCATCACCCGGTCCCAGGTGGCGGCGTCGATCTTGCGGGGATCCTGCTCTAGTGGCTCGTTGATGCCGGCGCTGGCAATCAGGATCTCGATGGGGCCGAGCTCGCGCTCCACCTCCGAGACCAGCACGCTCGGCGCCTCGGCGTCGGCCATCTCGGCCGCGAACGTCCTCGCCGCGCGACCGAGCGCCCGGACTTCGGCCGCGACGCGTTCGGCCGCCTCGGCACTCGAGCCGTAGGCCACCGCGATGTCGTGTCCATCGCGCGCCAGGCGGACCGCGCACGCCGCGCCTATCCCCCGCGAGCCACCGGTGATGAGGGCGAGCGCCACGCAGCCCTAGCCCTCGAGCAAGACCGTGTCCTCGTGTGAGTACGGAGGCGCGCAGCAGCACCACAGAACCAACGGCTCCCCTTCCTCGGCCCACAACTTGTGCGCAACGCCCGGCGGTATGACGACGCAGTCGCCGGCCCGCACCTGCCGTTCCTCCTCGCCGAGGCGCATCCGACCGCGGCCGCCGGTGAAGAGATAGATCTCCTCACTACGGCGGTGAAGGTGCGCGACCGTGGCGGTTCCGGGCGCCACGATCGCCTCGGCCAGGCTCTGGTTGGTCGCATTGCCCGACGGGATGCCAGCGAGCTCCCGGATCGAGGAGCCGTCCGCGGTGATGAACGCCTCACGTTGTTCGCGCCGCACGATCTCCATCTTCTTGTGGAGCCTAGATGGTGCCGGCTCGTGGTGGGATCCGCCGAGTGGCGCACGCGCGGCGCGTGCGAGAATCTGCGTGTGGGAGCGACTGCCAGGGGGCCTGCCTGACTGGCTCACCCGGCCGCGGAAAGCTGCGGCTGATCGGAGCCGCGGTTGCGATCACCGCAGCTCTGTGGTCGTTCACGCCGCCTGCCCGGGCATCTGCGAGCGCCGCGCAGCAGCTCGCCGATGCCTACTCGCCGGTCGTGATGGTGCGCTCCCAGGAACAGGGGATATGCGACTCATCGGAGGAGCAGTACTGGCCCCCGACCTCGGTCGACACGGTGCTCGGCGATCCGCGGGTGAGGCTCCTCAAGCACGATTCCCATGGGACCCAGGTGATCAAGCGTGCCCCGACTGTCGCCGATGTGGCGGAGCGCGGCCCGGCCTACTACCTCGACCTGCCCGGCAACCCGCTCGATCCGGGCTGCAAATTCGCCCAAGATTTCGCTGCCTTGCGCCGTGCCGGCAAGGCGCCTGCGGTGACCTACGCCCATATCGCGCATGAGCTCGGGCATCCCGGGCTCGCGTTGCAGTACTGGTTCTTCTACTACTTCAACCAGTTCAACGATCTCCACGAGGGCGACTGGGAGGGGATGCAGCTCGCGTTCCACGCCGACACTCCAGCCCAGGCACTGGTACAAGCGCCCTACGAAATCGTGCTCTTCCAGCACGCCGGCGGAGAGCACGCCGGCTGGGACGATGCCAAGGTCAAGCGCGACGGATCGCATCCGGTCGTCTACTCAGCCGCCGGGTCGCACGCCACGTTCTACGGCTCGGCGCTGTATCTGGGAAACGGCCAAAACGGTTCGGGTGTCGGCTGCGATAACACGACCAAGCCGTTGATGGCGCTGAGGCCTCGGGCGGTCCTGCTCCCGGACGCACCCGTAACCCGCGGAGAGTTTGCCTGGCTGAGCTACGCCGGGCGCTGGGGCCAGCGCGAGGCGGGCTTCAACAACGGGCCGGCGGGGCCCAGCACGAAGACCGTTTGGCGCGAGCCGTTCACGTGGATGGCGGGCACCCGGGACGCCAGCGCCACGGTGCCCACGGGCGCGCTCATCGGACCGTCGGTGGCGGGCGCATTCTGCGGCGCGGTGGCGAACGTCACCGGCTTCCTCAACCTCATGGCGAGGACGGCCCCGGGAGCGATCGGCCTCGCCGCAGGCACCGCTCTGTTGATCATAGTCCTGGTGAGCCTCACCCGGTGGCGGCCGATCGACCTGCAACCCCTGCGTCAGCCGCGCGCGCTGGGCCAACTGCTGTTGACGGCCGGGCGCCTGTACTGGCGCCACGGCGTGAGGCTCGTGCTGATCGCATTGACCGCGCTGCTCCTGATCGGTGGTCTCCAAGAACTCCAGGCCCTCGTCCTCGGCGGAAACGGCTCGGGTCTTGCTTTCAGCGACTCCGGCGCCAAGATCCAGATCTCGACGTCTGCCGGACTGGGACGAACGCTCGCCACGCCCGTGGCCTCGGGCGCCGTCATCGCATTCGTACGCGATCTCGACCGCGGGGATCCAGCCGGATTCGTTCCCGCCTGGCGCGCCGCGCTGGGGCGTCTGTGGCGGCTGATCGCGGTGGAGTTGGTGGCCACCATCCTGGTCTTCCTGATGCTGATCACGATCATCGGCATCCCGTTCGCGATTCGCAAGTTCGTGGACTGGCAGCTGGCTCAGCAGGAGGTGCTGTTCGAGGACCGCTCCATTCGCGAGGCACTCCGGGGCAGCACGCGACTGGTCCGCGGGCACTGGTGGCACACCGGCGTCGTCGCCGGAGCCTTCTGGTTCCTCAGCCAGATTCCCGGCCCGTGGTTGGGATTCGCGCTCCTCTTCACCACCGTTCCGATCAGCAACGTGAACCTTTTCGGCGCGGTGATCTCGGCCCTGCTGCTGCCGTACGTAGTGGTTGGGCGCACGCTGCTCTATCTCGACTTGACGGCCCGTCGGGCCGAAGAGCCGCTAACCGCGCCAGTCACCCTTTCGCCGGCACCTCAAACCTCCACCTCACGACCGTCGCCTCCCCACTGGGTGTGGAACGTGCCCTCACGGTCGGCGCGCTGATAGGTGTGGGCCCCGAAGAGGTCGCGCAGACCCTGGATCAGGCTCGCCGGCCCCCGGGCGCGCCGGTAGCCGTCGTAGTAGGCGAGCGAGGACGAGAACGCCGGCGTGGGAATCCCCCACTCCGCGGCCCTGGCCACGATCCGGCGCCACGGTTCCTGGGCCTCCTCGAGCGCCGTGGCGAAGAACTCGGCGAGCATCAGGTTGCCCAGCTTCGGCTCGTTGTCGTAGGCCTCCCGGATGCGGTCGAGAAAGCGCGCCCGGATGATGCACCCCCCGCGCCAGATGGTGGCCATCGAGCCCAGGTCGATGTTCCAGCCCTCCGCCTCGGAAGCGGCGGCCATCTGCGCGAATCCCTGCGCGTAGGAGACGATCTTGGACGCATACAGCGCGTGCTCGAGATCCTCCGCCAGGTCCTCTCCGCCGCGGCCCGATGCCGGCGGCCCGGCGAGGCGGCCGGCCGCCGCTTCGCGCTGAGCCTTCAGCGCGCTCAGCGTCCGCGCGAACACGGCTTCGGTGATCCCCGTGAGCGGAACCCCGAGCTCGAGCGCGTTCTGAGCTGTCCAGCGGCCCGTCCCTTTCTGTTCGGCGGCGTCGAGAATCACGTCGACGAGCGGCTTGCCGGTGGCCTCGTCGACCTTCGCGAGCACCCGGGCCGAGATCTCGATCAGGAACGACTCGAGCTCGGACTCGTTCCAGGACTCAAACCGCGCGGCGATGTCGGGTACGTCGAGGCCGACGCCGTTGCGCAGCAGGTCGTAACTCTCGGCGATCAACTGCATGTCGGCGTACTCGATCCCGTTGTGGACCATCTTCACGTAGTGGCCGGCGCCGTCGGGCCCCACGTACGTGCAGCACGGCGTCCCGTCGACGTTGGCCGCGATCGCCTCGAAGATCGGCTTGACCGATTGGTCGTACGGCTTCCGGTCGCCTCCGGGCATGATGCTCGGGCCGTTGAGGGCCCCCTCCTCACCGCCCGATACCCCCACGCCCAGGAAGTGAACGCCGTGCTCGGCGGCGGCGGCGTGCCGGCGCTGCGTGTCGCGGAAGTTCGCGTTGCCGCCGTCGATCAATACATCGCCGGCATCTAGGTGCGGCACGATCTCGTCGACCACCGCGTCGGTCGCCGGTCCGGCCTGGACCATGCTCATCAGGACGCGGGGGCGCCCGAGCGAGCCAACCCACTCCTCGACCGATTCGTAGCCGGTGAGCGGGCCCTCGGCGCCGTGCTCGTCGATGAACCTCTGGGTGCGGCTGGTGGTGCGGTTGTGCACCGCGACCGGGATGCCGTGGTGGGCGACGTTGCGCGCCAGGTTCGCGCCCATCGTCGCGAGGCCGGTGAGACCGAAGTGGGAGTCGCTGTTCATGGCCTGAATGATCCCGTCAGGCGAGTGCGTGCTGTGGGTCGGCGCTCGAGACGATCTCGCGCAGCGCGGCCACGTGACCCTGGAAAGCCGCTCTGCCGGCGGGCGTGAGCGCAGCCCGGACGTGCCGGCGGTGGTCGCGGAGGGGGCGATCGATGCGCACGTAGCCGGCGTCCTCGAGGGTTGAGAGCTGCTTCGACAGCGCTGAGTCCGAGAGGGCGAGCCGATCGCGCAGGAACGCGAAGTCAGCCCAGTCGGCGGCCGCTAGCAGCGCGACGATCGCCAGGCGGGTGCTCGGATGGATCAGTTCATCGAAGTGCGCCGCGGTCATCGCCCCGCGGTCCGCGCGGACCCACGCCGGACCCAGGCCAGGAGCTGCGGGCCACCGAGCACGATGATCACCGCGACGACCACGCTCGCGATTGTCACCGGATGGCGCGCTCCGTCGGCGGATGCGGCAAGCGCACCTGCGACCGTGAGGCATCCGAGCGTGGCAACTCCACCGATGACAAGCCATGCCGTCTGGCGCCCGGCAACCTCGGCGCGGACGCTGAGCCGGCGCGTCCGGTGCCGGCCATTCGCGACCCGAGGGGCGACGCTGGCGTGCACGGCACCGAAGACCAAGGTGGCCGCGGCCGTGAGCCAGGGGTGCTTGAGGTCGGTGGTGACGCCCAGAGCGATCCAACCGACCGCGAGACCCCACCAATACCAGCGGGGCAGGTCGATCTCCTCGATCACGCGAAGGCGGCCGCGATCCACGGCGGCGAGCGCCGCTCGTGCTTCCTGGGGTGTTACGTCTCGTTCCATTTGATTCTCGTTTCCTAGTGGGAAAGTCAGCGTAGCCTTTCCTACCAGGAAAGTCAAGGCGTGTCCGCGGCCCCTCGGGGTTCGCGTCCCGCTAGGGCTCGGCCGGGTTACCGCAGGACAGCCCGACGAGGGCGGACACGAGGCGATCGCATGACTCTCTGACCCCGTAGCGCGCGGCGAGCGACCGCGTGGCCGCTTCGCTCTCCGGATACGCGTCTCGCCGGCCCGCGGGAAGAGCGATCGGCAGATCGGCCACCGGCGGCACCACCCGCATAGCGTTCTCGATGTACTCGCGGTCGCCATCGCGCAGCGGCCGATCGCGCAGTATCCCCGCGATGTCACCGTGCCGCCGGATCATCCCGGCCGCGGTAACGCTGCCCACCCCCTTGAGACCGGGAAGGCCGTCGGAGGGATCGCCACGCAGGATCGCGAAGTCGGAGTAGCTGCGGCCGGGAATTCCGTAGCGCCGGGTCACCTCCTCCTCGTCGATCACCGCCAGGCCCGACTTCTCGGGATACAGGACGCGTACGCGCGGATTCTCGACCAGGGCGAACAGATCCCGGTCGCCGCTGGCGATCTCGATGGTGCCCGAGGCGAGCTTCGACCAGGTGGCGATCACGTCCTCCGCCTCGTGGTCGACGACGCCCATCATGTCGACGCCGATCCCTTCCAGCAGGTCGCGGATCACGGGAATCTGGGGCTCGAGACCGGGCGGGACCGGCTCGGCGACCCGGTGAGACTTGTAAGTCGGGATCAGCTCCACGCGCCAGTCCGGTCGCCACGCCCAGTCATCGGCCACGGCGAGGCGCCGCGGCCGCCGCTGGACGATGAGGCGCGCAAGCCGCTCGAGGAAGCCCTGGACCGCGTTGACCTGGCGCCCGTCCGGCGCCCGGATGCTCGCGGGCATCCCGTAGTAGGCACGGAAGATCAGGCTCGATCCGTCGACAAGCAGCCAGTCGCACGCCACCGCGCCACCATTCTGCCGCGCCCGCGGACGCGGTCGGCGCGCATCCGCGGTTGCTGCCCCGCCGCCGGCGCGCGTCGCCGGCGGCGGGTATGGTCGTTCCGTCAGGACGCGGCCGGCGCCGGCACCGGCAGGGCCGCCAACAGCTCTTCGGTCGCGGCCTCCTCGAGCGCTCCCCGATCGGTCTCGCCCGCCTCCGAGGCCTTGACGATGTCGATCGCGATCGAGCGAAGCTGCCCGGCGATCTCGCTCAGAGCGATGTCGTGATGCCGTGCGGCGGCGGCCGTCGCCAGGCTGGCGCCCTGGAGCGCCATACGCAGCACGTCGCCGCTGCGCCAGGGTTCCCCGAACTGAGCGGGCAGCTCCCACGCCGCCAGGCCGAGCTCGCGAACCGCTCCGGCGAGCTCGGGTTGTGGTGGTCTTCCTCCGCGGACGTAGCTCAACACGCTTCGCGCCAGCACGCGTGCGCTGCGACCGGCGAGCTCGGCGTGGTCCAGCGTACGGGCATAGCGCTCGAGCTCGGCTCGCGCCGGACGCCGCAGAGGGGCCCAGCGAGCCGTGTCACTCCCGACGATCAGCGCCTGCCTGAACTCGCCGATGTTCGTCTCGACGTTCTCCGCCGCCCGTCCGGCCGCCTCGGCGTGGCGGACGTCGCCGGCGGCCAGGGCCGTGGCCGCGTCCTTGAGGAGGACTCCGAGCTCGCCGAACACGCCCGCGGTGCCCCGTTTGACGCCGAGCACCGGGTCGGGCGGAAAGATAAGCGTGTTGACGACCAGCGCCACGCCGCCCCCGATCAGAACGTCGAGGAGTCGCACCGTCGGCGTCGAGGACAGCGTCGCCACAAGGATCGCCGACACGGCCGCCTCGCCGACCAACAGCTCTCCCCCGCCA
>JAFASF010000231.1 GCA_019244745.1 Solirubrobacterales bacterium | reverse complement strand
TCGATGAACTACTCCGAGGAGACCGCCGAAGAGTTCGCCCGCGTGCAGGAGCGCATCGACGCGGTCGATGGGTGGAACCTGGACACCACGCTCGAGATCGCGATGGACGCCCTGCGATGCCCTCCGCCGGACGCGGACGTCGCGACCCTCTCCGGCGGGGAGCGCCGGCGCGTGGCCCTGTGCCGGCTGCTCCTGCGCCAGCCGGACCTGCTGCTGCTCGACGAGCCGACCAACCATCTCGATGCCGAGTCGGTCGCGTGGTTGGAGCGCCACCTGGCCGAGTACCGGGGCACGGTGGTGGCGATCACCCACGACCGCTACTTCCTGGACAACGTGGCCGGCTGGATCCTCGAGCTCGACCGGGGCCGCGGGATTCCGTACGAGGGCAACTACTCCGGGTGGCTCGAGCAAAAGCGCGCCAGGCTCGAGGCCGAGGCCAGGCAGGAGGGCGCGCGGAAGCGAACCATCGAGCGCGAGCTCGAGTGGGTCAGGCTGAATGCGAGCGCCCGCCGCAACAGGCCCAAGGCGCGCCTGAACGCTTACGAGGCGCTGCTCGCCGAGGACCGCAACGTGAAGCTCGACCAGGTCCAGATCCACATTCCCCCCGGGGCCCGGCTGGGCGACGTGGTCGTCGAGGCCGAGGCCGTGCGGAAGGCCTACGGCGAGAGGGTGCTGATCGATGATCTGATGTTCAAGCTGCCGCGGGGCGGGATCGTGGGCGTGATCGGCCCCAACGGCGCGGGCAAGACGACGCTGCTTCGGATGATCACGGGGCAGGAGGAGCCCGACGTGGGCACGCTGCGGCTCGGCGAGACGGTCGAGCTGGCCTACGTCGATCAGTCCCGCGAGGATCTGGATCCGGAAAAGACCGTGTGGGAGGAGATCTCCGGGGGCCAGGAACAGATCACGGTGGGAGATCGGACCGTCAACAGCCGGGCCTACGTGGCGGGCTTCAACTTCAAGGGCACCGACCAGCAGAAGAAGGTGGCCAAGCTCGCGGGCGGGGAACGCAACCGCCTGCATCTCGCGAAGCTGCTGCGCATCGGAGGCAACCTGCTCCTCCTCGACGAGCCGACGAACGACCTCGACGTCGACACGTTGAGGGCGCTCGAGGAGGCTCTGCTGGTGTTCGCGGGATGCGCGGTGGTCGTCTCGCACGACCGCTGGTTCCTGGACCGGATCGCCACCCACGTGCTCGCGTTCGAGGGGGACTCGCAGGTGCGGTGGTTCGAGGGGAACTTCGAGGCTTACGAGAGCTTCCGGCGCGAGCAGCTCGGCGCGGAAGCGGACCGCCCCAAGCGGATCACGTACAAGAAGCTCGTCCGGCGGTAGCCGGCGAGGGCAGCCCACTCTGATCCCGGCGGATCGGATCGAGCGGCGTTGAGGGTCGCCACGTACTGAGAGCCGCCGCCACGGAAATGGCCTTTGGTGAGGCTGGACGCGGTGTGCTCGATCTCCGGGAAAGCTTTGACTGACTGCAGCCTGGGGTTCGTGCTGGTAAGGCGGATCACGATCTCGCGGTTCCATGCAGCACCGGCAAGGTTGAGCCTGCCTGCCTGGCAAGGTTGATCCCGCCTGGCATGAGCCTCGCTGCGACCGTGTTGCGCCACCCGTCTGCCAGCCGCCGGAGGCTCGGCACCGAGCGGCCCGACGACTGTGCCATTCGAGACCGTGCCGTTGTTCGTAAGGGTGATCGTCTTCCGGGTATCAGCGACAGTGACGGTTAGCGATACTCCGGCGGACGCTGGCGGTCCCCTGACGGGACGCTTCCCACACCATCTCCCACGACCATGACCGTACCGGCGATCAGCCCCATCAGACACGTCCGATAGCCTGGGCTTGAAAGCGAGCGTGAGCATCATTACGCTAGCTCACCCTTCCGGCGGCGGCGTGGCCAGTGATCAACTATCGTCCTGCGAGGGCCGTGTAGGTGGAGAGATTGCTTGTGACCAACGTGCCGACCCTCTGGCTCGGGGTTGGGATGGTGGTTGTTGCAGTGGCTCTGTCCCTGCTCGGCCTGGTGCTAGTCCGGCGATCGGTTGACCTGAAGACGTTCGAATCTCACCACGAGGTCGCGGGCTTCATCATCGCTGTTGTCGGAGTGATCTACGCCGTGATCCTTGCATTCGTCGTCGTCATCCAGTGGGAGCAGTTCAGAAGCGCCGAGGACGACGCCCGCGCGGAGGCGAACGCAATTGGCAACCTCTACCGCGACGGCGTGGCCGTGGGCGGCCGGCAGGGCAATGCTCTTGACAAGGCAGTGGCGTCATACGCCACCTATGTAGTGAACACAGAGTGGCCGTACATGGGCACCCATCTGGCGGAAGCCCCCGGCACCGACGAGTACCGGAACGGCATGTGGCGCGCAGTCATCAGGCTGCCAACCCAGACAGCAATAGATGCGGATGTCGCGAGGCAAGCCGTTGGCGACGTCTCGGCTGCGGCCGAAGCTCGACGAACGCGCGTCGAAGACAGCTCCACATCGCTACCAACCCCGCTCTGGGTCGTGCTGATTCTCGGTGGCGTGATAACTATTGGGTTTACATACTTCTTCGGTCTCAAGAGGTTCCTTGCCCAGGCCTTGATGGTTTCGACTCTCGCGGCGATCATCGGGCTCTCGTTAGTCGTGATCCTGACGTTGGACTTGCCCTTCACGGGCGATGTGGCGGCCGAGCCAACCGCTCTGATAGACGAAATGAACGAGTTTTGTTCGTATAACTTTGTAATTCCCACACAAGCTCACAATTGCCAAGACCCGCCGTCGCATCCCGGCGATCAACACCGTGCTGAAACGAGATCGCGTTCGCCGTCAAGCCGCGTGGGCCATCTCGCACCGAGTCCTCCTCCCTCACCTGTGGATGGAGTCCGTGCTAGACCCAGCCGCCAAGGCATGTGAACGTGCGGTGACCGCCACGTTCCGGTACGTCACGGAGACCGGCCATGTCATCTGGGCCCAGCGGGCACCCTGACCGCATCCAGCGGCGAGCCCTCGGATTACGCGAGAGCACGTGCCTCCGCGGCCCCGCGCGACCATCAGGTGGATTGCATAAGTCGCCACCAAATGCGCCAAAGCTACTCAATCCGCACTATCGTGTAGCTTGTTAGTCCTTGGGCATATGTCGCCGGCTCACCTTGACAAGTCACCGGCGAGGTGCATAGAGTGTGCGCGTTTGGGGGGTGGGGTTTGCCTGCCTCTATCGGTTCTATTTGAGCTCGGGTCATCTGGGCGGATGGTCGAGGTGCGGTGAGGGTGGTGTGGTGTGGGCGTGTTCGGTGGCTGGTGCGGTTGGTGCTGGCTGCCGTGGTGGCGGTGACGGTTGGCGTGGTGGGGCTGGGTCCGTCGGTCGCGAGTGCGGCGGCGGAGCGCTCTGGTGCGCGTGCGGCGGCGTGTAGTACGGATGTCGCGGCCGGGTTGTGGGAGCTCACGACCGCTGGTTGTTTGAGTGAGGTTGGTCCGGGTCATTGGACGACGAGCGACGCGGTGGCGCTGAATGGGGTGCCGTTGGCGCCGGCCCCGGGTACTTCCGTCGATCTGGTCCAGACTAGTCCCGGGGGCGCGGGTGTGTTGTCGGTGAACGCTTCGGTGAGCGT
>JAFASF010000217.1 GCA_019244745.1 Solirubrobacterales bacterium | reverse complement strand
CACCGCCGAGCTTCGGACGGTGGAGACGTCGATTCCGGCGCGGATGGACCGGTTGCCGTGGTCGCGCTGGCATTGGATGGTGGTGATCGGGCTGGGGACGGTCTGGATCCTGGATGGATTGCAGGTCACGATTGTCGGTTCGATCGCGGGCCGCTTGACCGAGCACGGGAGCGGGATCAAGCTGTCCGCGGCGGAGATCGGTGCAGCTGGGTCGGCGTACATCGTTGGCGCCTGCCTCGGGGCGCTGTACTTCGGCTCGCTCGCGGACCGCATCGGTCGTAAGAAGCTGTTCATGATCACGCTGCTGGTGTTCCTCGGCGGCTCGATCGCCACCGGATTCTCGTTCAACGTCTGGTGGTTCATCTTCTTCCGGGCGGTGACGGGCGCCGGTATCGGCGGCGAATACTCCGCGATCAACTCGGCTATCGATGAGCTGATTCCGGCCCGGGTCCGCGGCGCTGTCGATCTGATCATCAACGGTTCGTACTGGATCGGGACCGCGGTCGGTGCGTGTCTCTCGGTGCTTCTGCTCGACCCGAGCATCTTCGCCAGGAATGTCGGCTGGCGCATCTCCTTCTTCCTTGCTGCGATCTTCGGGATCGCGATCCTGCTCGTGCGGCGCAACGTCCCTGAGAGCCCGCGCTGGATGGTGATCCACGGCTACGACAAGGAGGCCGAGCTCCTTGTGGCCGACATTGAGAAGCAGGTGATGACCTCAACCGGGCTCGAGCTCGACCCGCCGCACCGCACGCTGAGGATCAAGCAGCGCAAGAGCATCCCCATGAGGGAGATCGCCACCACGTTCTTCAAGCTCTACCCCCGGCGGACGGTCCTGTGCTTCTCACTGTTCACCGGGCAGGCGTTTCTTTACAACGCCATCTTCTTCACCTACGCCTTGGTCCTGACGAAGTTCTACAACGTCGGCTCGGGATCGGTGGGGTGGTACATCCTGCCGTTCGCGGCGGGCAACTTCGCCGGGCCGCTTCTGCTCGGGCGCTTGTTCGACACCGTCGGGCGCAAGCCGATGATCGCTGGCACCTACATCCTCTCAGGGGTGCTGCTGGTCGTTACCGCCTTCCTGTTCAAGAACGGGACGCTCACGGCCGTCACGCAGACGATCGCCTGGTGCGTGATCTTCTTCTTCGCCTCGGCCGGCGCCTCGGCCGCCTACCTGACGACCAGCGAGATCTTCCCGATGGAGACGCGCGCGCTGGCGATCGCTTTCTTCTATGCGTTCGGTACCGTGATCGGCGGGGTGGGCGGGCCGATCCTGTTCGGTGCGCTGATCGCCAGTGGCAAGCCGAGCGACGTGTTCATTGGTTACATCATCGGCGCCGCGTTGATGATTGCCTCCGGTCTGGTTGAGGTCGCGCTCGGCGTGGAGGCCGCCGGCCGCGAGCTCGAGGACATCGCTGCTCCCCTGAGTGCCCAGGAGGCCGAGGAGCAGGAGACCGCCGAGGCCGCAGATGAGCTCACCGTCGGCGGCCATGAGCCGCGGGCGCGCCACCACGAGACGCCCGTCGGGCCACCCGTCATCGAGTCCGGTGACGTTGTCCGAGACGCCGAGCACGAGCATGGCGGGTGGCATCTGCGACCCACCCGCGAAGTCAAGACGGGAGTGTGAACGATGGAGGACTCTTCTAAGACCCGGCCCCCGGCATCGAGCGCAGCGCGGTCAAGGCGCTCGTCGGAGTTTCGACCGCGGGGACCCCGAAGCTGGTCCCCCCTCCAGCCTGGCTCGAGCTACGAACCCGACGAGGACCGCTACTGGCTCGAGCACGAGGTCACCTTGCTCGAACGGGCTCTCGCCGACAAAGGCGAGATGCGCCGCAGCGAGCTCGGTGACACCGTCGGCTGTAAGTACTGGGGCCCGCAGCGATACGCGCGCGCTCTCAAAACAGCCACAGAACAGGGCCGCATAAAGCACACCGGCTTCGGGCGCTACGGCCCCGCCGACTCCTAGATCGGGCGCGGCTCGTTGACGCACGCCGCGACGAGTGTCGCGGGCGGGAGGAGACATGCCGGCCCACCCGCCGGGCTACGTCCGCGCGCGGCGTTGCCGCCTCCCCGCGCGGACACGC
>JAFASF010000210.1 GCA_019244745.1 Solirubrobacterales bacterium | reverse complement strand
TCGGGCTGCTCGGGGACCTCGTCGATCATCGCGCCCGCGATCTGCACGCCAGGACGCGGCTGGTGATCGAACGAGGCAGTCTCGGCGTGTGGCTGGTGGGTGAGGGGGGTGCGTTGTTGGTGCGCCCGGGTGGCCGGCGCGTCCACTGTTACTGCGTCGCGGTCAAGGAGCCGGATCTTCCGCCAAGCGACCGGATCGCGCATCTACTGCTGGCGCTGCGAACCGACGAGCCGGGCTTTGCGACCGTCGCGAACCGGGCGTTCGCTGGCGCGCCCTGGCGTCTTCGCCGGCGCCTGGCGAAGCCCGCCCGGGAGGCGCTCGACGTGGCCGTCGAGGATTCGCGCGCCCAGTAGCCCTGGGGCGGACGCGGTCGCGCCGACTCTATACGCGGGGCCAATGTGGGACGGCCCGTTCAAGACGATCATGCCGACCATGACCCGCCCAGCACCCTCATCCAAACTCTTGCTCGTGGAAACAGCCTTTCGCCGCGGCGAGGCGCCCAAGCCCGCGCCGGCCGTGGTGAAGCGCTACCGGCTCGCGCGGCTCCGTTTTGACGGCCGCGCCGCCGGAGGCGACTGCCGCTATGAGCACCTGAAACGCGTCTACGACTGACCTTCGCCGAGTCGAAGAATTCCCGAAGGAGCCGCCGTTGGCGCGCTACGCTGTGGGCATGCGAAATGACATCGAGACCAGCGCGTCGCGCCACCCGGCACACACCTCCATCGCCAAGAAAGCGATCGCTGGTGTCGTGCTCGTGGTCGCGGCGGCGCTGGCCATCAAGATCATTATCGGGTTCGTTGCGGCGATCTTCTGGACGGTCGTCGTGATTGCGATCGTGGTCGCGATCCTCTGGGCGCTCAAGACACTCGTTTGGTAAGGACGGCCCATGGAGGCCATGGGCTACCTCGTAATCGCGTTCTTCTTCGGGCTGGCGGGGGGAATCGTGGGGCGAATCAAGGGGAGCTCGTTCTTCATCTGGTTCCTGATCTCGGGTCTGATCCCGGTCTTCGGTCTCCTGGCCGCGGTGTTCTATCGCTGGGACAAGGAAGAGCTTCGTAGACAGTGCCCTGGCTGCGGCCAGGTGCTGAAGCTGCACGACGCGGTGTGTATGCGCTGCGGAGAGGAGCTCGAGTTCCCGGATGTCGCAATCGCTTCTGAGGCGGCGATGCGACAGCGGCCCGCGTAGCGGGACGGCGAAAAGCCGCTGGTAGACTCGCAGCTCCCCGGCAGACGTGGATGTGCTGCGCTGCCCAGAGACGAAGCCGCGAAAGGAGGCGAACTAAAGTGCGCGCAGTCGACGCCCTGATGGAGTGCCTGAAGGCCGAAGGTGTCGACGTCGTATTCGGTCTCCCCGGCGGCGCGAACCTACCTACCTACGACGCGTTCTACGACGCCGGGATCCGGCACATCCTCGTGCGCCACGAAGCGGGCGGCGGCCACGCGGCCGAGGGCTACGCCAAGGCGACGGGAAAGGTCGGCGTGGCGCTCGGAACGAGCGGCCCGGGAGCAACAAACCTCGTCACGCCGATCTGTGACGCGATGATGGATTCGGTTCCGGTCGTGTTCCTGACCGGCCAGGTGCGGACGGAGCTGCTGGGAACCGACGGCTTCCAGGAGGCCGACACGATCGGAATCACGATGCCGATCGTCAAGCACAGCTTCCTCATCCAACACCCGCTGGAGATTCCGCGCTCGATCCACGAGGCCTTCCACATTGCGCGCACCGGCCGCCCCGGGCCGGTGGTGGTCGACATCCCCCAGGATCTGAGCCGGGCGGACATCCCGTATGAGCCGGTGACCGACGTTCACCTTCCCGGCTATCAACCGACCACCGAGGGCAACCAGAAGCAGATCCGGCTAGCGGCCAAGGCGCTCGCCAACTCGCGCCGGCCGGTGCTCTACGCCGGCGGCGGGGTGATCGCGGGAAATGCCGCGCCGGAGCTGACCGAGCTCGCGACCGTCGACAGGTTCCCGGTCACGTCGACGGTGATGGGGCTTGGCGCGTTCCCCGCGCCGCACGAGCAGTGGCTCGGCATGCTCGGGATGCACGGGACCCGGGCGGCCAACTACGCGATGGACGAGGCCGACCTCATCGTCGCCATCGGCGCCCGGTTCGACGACCGCGTCACCGGCAAGCTCTCGGAGTTCGCGCCGAGGGCGAAGTTCATTCACATCGACGTCGACCCCGCGGAGATCTCGAAGAACGTCCCCGCCCACATCCCGATCGTGGGCGACGCGAAGAACATCGTCCCGCGGCTCACCGCCGAGTACCGCGCGCTCGCTCCCGATCCGGCTCGCCTCGAGGAGTGGTGGTCGCGGATCCGCACGTGGCAGGAGCGCCATCCGCTGCGCTACGAGGACTCCAAGGATCATGAGATAAAGCCCCAGTACATGATCCAGGCGTTGTTCGAGGCCACCGGTGGTGATGCAATCGTCGCCAGCGACGTGGGTCAGCACCAGATGTGGGCCGCGCAGTATTTCCACTTCTCAAAGCCGCGCCGCTGGATCAACTCCGGGGGGCTGGGAACCATGGGCTTCGGTCTGCCCGCGGCGATGGGAGCCAAGATCGGCTGCCCGGATCAGACGGTGGTGTGCATCGCCGGTGACGGATCGGTGCAGATGAACATGCAGGAACTCGCGACCTGCGCCCACGAGCGGGTCGCGATCAAGGTGTTCATCATGAACAACGGCTACCTCGGAATGGTCCGCCAATGGCAAGAACTGTTCTGGGACAGGCGCTACAGCCACGTCGAGATGGGCCAGTGGCCTGACTACGTCAAGCTCGCCGAGGCGTACGGCGCCACCGGCATGCGCCTCGAGGACAAGGCCACGCTCCTCGAAGGCATCCGCGAAGCACTTCAGACCGATGGACCGGTGCTCGTCGACGTCCGGGTCACGCGCGAGGAGAACACCTATCCGATGATCCCGGCCGGGCAGGCGGCCCGGAACATGGTCGGGTGACGGCGATGGGCGAGCCGGGGACTAAGGAGATCCTCTCCCTCGATGAGCTGGAGGCCGCGGGCAATCTACGCACCGGTCGCAAGCACATCCTCTCGATCCTGGTCGAGAACAAGCCGGGCGTCCTGACGCGAATCGCGGGGCTGTTCGCGCGTCGCGGGTTCAACATCGACACGCTCGCCGTCGGTCCCACCGACGACGAGGCGTTCTCGAGGATCACGCTGACGCTGGACGGTGCGGTGCACCCGATCGATCAGGTCACCAAGCAGCTGCACAAGCTCGTCAACGTGCTCAAGATCCGCGACCTCGAGCCGCAGGAGACGCTCGCCCGCGAGCTCGCGCTGTTCAAGGTCTCCGCGGACGGAGTGAGCCGCGCGGAGGTCATGCAGGTCTGCGAGATCTTCCGCGGCAAGATCGTCGACGTCACCAAGCGCTCCGTCGTCGTCGAGGTGACGGGCACCTGCGACAAGATCGACGCCTTCGAACAGCTCGTGCGGCCGTTCGGGCTGATCGAGATGGCGCGCACGGGAGAGATCGCGATCTCCCGGGGGCGCGGCGAGACCTAGCGTGGGATATATCTCGCACATAGGTCGAGTTATTTCGCACGCTGACCGGCGGCGTGGCTGAACTCGAGGTTGGCGCCCCTCCCACGGGCGCCGGATGGCTGGACGGAGAGGGGTGGCGCCGGCTGGAGCGCCGGCTGGGGTTCGCGCTGCGGCGGGCGCGGGCGAGCGGCGCGCCGGCGCTCGCCAGCATCACTGCCCGGGTCGACCGGGCGGTCGATCCCACCGCGGTCGTGGCCGCCTCGCGCCGCCCGGCAGAGCGATGGTTCTGCTTCGAGCAGCCCGACCGGGAGGGCTCGGCGCTCGCCGCCCTGGGGTGTGTGCGTGCGCTCGAGGCGCGTGGTCCGGACCGGTTCGCCGCCGTCGCCAGGCGGTGGCGCTCGCTCGCTGCCGCGGCGCTCACGGACGAGGCGGATGGTCCTCCGGGCTCGGGCCTGGTGGCGGTGGGCGGTTTTGCCTTTGCGCCCGACGGCGCTGACTCCGCGCGCTGGGAGGGGTTCGCGCCGGCCTCGCTAGTGGTGCCCGAGGTGTCGCTGGCGCGGCGCGCGGGTGTTGTGAGCGTCACCGTCAACGCCGAGGTCGCGCCGGACGATACGGTCGACGACGTGCTGGGGCGTCTGGGCCGCCGGCTGGGGGAGCTGCGAACCGCGCCGCTCCCGTTGCTCGACCCGGCCCCCGCGGGAACGTCCAAGGTCCTCAGCCCGCTGCCGCCCTCGCACTACGAGGAGGCGGTTGCGCGCGCCGTCCAGCGCATCCGCGCCGGCGAGCTCGAGAAGATCGTGCTCGCCCGCGACGTCGAAGTCCGCGCGCCGGGTGATCACGATCCGGCAGCCGTGCTCGGCGTCCTGCGGGAGGCGTTCCCGGCGTGTTATGTGTTCGCGGTCGGACGGGGCGCCGCGACCTTCATCGCGGCGAGCCCGGAGCTGCTCGTGCGCACAGAGGGCCAGCGGGCGAGCACGGTGGCGCTCGCGGGCTCGATCCGGCGCAGCGCCGACCCGGCTGTCGACGACCACCTCGGGGAGCAGCTGCTCCACAGCGACAAGGACCGGGAGGAGAACGAGATCGTGGCCCGGCGGATCACGCGCGCGCTCGCGCCCCACGCGGTGTGGGTGACCGCGGCGCCCGATCCGGTGCTCGTCCGGGTGGCCAACATCCAGCACCTGGCGCGGCCCATCCGAGCGCAGCTGGCCTCACCGGTTGGCGCCGTCGAGCTCGCCGGCCTCCTGCACCCGACCCCCGCGGTCGCGGCGGAGCGATGGGGCCCATTCGCCGCCCGGCTCATTCCCGCTCTCGAGGGACTCGACCGAGGTTGGTACGCGGGGCCGGTTGGGTGGACGGACGTCATCGGTGACGGAGAGTTCTGCGTGGCCCTGCGGTGCGCGTTGCTCCGCGAGCGCCTCGCGCATCTCTACAGCGGCTGCGGGATCGTGCGCGACTCCGATCCGGCCGCCGAGCTGGCCGAGACCGAGATCAAGCTCGAGGCGCTGCTGCCTCTGCTCGCGGGGTGAGCTCCGCGCGCACCGCGTCCTGCAGGCGCCGGTGCAGCGCCAGGTTGGCCTGGCGCTCGGTCCGGATCTCGATCAACGTCGTGCCGTGCCTCGCGAGCGAGCGCTCGACCGCCGAGCGCAGCTCGGTAGTGGTCTCGGGGCGAACGTACGAGCAGCCATACAGGTCCGCGGCCCGGCCGAAATCCAGGTTGTGGGGTGTGGCGACGTGCTCCTCGAACGCGTCGCTTTCGCCGGCTATCGGGAGGAAGTGAAAGATCCCGCCACCGTCGTTGTTGAGCACCACGATCGTGAGCGACAGGTGGAGGCGACGAGCGGCGAGCAACCCGCCGATGTCGTGCGCCAGGGCGACGTCTCCGATCAGCAGCACGACCGGGCGCCCGCCGGCGGCCGCCGCGCCGAACGCCGATGACACGGTGCCGTCGATGCCGTTCGCCCCCCGGTTAGACAGCACGCGGGGACCGTCGGCGCGGACGGTGAGGAACGACTCGACGTCGCGGATTGGCATCGAGGAGGCGACGAACAGCGTCGAGTCGGCGGGCAGACCTTCGCCGAGACTTCGCGCCACCAGCGGTTCGGAGAGGATGGCCTCGCCGGCGAGCACCTCCGCGACCGCTCGAGCGGCGGCGTCGTCCGCTGCGCGCCAGGCCGCGAGCCAGTCGCTCGGCGCCGGTACGACCTCGCCGGCGGCCAGGCCGGCGAGGAGCGTGCGGTACGGAGCAGAGACGCGCATGCCCACGACCGAGTCAGGGTCCTGCCAGGTGTCGTCCGGGTCGATTGCGATCTGGGCCACGTCGTCCAGACCGGCGAGCCAAGCCCGCAGAGGCTTCGACGTGGGAACGTCGCCGACGCGGATCACGAACTCCGGCCGGTGAGCGGCGGCGAATGCGGGATCGCGCAGGATGGCGTCGTAGTGTGCGATCGCGGTCGGCCCCCGCCTCGCGCCGGAGAGCGGGTCGGCAAGCACGGGAATGCGCGCCTGGGCGGCAAAGGCCGTGAGCTCTTCGGCGGCGGATGGATCACGCTCGTCGCGCCCGGCGACGATGACCATGCGGCCGAAGGGGTGCGTGCCGCCGGCCGGGGCGGCGGCCGATGGGGCGTCGAACGTCACGTACGGCTGCCCGCCGGCTCGTCCGCTGGCGTCTGCGGGGAGGGGCGCATCGAGGACGAGGGGCTCGCGGAGCGGGAAGTTCAGGTGTACCGGACCGGGGCGGCCGGCGCGCGCGGTCCAGTACGTGCGGCAGGCGAGCGTCCGGATCCAGCGCATCCGCTCCGGTGTGGCGGCGTCGAGATCGACCTCGGCAAACCACTTCACGGCGTCGCCGTAGAGCTTGATCTGGTCGATGGTCTGGCCAGCGCCGACGTCTCGGAGCTCCGGCGGGCGGTCGGCAGTCAGCACGATCAGTGGGACCCGCGCCCAGAACGCCTCGACCACCGCCGGGGCGAGGTTCGCCGCCGCGGTTCCCGACGTGCACGTGACCGCGACCGGCTCCGAGGAGGCCTTGGCGGCGCCGAGCGCGAAGAAGCCCGCGCAGCGCTCGTCGAGGTGCGACCAGCTGCGGATGCGCGGCTCGCGGACGAGCGAGAGCACGATCGGCGCCGACCGCGACCCGGGCGACGTGCACGCATGCCGCAGGCCACACCGGGCGAGCTCATCGCAGAAGGCGCGCAGCAGCAGGTAGGTGTCGGTGGCGGTCATGATGGTTGTCCGATGGCGTCCGCGGTCGTCCTTCTGCACGGTTTCACCCACACCGGCGCAAGCTGGGACTCCGTGATCGCGGCGCTCGGTGAACGCTACAGCGCGCTCGCGCCCGACATGCGCGGCCACGGGTCGTCGTCGGACACCCAGCCCGTGACCCTAGAAGCGGTGATCGCTGACGTGGCAGCGTTGATGCCCGAACCGTTCACGCTCGTCGGCTACTCGATGGGCGGGCGGATCGCGCTGCACGCCGCGTTGGCGCTGGGCGACAGGGTGACCCGGCTGGTTCTGATCGGTGCGAGTCCGGGGATCGCGAATCCGCGAGAGCGGGCGGCGCGCCGGCGCGCCGATGATCGGCTCGCCGAGGAGATCGAGCGGTCGACCATCGAGGAGTTCGCGCGTCGATGGGCCGCGACGCCGGTGCTGGCGGGGCAGTCGCGTGGGGTCGCGGCGGCCGCGCACGCCGACCGGCTGAGGAGCACCACGCCGGGCCTCGCGCGCGCACTCCGGGGGCTCGGGACGGGGGCGCTGCCACCGGTATGGGACCGTCTCGACGAGCTCGCGGTCCCAGTGACGCTCGTCGTGGGGGAGCGGGATCAGAAATTCCGTGGTATCGCCGAGGCGATGGCGGCCGACGTGTCCGGTGCCGAGATCGTGGTGGTGCCCGGCGCCGGCCATGCGGTGCACCTCGAGGACCCCGACGCGGTGGCGCGGGTCATCGCGCGTCGAGACCGTACCAGCTGAGCAACCCCTCGCCGAGACCGGCGCCGGCGGGCGGGCGCATGTGGCCAGCGCGCGAGAGCGCCAAGGGATCCGGCCGACCCTCGAAGTGGTCGAGCGTCGCGAGCCCACTCGGAAGGTCGGGTCTGATCGCGGCGGCGGCGTGGAGGGCCGCCGCGATTCCCAGCGGCCCGTCGAGCGTGGAGGCCAAATAGACCTCATACCCCGCCGCGCGCGCCCGGCGCGCCGCGTCGAGCGTGCCCGAGATCCCGCCGCAGCGCGCGATCTTCAGGCACGCCGCCGCGCATAGACGGCGATCGAACGCTCCTGGCTCGGCGGCGGTTTCGTCGATCGCAAGCGCCAGATCGGTCAGCGCCGCCACCTCGGACAGCTCGCCAACCCCGCGAACGGGCTCCTCGCAAAGCTCGATCCCCGCCGGCGCGAGCGCGTCGAGCGCCGCGCCGGCCTCCGCGACCGTCCAGGCGCCGTTCGCGTCGAGCCTGATCGCGATCGTGGGCCCGGCGGCGGCGCGGACGGCGGCAACCCGTCCGGCGTCGTCGCCGAGCCCGACCTTGACCTTTATGACGCTGAAACCGGCCGCCACGGCGGCCGCCGCCTCCCGCGCGGCTCCGGCTCGGTCGGCCGCCGCGATCGTGGCGTTGACCTCGATGTCGGGTGCCGGGGCGGCGGCGCCGAGGAGCTGCCAAACCGGCGCGCGCGCGCGGCGTCCGGCGAGGTCCCACAGGGCCAGGTCGATCGCCGCCACGGCCTGCGGCAGCACCGCCACCTTCCGGCACCGCTCGAGCAGGTGTTCGCGGTCGCTGTCGGCGCCGTCCGAGTCCGACAGCGGTGCTCGGCAGTCCTCGAGCGCCGCGCGGACGTCGTCGATCCGGACGCCGTCATAGCTCTCGAGGGGCGCGGCTTCCCCGTAGCCCATGTGGCCATCTGCGGTCTCGACGCTCACGAGCGCCAACGGGCGGACGCCGACGGAGTCGTGCGCCCCAACCCAGGGCGCGCGCAAGCGCGCCCTTAAAAATCTCATTTGCAGCTTCACCGGCTCAACAGGAGCCCGGCAGCCAGCAGCGTGCAGAACGAGAGTTGCAGCAGGCCGGAGTTCGCGAGGGCCTGGTTCAGAGAGGGGCCATCGGTGCGGTTGCGCACCGCCCGCACGACCTCCGCGGCGAGCGGCAGCGTCAGCCACGGGAGGAGCACCCACGGCCTCATCGGGCCGAACACCCAGGTCACCGGCGCCAGCACGAACGCGCCGTAGACGATCGTCGCGAACACCGAGCGGGTGCTGGCTCGGCCCAGCCTCACCGCGAGCGTATGCTTGCCCGCCCGGCGGTCGCTGTCCAAATCGCGATAGTTGTTGACCATGAGGATCGCCGAGGCGAGCAATCCGACCGGAACGGCAAGCGCGAACGCCTCCCAGATCAGGTGCTTGGTCTGCACGAAGTACGAACCGGCCACGGCAACGATTCCGAAGAACAGGAACACGAACAGCTCGCCGAGCCCCTCGTAGCCGTAAGGCTTCGGCCCGCCGGTGTAGAGAACGCCGGCCAGGATCGAGGTCGCCCCGACCAGCAGCAGCTGCCAGCCGGCGACGACGGTCAGGTAGATCCCCGCCAGCACCGCGACCCCGAAGGTCAGGTAGGTGGCGACCAGGACCCGACTGGGCGGGACGAGCCCGCCCGCGGTAACGCGAACCGGTCCCAGCCGGTCCTCGGCGTCGGCGCCGCGGCGCGCGTCCGAATAGTCGTTGGACAAATTTGTCCCGATCTGGATGAAGATCGCGCCGATCAGCGCGGCGATGAACCGCAGCGGGTGAAACACGTGCTGCCAACCGGCGAGCGCGGTACCGACCAGCACCGGCGCAATCGCGGCCGGGAGCGTGCGCACTCGCGCGGCGATGAGCCAGATGCGGATGCCGCTCGGGGTGGCGACGACGGGCCTGGAAACCCGCTCGCGCGGGCGCCGGGTTCGATTCAGCGTCGGAAGCGGCATTGCGTGCTCACGCCCGTCGGGGGAACTTCCCGAAGTCGGGCCGGCGCCTCTCGAGGTAGGCGTCGCGGCCTTCTTGCGCCTCTTCGCTCATATAGAAGAGCAGGTTGGCGTCGTGCGCGAGCTGCTGGATCCCGGCCAGGCCGTCCTCGTCGGCGTTAAAGCTCGCCTTGAGCAGCCTCAACGCGAAGGGGGAGAGGGCGAGCATCTCGCGGCACCACTCGAGGGTCTCGGTCTCGAGCTGCTCGAGCGGCACGACCGCGTTGATCAGGCCCATCTCGAGCGCCTGCCGCGCGTCGTACTGCCGGCACAGAAACCAGATCTCCTTGGCCTTCTTGGGTCCGACCAGGCGAGACAGGACGCTGGCACCAAAGCCGCCGTCAAAGGAGCCGACCTTCGGTCCCGTCTGGCCGAAGCGCGCGTTGTCCGCGGCGATCGTGAGGTCGCAGACGACGTGGAGCACGTGGCCGCCGCCGACCGCGTAACCCGCGACCATAGCCACAACCGGCTTGGGCATCCGGCGGATCTGCACGTGCAGGTCGGTGACGTGGAAGCGCCCCACGGCGTGAGGGTCGGCCGCAGTGGGATCGGCACCGGTGACGTACCCGCCGCGGCTCCCGCGAACGCGCTGGTCGCCGCCGGAGCAGAACGCCTCCGTGCCCTCGCCGGTCAGGATCACCACTCCAACGCTCAGGTCCTCGCGCGCGCGCTCAAAAGCATCGGACAGCTCGATCACGGTCTCGGGGCGAAACGCGTTGCGAAGCTCGGGACGGTTGATCGTGATCTTGGCGATGCCGGCGTCTTCACCGGTCGCCAGCTCGTAGCGGATGTCGGTGTACTCGCCGGCCGGCTGCCACGTGACGGACACTGGGGCTCCTTTTCAAGGGCGTCCGAGACTACCGTGTCGGTGATGGCGTTCTGGATCCACCTGGCCGCGGCCAAGCACCCCGAGCGCATCGCGATCGAGGGCCCCGAGCGCAGCCTCACTTACGACGAGCTGTCCTCGACGGCCATCGCCGCGGCGGGGGCGCTTCAGCGGCTCGGGGCGGGGAGCGGCGAGCGGGTCGCCCTGGCGCTGGCGGCGCCCGAGGAGTTCGTCATCGCGCTGCACGGCTGCATGCTCGCCGGCGCGACCGCGGTTCCGATCGACCTGCGACTTACCGACTCGGAGCGCTCGGCTCGGCTGGCGGGCGCGAGCGTGACCGTGTCCGAGCCGCTCCGGGGTGCGCCGCCGGCACGGCCGGCAGCGTACGGCGGCGACCCACTAACGACCGTGATGCACACCTCGGGCACGACCGCCGCTCCCAAACCGGTCGTGCTCGTCCACGGCAACTGGCTCGCCAGCGCGCTCGGCTCGGCGGTGGCGCTGGGACTCGACCCCGCCGAGCGGTGGCTGTGCCCCATGCCGCTGACCCATGTCGGCGGGCTTTCGATCCCCATCCGCAGCGCGATCTACGCGACCACGGCCGTCGTGCATGGTCGCTTTGACACCGAGGCGGTGCTCTCGGAGCTGATGGACTCGACCCGGCGGATCACGACGGTCTCGCTGGTGCCGACGATGCTCGCGCGGCTGCTCGACGCCGGGCTCAAGAATCCCCCCACGCTCCGGTGGGCGCTGCTGGGCGGAGGGGCGATCCCAGAGCCGCTGCTCGAGCGCGCGCATGCCGCCGGGGTTCCGGTCGCGCCGAGCTACGGGATGACCGAGGCGTGCTCGCAGATCGCCACGTTCGGGTGGCCGCTGCCCGGGGTGGAGATCCGGACCTCCGGCGGCGAGCCGGGGGAGGTGATCGTGCGGGGGCCAATGGTCTCCGTCGGTGCGGTTGCCGACGACGGCTGGCTGCACACCGGCGACCT
This sequence comes from Solirubrobacterales bacterium, assembly GCA_019244745.1. GTDB lineage: Bacteria > Actinomycetota > Thermoleophilia > Solirubrobacterales > Solirubrobacteraceae > Palsa-465. The sequence goes on along the minus strand of JAFASF010000210.1, from coordinate 2,416 downwards.
CGGACGATTCGACGATCGTTCGCGCTTGCACATCGTGGGGCGAATTTCGGACACGATCGTGACGGGAGGCGAAAACGTCGCGCCGGCGGAGGTAGAAGCGGTGCTGCTCGAGCATCCCGCGGTCGCCGACGTCGCCGTGCACGGACGCGCCGATCGGGAATGGGGCGACGCGGTCGTCGCGACCGTGGTTTTGCGCGACGGCATGCGCGTAGCGACCGATGCGCTGCGCGAGCACTGCGCGGCTCGGCTGGCTTCGTTCAAGGTCCCGAAGGAATTTCGGTTCAAACAGCGGCTGCCGCGCACGCAGTCCGGCAAGCTCCTCCGGCGTGAACTGAGTTGAGCGCATCAAGTCATGTCACATCGAACGATGTGACACCGATATGATCGCTACCCATGCTTGCGGTGACGGAGACAGGCACGCCTCCCGCACGAGGCTCGGCGCATCAGCTGACCATCGAGCAGCTTGCGGCGCAGAGCGGTATGTCGGTTCGCAACATCCGTGCGCACCAGGCGCGCGGGCTCCTCGCGCCCCCCGAGGTCCGGATGCGGGTCGGCTACTACGGGCCGGAGCACGTCGCACAGCTGCGCTTGATTCGAGACCTCCAGGAGGAGGGCTTCAATCTCGGCGGCATCAAGCGCCTGCTCGAGGACAGTCACGGCACGGCCGAGCGGCTGCTGAGCTTCAAGCAGACGCTGGCCGCCCCGAGCAGCGCGGAGCAGCCTCAGACCCTGAGCGGCGCCGACCTCGGTCGACGGTTCCGTCTCCCTCCGGCCGAGGGTGCCGCGGTACTGGCGGAGGCCCAGAGACTTGGGGTACTGGTCCCCGTCGGCGAGGACTTGTACGAGGCCCCGAGCCCTTCGCTGCTCGCAATCGCCGACGAGGCCCTCGCGGGCGGGATATCACTACGGGCGGCGCTGGCGGTGCTGGAGGACATTCAGCACCACTCGGACTCGGTTTCGCGGTCATTCGTCAAGCTCTTCCTACGCGAGGTGTGGAAGCCGTTTGCGCAGGCCGACATGCCGCCCGAGCGCTGGCCGGAGATCGAGGAGGCCGTCGAGCGGCTCCGCCCGGTGGCGGCGCAAGCCCTGCTGACGATCTTCCAGCAGCGGCTCAGCAGCCAGATCGAAGGCGCGTTCAGCGAGATCACCAGGCGGCTTTCGGAGCGCGGAGCGTGATGGGCGACGCGGGGGCGTCGGACGTCGATGCTCAGCGCGCCGAGATGCGCGATCGGTGGCAGCGGGCCGCGAGCGGGTGGGGGAGACGTGCCGAGCGGCTGCGCGACTTCGGCATGCCGGTTTCCGCGTGGATGATCGAGCACCTGTCTCTGCAGCCTGGCCAGCGGGTGCTCGAGCTCGCGGCGGGTCCCGGGGACACGGGGTTTCTGGCCGCGGAGCTGGTCAGGCCGGGGGGTGTCCTACTCACCAGCGACGGCTCCGAGGCCATGCTCGAAGTTGCCCGCGAGCGCGCGGAGCGGCTTGGCATCGACAACGTCGAGTTCCAACGGCTCGAGCTCGAATGGATCGATCTTCCAGCCGCAAGCGTCGATGCTGTGCTCTGCCGCTGGGGCGTGATGCTGATCGTTGATCCTGCGGCGGGACTGCGTGAGATGCGCCGCGTGCTGCGCCCCGGGGGTCGGGCAGCGCTGGCGGTGTGGGACAGCCCGGAGGTCAACCCGTGGGCCACGGTCCCGACCCGGGCGCTGGTGACCCTGGGGCACGTCGAGCCGCCCGACCCGACCGCGCCCGGCATGTTCGCGCTGGCGGAGCCCGGCGGGCTGCAGGAGATGCTCGAGGAGGCCGGCTTCGTCGACGTCGTCGTCGACGCGGTCAGGGTCACCCGCCCGTACACGGACGTGGACGAGTACATCGAGGAGACGCTCGACGTCTCGATGCCGTTCGCCGAGGCGTTCGAAGCCCTGTCGGATGACGATCGTTCCCGGGTTCGGCACGAGATCGCAGCGCTGACCGAACCCTTCACCGCGCCCGCGGGAGCGGTGACCTTCACCGGTCAGTCGCTCGTCGCCGTCGCGAGCGCCTGAGCGCCGGCACACCCCAGGCTCGATTCGCAAGGTCTGCACGCGATCCTGCAGGGCGCAACGTCGCTTGCAGGGCTTCAGCCGCGGCAGGGTTCTGGGAAACAATGCCGACGCATGCGAGCCCGACTTCTTCTGCCGGCGGCCCTTGTTACTGCTCTCCTGGCCCCGTCCGGCGCCTCTGCGTCCGTAGCGCACACCGTCCTGCCCGGTGAGTCCCTATCTTCGATCGCCGCCCAGGACGGCCTCAGCGTCGCGCAGCTCGCGGCGGCCAACGGGCTCCCGGCCAACGCGTGGCTGACCGCCGGCTCGGCGATCTCGATTCCGCCGCAGGGCTCGTCCTCGTCGGGCGTAGCCAGCGCGGCGTCAACCGGCGTCGCCGC
>JAFASF010000102.1 GCA_019244745.1 Solirubrobacterales bacterium | reverse complement strand
CGACCGCGCTGCCGCTGAATGCACCGACGTAGACGTTGCGGCCGTCGTCGCTGAGCACCACGACATCGGCGCCGTTCAACCCTCGAGCGCTTGCGCAGCCCGGGATCGCCTTCGCAGTGAGACAGCCGGTTCTGCCTTTCGCCTGAGTGAGCGCGCCGGTGGAGGGGTCGCGCGTGAACGTCTCGACCGAGCTGCTCCGAAACGAGGTCGCGTACGCGTTCTTTCCGTCCGCGCTGACCGCCACGGAGTTGGGACCGGCAAGGCCCCGACCGCTCGCGCACCCGTCAGCGCCCCCGGCGGCGATGCAGCCGGCGGTCCCCGAGGCCTGGGTCAGCTTCCCGGTGCGTCGATTGCGCTTGAACACCGCGATCGCATTGCTCGACGAGGAGGCGACGTAGACATTGCTCCCGTCGGGGCTCACCGTGATTGCTTCCGAGCCGATGATCGGACCCGCGCCCTTCAGCGCGCGGACCGTAGTACATCCGCGACGGCGTGAGGAACGATCGACCAGGCACCCGTTAGCGGCGGACAGCTGCGTGATCGCGCCGAGCGAAGCTTTCGGCAGGCGGCTGCGGTGCGAAATCGGCGCTGCCGCGCCTAGCGCGCCTGAAGCGACCACCGCCGCGGCCACCAGGCCGACAGCCAGAACCGACCAGATCCTCGTCAACGCGTTCGTCGAATTGCCCACGATCTGCCGGCGCACCCACCGGCAGATACAGCCTACTGCTAGCCCCATCGCCCGGCAACTCTCCGCGGGTAGATACGTCCACGGGCCACATCGGATGCCCTGCGTGCTGCGCGACGCCTGAGGAACGTCCCGCCCGCCACACGCACGATTTGGCAGGAGACCCCTCAGGTGATTAGGCTGCACTCGACCGACTGAACCCCAAGGACTACAGGAGGGGGCGCATGCTGAATCGACGGGAGCTGCTTCGCAAGGGCGCGACAGTGGCGGCGGGCACCTTGGCGCTGGGACGAGTGCCCAGTGCGTGGGGGCAAGATCCGCCTGCGGCCGGGATGAACATCGTCCTCTTCATCAGCGATCAGGAGAGAGCGATCCAGCATTTCCCGCGCGGCTGGTCACGCAAGCATCTGCCGGGATTCACGCGCCTGCAACGCAACGGGCTCACGTTTGAGAACGCGTTCTGTGCCACCGCGATGTGCTCGCCCACGCGCGCGACGATGTTCACGGGCTACTTCCCGGCGCAGCACGGCGTCAAGTACACGCTCGAAGAAGACATGTCGGACGACGACTTCCCGCAGGTCGAGCTACCACAGAACTTCAAGAACATCGGCACGGTGATGGCGGCCTCGGGCTACAACGTGGTCTACAAGGGCAAGTGGCACCTCAGCAAACCCACTGGGAAACAGTGGCAGCCATCGGATCTCGAGAAGTACGGCTTTACCCGGTGGAGCCCCCCGGATGCAGGCGCCAACCAGGACATTGACCAGGAGGGCGGCGGCAAGACGGACAACGACGGCAACTACATGCACCAACAGGGATCCGCCGGGGCGGGTACCGAGGGAGTCCTGCAGTACCTCAACTCGGCCGCCGCCAAGCAGCAGCCGTTTTTCTTGGTCGTCTCGCTAGTGAATCCGCACGACGTGCTGCTGTACCCGAAGAACTACGTCACTGGTGGGTACGACAACTCGTGGTTGACGGGCGAGATCGGGCTCCCCCCAACCGTCGATGAGAGCCTGGCCACCAAGCCCAGCGCTCAGCGGCAGTTCCTTCGGATCTCGAACCTCATCGGCAGGCTCAACACACATGAGAAGAAGCGTGCCTACGTCAACTTCTACGGCAACCTGATGAAGCTGATGGACGGTTACTTGGTCGATGTCCTCGATGCGCTCGAAGCGCAGAGCCTGCTCGACAACACGCTCGTGATCCGTACCTCCGATCACGGCGAGATGGGATTGGCGCACGGCGGGCTGCGCCAGAAGAACTTCAACGTCTACGAGGAGACGATGCGCATTCCGCTGGTCTACTCCAACCCGCGGTTGTGGAACACACCGCAGACCTCACAGGTCATGGTCTCGCACGTCGACCTCCTTCCGACGCTGGCCAGCCTCGTCAACGCGCCGAGCTCGGCCCGCGCCAACTGGCAAGGCGTCGACTACTCGGCTCACATCCTCGAGCGGTTAGCGCCGCCGACCCAGGACTACGTTGTCTTCACCTACGACGACTTCCAGGCGGGGCAGAGCAGCCGACCCTACGTCAAGCCGCCGCAGCACATCGTGAGCCTACGGGAGCGCCAGTGGAAGATCGCCGAGTACTACGACACTAAAGGAAGGGTCCCCAGCCAGTGGGAGATGTATGACCTCAAGCGCGACCCGCTCGAGCGCTCAAACCTCGCGCACAAGGGGCACAAGCGCACGCCAGCACAGGAGAAGCAGTACCAGCGCCTCCAACGCAAGCTGGCGCGAGTCAAGAAGCAGCGCCTGCATCGGCTGGCAGACACTCCCCAGCCCAAGACCATGGGGAACCCGAACCGCACCTCCCCGCGAAGCTCGATGGATTAGGCGCGTCGAGTCACGAAGACGGGCATTCGAGAGGTGTGGCAGCTCCGCCACCCGATCGCCCGGATGACCCACGGCCGCGCGATCGCTCTGCCACGAATATGTCACGCTCGCTCGGGCTCCATGAGGCGACGAGCTGGGCAGGCGAGCACCTCGCTGAATCGACGCCGTGCGGCTTCGCGCGAGGCACGGCGCACCGCCACTTGTTTGGTACCCATCAGCGGTACCCGCATCTCCGTAGTCCCGGCGTCGCCTGATCGCAAACCCTGCGATATCCAGGCTATTCCCCCAGTGGGCGGTGCCGGGCTCGAACCAGAGACCTCCTGCTTGTAAGGAGTCAGCAGGCCCATGATCGCTGGCGATCGGATCGTGATTTCTCTCGTGGCTACGGGCGTTTGGCGGTGCCGCCAGCGGTTGCGATGACGGCGTCACGACCTGGCAGGCTTCCACCAGGCTTCGATCCCCGAGGTCGTCGGTGACTACGCCGTGACGTGCAGCGAGGAGCCGTAGACCGTCTCGCCTACGAACTTCCCGTCCTCGTCCTGAGCAACGAGGAACATGTCGTCGGCGGCGTCCGGCTCGGTCTTGACGATCGCCTTCAGGGCAGCGATCGCTGCCGCACGGTCGTCGAATGCGTCGACGAGGTTCCCGGTGCTGTCGAAGACCGAGTACGTCATTTCGCTAGTCACCGATATCGGCACGTCCAATCGTCCCATGTACCTCGTGATGGCGGCGTGCAGCTCCGTGGGCTGGCCCCAGACAGACCAGTGGTGCGAGCCGCCTGTCTTCGCGACACAGATCCCGCGGCCGGGGACCAGGCGCAGCTCAGCGACGTGGTTGCCGATCCGGCCTCGTGTTCGGTCGATCAGATCCCAACACGGCCCGGCGGTGTCGAACATTGAGACGGCCATGTGGATGACCGCCGCCTCACCTCAGGCCCTCGCGGGCGCCGTCCCAGCTCGTCGTGAGAGCGAAAGGTTTCTAGCCAATCCGGATGCTCCGGCCCCCAACACGCTCGGAATAGCGCCAGCTCCCGATCGAGGACTCTGACCTGGACGACGCGGATCAGGGACAGCGGTTGCACGGAGCGGTGAGGATAAGGCCGCCTCCCGTCAGCTCCGGTCCGCAGTGATGATGGTGGGAGAGGGAGACAAGCCCCCTCCATCTACGGCTTCAACAAGTCGCCGAACTCGTCGATCATCCGGGAGCGGCGCATCGTGCGTCGACGAGCATCGGGCCAGTTCCCTGACGTAGATGGCGCGGGTGACGTTAGCGTCTCGGTGGCCGAGCAAAAACGCGATTTCGTCGACGCTCTCGCCGGCTAGGAGCGCCCGGCTGGCCACGGTGTGGCGGAAACTGTGCATCGCTGGCACCTCGCCGTGAGGCCCGAGAAGCGAACGGCCGGCCTCGTCCTGGCGATGCAGGACCGAGAAGATCGGCCCGCCGTTCTCATCCACCGCTCGCTTCTGGGCGCTCCGAAGAGCTCGGGCCACATTCCGCTGGCTGAAGCAGAAGCCGCTCTATTCGAGCTCACGCCCGATACTGAGCTCAGCGGCCGGACGATGGAGCGCTGCGACGGCTCACCTGACAGTGCTCAGTTCATATCTCAGGTGACCACGCCGGTGCTGGAGCGCGCACCGGGTGAGGAACCTGGACTATGACAAGCACCACCCGGCCGGGCGCGGGTCGGGCGATAACCGCAACCGGACTCTCGCCCAGGTTCATCACCGGGGCTCGATCTTGGGCGGAATGTACTTCGCTCCGGGGCTGGTATTGCCTGTAGGGCCGTAGACCCGGAGGATTACGTCGAATGGCCCTCGGGGGACGGGCAGCCAGTTGGGCCGCAGCGCCGGTGCGGGGGGGCTCGTTTGAATGTAGATAGTGATCGAGCCATTGGGGTTTGTCACCAGGCCGGGCGTGAAGCGGGCGACCTCGTACTTCTGCGCCGCGTTGGGGACCAGGGTGTTACCGCGCGGGAGATACGCGGTGAGGGACCAAAAGCGGTTGGCCTGGGGGAGCTGCTTTTTGGAGAATGTCAGCCGGTAGGCGGGTACAACCGAGCCGTTGAGGGGAGCGCCGCTGCCATCGGTGAAGGCGTTGTAGTAGCCCGCGGCGCTGGCGTTGTTGCCGTACTGGACGTACTCATTGCCGGCGGCGCGGTCAAGGTAGGCCGTACCCCAGTCGGCGAAGTTGCTGAAGTAGGTCCAGTGGTTGCGGTCGACATGGGAGATCCACCTGTTGATGATCATGGCATGGGCGGCGCGGGCGCCGCTGATCATCTGCGACAGGGGACCGGCGTTACCGTGCCGGGCCGCCGCGTTCGCCGCCGCGAACAGCCGGTTGAAGGCCGCGGACAGCTGGAGGTCCGATTTGCTCAGTGGAACGGTGGCAGGCGAGCGCAGGGCCGCCTGCACAACCCGGAAAAAGTGGGTGGTGTGGAACCTGACCGCATCATCGGCGATCGCCTTCATCCGCAGGGCGAAGGCCGCCTGCGGGAGGATCGTCGTCGCTCCTGCCGAAGGATTGCTTTCGTACGTCGGGAGTGAGGCAAGTCTGAGGGAGGCACGGAACGCCGTCGCCTGGTCTATCTGGTTCTGGTTGGTGGAGCTGTACTTGTCAGCCCGGATGATCCAGGTCGTGAGGGGATAGGGCACCTGTACCTCGGTGACTCCGGGTGGCAACGTGCCAGTGAAGCCGGCCGGCACCAGCCCGTACGTCCCGGGGGTCTGGGGCTGGATGTTGGTTTTGAACACATCCCCGAACACATCCAGGGTGAGCAACGAGTAAGTCACATCCGTCTTGGGGATCGTGAAGATCTGTGGTCCCTGCGACAGATCGAGATAGAAGCTGGAGTAGATCGTGTCGACGTTTATGGACACGACGAAGCCATACAGCGGGCCGACACGGTTGGGGCCAGCAATGCGGTTGACGCCGGAGAGACGCTGCTGGAAATACGTCATGAACCGCGGGTAGTAGCGGATCGTGTAATTCTCGGCGACGGAAAAGTAGGGTTTCGCCGCCGGCGCCGCTGGGCGAGCGCTGCCGGCCGCACCCGCCGGTGCCAGCGTCGCGAACGCGATCGACGCCGCGACGATCAACGCGATCAGGCAACGTGCAACGACCGGTCCTGCTCGCCGGGGGGACTCCACGCTTCCCAGCATCATTCTCCCTCCTGCTTGAGGGCCGGCCGCACCCCCAAGGTGACGACTGTTCTAAGAGCGAACCTACAGGAACCAGCCTCGGAGATCAATACGTCGAGCCTCGACTTAGGATCGCCCCGGGGATGCATCAGGCCATCAGGCCGCGGACATCACGGCGGTCGTGCGGACGCGATGACGAGCGTGTCGTTGATTCGACCGAGGCGTCAGTCGGCGAGCGTGATCACCCCACGCGCGATCAACAGCACGCCGAGCGCCCCCACGATCGCGACGGCGATCGGGCGCCCACGGCGGTGAAGCCAGGCGCGGAACCGGACCACGGTCACCGCAGTCCGGTCCGGCGAGAACCGTTAGCCCAGCAGCGGCAGCTCGACTCGAGCAGGACGACTCGCGAAAACGCCGCCAGCGATGTTGTTTTCCGCCAGTTGTGAGAGCGTCGGCACCTCGATCTGTCTTGTCTTTTCGGGGCTCAATATTCGGGGCTCCATGGCCCGGCCTGCGCGTACCCCTACCGACGCTTCGCAGCCGCCCTCACGGACGACCGCGCACGGCTCGGGCCAGCGTGGATCGCTACTCCTTCGATGTGGAGCTCTCTCATCTCTTTCTCCATGCCGGTTTATCCCGGCGTCGCCACAACACTTGACAGTTGCTCCCGCCGCTTCGCGCCGGAGCAGAAGCGAGCCCGCCCGCCAGAACGGCGCTCGCGTTTGAGTAGCGGAAGGCGCGCTCGTCGCCTGACGGTCGGTTTCCGCTTTGCTCGCGCGACGAGTATCTCGTCGGCGCGAAGGTCGCACCTGGGGGTCCGTGCTCAGCGCCGCCGAGACAGCCGTGCGATGGGCAGGGCAGGTTTGGGGCGAGCCTGGCCTGTGGTTGACGGCGCGGCGGTCAGCGACGGCCGCTGGTGTCGGATGACCACGCGCTGGTTCAGCGGCGCAAGCGGATTGCGTTCAGGTCGCCGGCTTGGATTTCCTCGATCCGTCCGCGGAGGACCTCCGGCGGATCGAGTTCAGCGTGGAGGTAGCGCCCGGCGAGCGCCGCCACGTTCACTGGCAGACCACGTCTCTCGATGCGAAGGTTGCTGACGTCGAGTGGCGTGATCCGCTCGAGCACGAGTTCTTCAGTACTCATGCCGCCCGCGATGTTGCAGCTCAGTGGTCACGATCATGTCGGCGAGGCGGCGCGGTCGCTCAGCCGGTAGCGCCGACGCCTGCCGGGGGAGTGGTAGGAGAAGCAGCGGGGCTTGACGGGGCGGATGCTCGCAGCGCCTCGGCCCGCGCTTTCAGGTTGAGTAGCATGCGGCGGGTCATGATGAGCGCTGCTGGCTCCGTGATGCGCATCCCCAGCCACCAGAGAGGTGTATTCGGGACACGCTCCGTACTCGTATAACCAATCGCGTTCGCTGGTCGTCGATCGGATACAGGACAAACTGCCACACCCACTCCATGCCGAGGCCTTGGTAGGTCAGAGCTAGCGCGCGAAGCGGTTCCATAACTCCCACGGTCAGCTTCGTACCCCTGCCGTCCCAGGGATCTTGTCGCCCACGGCGATCTCCTGAACTCGGGCAGAATGCGAGTCGCGCTCGGACGATCGAGAAGGCCAAAGAGCCGGCGAGCCAGTCGTAGCTGTACAGCCCGCCACGCTGGTAGCCGATCTGCACAAGCCACGGCCAGATGTGCTCGGGAGGCGCATTCACCGTGATGGCCGTCATTGTGGCGTCCGTTGGTTTGGCGATCAATCTGTCGCCGGGCATCGCGCGCCCCCGCTCCTCAGCTGTCGTCACCCACCAGCTATACCAACGCTTGACGGGGAACCAGTAGGCCGCCGTGAGCGCGACGACGCCGAGAAGCTTGGCAAGCCGCTCCCTCTGCCGCTCACCCCCGCACGTTTGCTGCCGTTGTGCTGTCATCTTGCGGCCTCCACGAGTCGCTTGAGGTTTACTAGCTGCCGTCGTTGCATCCCGAAGTCGACCGGGTGCCAGAAGAGCTTGAGGAACAGTCCGACGGCAGGCGGTCGTAGGCTCCCCTGGAGCGGGTGATATGGCGAGTGCTGTTCTTGTCGACCGGCTCGAGCACTAGCGCCCAGGACATTCCGCCTGTGGCGTCGCCGAGCACGAGTGCCCCCTCGGGCTCGATCATCCGGACAACGAACATGCCCTTGGCGTTTGGCGCCATCGGGAAGATGTCGCCGACCTGGACCTGCTGAAACTCCGGGACGATCCGGTCCGCGCTACGGACACCCTGTTATCGAGACCGTCGTAGCTGTACCAGCCAGCGCGCCGGCACCCCATCTGCACAAGCCAGGGCCGGATCTCAGCGGGGCGAGCACGGATCGTGATGGCGTGCTTCCACTGGACCTTGGCGTCCGCGACCAGCTCGTCACCCGGCAGCGCCATGCTCGCCTCGTCCGCCAGCGGACGAACCGGACGGCGCGAGACCATGTACGTGAGAAGGACGCCGAGGAGGCGCAACGCGTCCCAAGTCCGTTCCGCAAACGACATCTGCGCGCCGGACGACCGGGGTCCGTCACCTTGCAGAGCCGGCGACGGCACCGATTCCAGAGCGGACTCCAGTGTCGCCCCCGCGGGCGGCCGAACATCTACACCTTCGAGCCCAGTGATCTAGAAGGCTGCCGCACCCAGCCCCAACAGGTATCGGGGCCGACCGCTCGCGTCGCCAGATTTCTACGGACAGGAGCGGCGGCGGACGCGTAGAAGGAGGCACCCTGTGCTCTCCTGCACGGATGGCGGGCGACCGATTTGCCTACGCGTTGAGCGCGAGGTACGGTTCGCACAGCGAACCAGCCGAGTGCTGGGCTAAAACTGAAGTAAGGGCACCCGATGACTCGGATCCTTTTTGAGGTGGCGGAGTTCTCCGTACGTCGACGGGCCGTCTGGCGTGGAAATCTTGTTCTCGGGATCCCGCTGAGGAGAACGAACAGGCGATGACGGTGGAGCTGATCATGCAGGTCTCGCGCGGTGGAGGCGATCGGCTGATTAGCACGGTGCGCCGAGGCAATGACGCCGACGCTCGCGGTTTCTCGGGCACGTTGGAGCTCATGCGCGTCTTCGAGGAGCTCGTTCCCGCCGACCCCGGTGGGAGCGTGGGAAGCTCAGCCAGCCGCGGTGCCCCACCGGCGGCGCCGGAGTCGTCCAAGCGGGACCCAGCCAAATCTCACAGCTCAGGGGAGGGATAGGAATGTTTGCCGCTATCGCCAGAAGCGTTATCGCCCATCCGTGGCGGACGGTCGCGGTGTGGGTGGTCGCTGCCGTCCTGCTGATTGTCCTGTCGCCGAAGCTCTCCACGTATACCACCAGCAATCAGCAATCGTTCCTGCCCAATTCTTTTGAATCGGTTAAAGCGCAGAACGTCGGCAACAAGTACTTCCCCGCCCAGTCGGGGGGGACGGGCAGCATCGTCATCTCCCGGAACGACGGGGGACAGCTGACCTCGAGCGACCAGCAGAAGGTGCAGGGTCTGGTCAGCACGCTCAACAGCGACAAGTTGACCGGGGTGACCACGGTCCAGCTGTCGCAGAGCTCGCTGGCCCAGAACGGCAAGGTGATGGCAGCCCAGGTCGTGTTCAACGGTCAGCCCGGTGCCGACAACGTCAACACGGGCGTCAATTTGGTGCGGTCAAAGACTGACGCGTACCTGGCCGGCAGCGGGCTTAAGAACGGGCTGACCGGCAACGCCGCGATCTCGGTCGACACGACCAACGCCTACAACCACGCCGAGACCATCATCACGATCGCCACCGTATTGCTGATCGTTGTCCTGCTCGGCGCCATCTTCCGCAGCCCTCTGATCTCGGTGCTCCCGATCATCGTGATCGGCATCGTTCACGCGGCCGCGGTCGGGCTGACGGCCGATCTGGCGGCGGCGTTCGGCTTCCAGGTGAGCAATAGCGTCGCGCCGATCCTCGTGGTGGTGCTGTTCGGCGTGGGCACCGACTACATCGTGTTTTTGCTGTTCCGCTACCGCGAGCGTCTGCGCCACGGGGCATCCCATCACGAGGCTCTGCGGTTCGCCTCTTCGCAGGTCGGCGTGGTGATCGCCTCCTCGGCGCTCACCGTGATCGGCGCGTTCGCGGCGCTGTTGCTGGCCAAGCTCGGATCGTTGCAGACGCTCGGGCCGGCGCTGATCGCCGCCGTCGGCTTGATGCTGATAACCGGGCTGACAATGGTCCCGGCGCTGTTCATTCTCCTCGATCGTCACCTGTTCTGGCCATTCGGTCCGGGCAAGGCGTCCGAAGGCGGCGTCTTCGTCCGCGAAGGCAGATTTGTCGCCAGCCATCCGGGCGTGGTGGCCGCCGTGGTGGTGGTGGTGCTGGGCGGGCTGGCGGTCGGCGCCACCGGCTACAACCCGACCTACAACACGCTCGCAGAGCTGCCCTCGGATACCCCGTCGCAGGTGGCCTACAACACGCTCTCGACGGCGTTTCCCGCCGGTGCGCTCAGTCCTACCCAGGTCTACGTGAGCGGCTCACAGAAACTTAGCCAGAGCAACCTTCAGCCCATGGTTGCCGACCTGACGAAGGCCAAGGGGGTGGCTCAGGTCGGCCAGCCAACCCTGAGCTCTGACGGCACAGCTGCGCTCACGAACGTCATCCTCAAAGACAATCCGTACTCCAACGCCGCGTTGGACAACGTAAAGGGACCGGTGCGGAGCGCCGCGCACGGTTCTGTTCCAGGATCCCAGGTGCTGGTCGGCGGGCAGACCTCGCAACTTGTCGACGTCCGCCAGCAGCTTCGCAGCGACACGAGGCTGGTGTTCCCGGTCGCCGGGGCGATCATCATCGTGATCCTCGCGCTGCTGCTGCAGGCCCTCGTGGCCCCGGTCAACCTGCTGGTCTGTGTGGGCCTGGCGTTCGCCGCCACGCTCGGGGCTTGCGTCATCGTCTTCCTCGACATCGGATCATTCTCCGGCATCGACTTCAGCCTGCCCATGACCCTATACCTGTTCGTGGTCGCGATCGGCACCGACTACAACATCCTCATGTCGTCGCGACTACGCGAGGAGTTCATGAATGGCTTCTCGCCCAAGGAGGCCACGCGTATCGCGATCAGCAACGACGCCCCTACCGTTGCTGCGGCCGGGGTCATCCTCGCTCTCACGTTTGCATCGCTGATGCTGGCCGGGCTGGATAACCTGCTGGAGCTCGGATTCGGCGTCGGGGTGGGCATCGTGATCGCGGCCTTCCTAATGGCGCCGGTGCTGATCCCCTCGCTGTCGACCATCGAGGGACACATGTTCTGGTGGCCCCGTCACGCACGGCCAGGCGGCCCACGTGAAGGTGAGGCCACCCCCGCGGCAGGAGCGGCGCTGGCCGGCGCCGGTACCTCAGGAGAGGCGCCGGGGCAGAGAAGCCAGACGTGAACGGAACCTGACGACTGGGGGGCGAGGCGATTTGCCTCGCCCCTTGCCTCCGGTAGCCAGCTGGCCTAAGCACGCACGCTGTCGTCGCCGGGACGCCGCGGTGAGCATCGCTTACGCAATCGCGTGGGAGTAGTCGTTCCGATCCGGCTCGAGCCGCGGGCGCTGGGTATCGTGATCGGACATGCCCGACCGGATCGATCTGGGTCCTTGCACCGCGATCCGTCACGACGGAAGCTTGAGCGGTACGCGGTACTCCTGCCTGGATGGTCTATGCCACCGGGCTCCGAGAGCGACGGCACGCCGGCGCTCGACCACACGGGCTGGCCAGGAGGCCTGACCGCGCGCTTGCTCGGCGGCTCGGTTCATCACATGTCTCGCCGGCTCGCGACCACGCCGACGGCGATGACGATCGAGACTGCGACCAGTGCGCCGAGGGCGCCGAGCCAGTTGAATCCGACGGTCTTGCGTTCGTGGTCGGCGTACGCGATGAATGCGACCGGTATCGCCAGGGACAGGAACAGCGCGATCCCACGGAGGACCGCGCGTTTGTCATGTCCTCGGTCACGGCGGCGCTTGGCGAGGGCCATCGCGGCGTCCACGCTGGCTGCCTCTCCGTCGTAGAACACGAGCGCCCGCCGGCCCAGCCGGCGGGCGTGTGTCTCGCAGCCCCAAGCCATCAGAATCATGAACGTGACCGGCAGCACCCAGGTCATCACCCAGATCCCCGCGGCTAGAAGCAGGCTGGCCACCGACCTGATCCGGTCAATCCAGCCCTGCTTCGGCGGCTTGGCCGCGGATGGGGACAAGAACCCTCCGAACACGAGCACCGTGTAGACGCTTTGCACCCAGGCGCGCAGCGATCGCCGCTCGGTCGGGCGCTCTGGCATCGGCGCGTCCTTCACATTAATGAGCGCGGCCTCTGCGCTCTTCACGTTCGGGTGGACGCCGCGGAGGGCAAGCATCTCGGCCGCTGTTCCAAGCGCTCGGGGGTCTCGATCGTAGAGAGCGGCGGTCCGCATCGTCATCCGCATCTCCTGCCACAGGTAGCTGACGTAACCGGGCACGAGCGCGATGAAGAATGGGGTACCGGAGATCGCGCCGTCGATCCGGGCGACGCGTGCTGAATGGATGCGCAGCTCCTCGGCGATCTCTGCCGGAGGCGTGTCGGGGCGACTTTGACGCGCCGACTGAGCCCACTGCAGGGACTGATCCGCGATTCGATCGGTCGCGTAAAGCGTGAGCCGCTCAGCAACGTGCTGAGGATCGCGATAGCAGATCCGGATGAGCTCCCGCGAGCCGACCAGCAAGCGACGGACATAACCCCGCTGTGCGGGGCTGCTCGGCTCAACAGGCATCGAGCTCTCATGACCCGCCGGTGGCATCAGCTCGTCACCTCTTCCCGAGCCCCTCCCCAACCGCGGCTTCGATGCGCTCCAGTCGGGCATTCACCCTCGCCGAGTCGCCGCTCCATGTCAGCAGCGTGCTTGAAGCTAGCCTTCTCCCAGTTCTCGGCGATCGCCGGAGCCACCATCTTCAGTACTTCGGCGGCGCGCTCCGGCACGGACATCGCCGAGAAGCGCTCGAGTGCTTCGGCCCACGCCGCGCCCGGGTCAGGCCCGCCCTCCTGTTCCACCTTCTCCCCGGCACGCCGACGCGACGACACTGGCGCAATCGTAACCGGCGCCGACGCCGTCCACCAGTCCTTTCGGCTGTCGGGCATGCGGCCTGCTGTCCGCCACAGGTGGCCGAGCGCAACCGTCGCGGCAAGCTCTACCGCGCCCGCGCCGGAGAAATCCCGTTCTGGAAAGTCTCCTACGGGTGCCGCCGAGTCGCCGATCCCGATCGGGGACGATCCCGGATCGAGGTCTTCGAACCCAAGGCCCAGGTCGTGCGCGAGATCTTCGCAGCGTACGTCGAGCGGGGACTGTCGGTTCGCCAGCCCGCTGATCAAGCGCGTCAAGGTCTATCGCGAGGCAGCGCGGACCCGTAACTCACAAGCCACTTGTACGGCGTCGGCCAGCGCGTCGCTGCGCCTGGGCGGACTCGGTCGCGCGGCGGCCGGAGCCGCGGTGATTGCTTTCGCCACGCCCATTAGCCGATCGGCCGCGCGTCTGTTCACGCACCCGAGGAACAGCTGCGCCCGCGCTAGCGCTTCAGCGTCATCCAAGCACCCACGTGCACTGCCCACTGACGGCCGCTTCCATCGCTCGGCGGTCGCGGACTGGAGTTCCCCCGTTTTCGGCGACACTTGAACGCTTGCGGTCGTAAGCCGGGGAAAGTGAGGTTCAGGTGCCGAGAACGAGGCCGCCGTATCCGGAGGAGTTCCGTCGTGAGGCGATCCGCTTGGCAGCGCTCGGTGACAAGCCGCAGCGCAAGCTGGCCAAGGATCTGGGGATCTCCGATGTCACGTTGCGCAACTGGCTCAAGGAGGAGAAGGCCGCGAAGGGGGAGCGTCCTGGGGGGCTGAGCGAGGACGAGCGCGAGGAGCTGCAGCGTCTTAGGGAGGAGAACGCGAAGCTGCGGATGGAGCGCGAGATCCTCTCAAAAGCAGCCATCTTCTTCGCGAAGGAGACCGACGGGCGGTAAGCGAGGCGTACTCGTTTATCGCCGCGGAGAAGAGCAACTATCCCGTCGCGTTCATGTGCCGGGTGC
>JAFASF010000326.1 GCA_019244745.1 Solirubrobacterales bacterium | reverse complement strand
GCCGGTACATGAAGATGATCACGTTGCCCAAGCTCCGCGACTCGCTCCGCGACGGGGTGCACGAGGTCAAGGTGCCGCCGGCGGTCGCGGATCGCGCTCGACTGCCGATCGAGCGCATGGTGGCGATCAACTAGCAACCGGTCCCGATGCGTTGAAACGTCGCCTGACTCTCGCCAGAATCGGACCCGTGGAGCTTGACGGCCCTCTGAACCGGCGCGAGCTACAGAGATACCTGAGCAGGGTCGACGATCGCTGGCCAATCGAGCGGGCGCTGCTGGGAGGTGCAAGGGTGGCCGACGAGCACGGGGCGCCGCCGCAACGAGAACGGGGGCCGGAGTTCGTGGTGGTGCTCGTGTCCTCGGCGTATCAGGGGATGCCGTGGCTCGAGCGCGTGTATCAAGCCGGGTCGCTGTGGGACGGGCTCGAGATGGGCGCCCCGGCGGACGTCCACTGCTACACCCCCGCCGAGTTCGAGCGAAAACGCACGACGTTGCGCGTCGTGCGGGAGGCCGAGCAGGACGGCCTCGACCTGCTCGCCGAGGCCCTGGCCTGAGCGCCGGACTGACGCGTTCTTCCGTCGTATGCCGCGGGAAGAAGGTGACGCCTCCGCCATGGGCTCAGTAGCGCGCGATCGTGGCCACCATCTTCCCCTCCATGTCGATCGCCTGCCAGTTCGGCGGGCCGTCGATGAACAGCGCGAACGCGACCACGTGGTGGCCGGGCCGGTGACAGTAGCCGGCGAGGTTCGTGACGTAGTCGAGCGTCCCGGTCTTGGCGACGCAATTGCCCTGAGCCGGGGTGTGGTTGGCGATCGTCTGCGTGGTGCCGCTGACCCCCACGACGGGAAGCGACGCGGAGAGCGTGTCGCCGGCGCGGGTATGCCACACCTCCCGCAGCAGCGCCACCACCTCCGCGGGTGAGGTCTGGTCCTTTCGGGACAGCCCCGATCCGTCGACGACGTTGGGGTGGATGTCGTAGGACCCGATCACCTGTCCGATCACTTGCGCGCCGGCGGTGATCGTCCCGAAGCCCCCGACTTGAAGCCCGAGCTGCTCGGTCAGGTCATCGGCGAACAGGTCGTCCGAGGGAACGTCCATCAGCTTGAGCAGCACCCTAAGCGGCGGCGAGCTCACCGACGCGAGCTGGTGGGCATCGCGCGGGGCGGGGTGAGTCTGGTGGGCGGCTCGTACCGAAACGTTCGCGGCATTGAGGGCGCGTGCAACCTCCTGGGCGGCGAAGGCGCCGGCCGTGAGCCGCTCCGAGGTCGAGCCGTGGTCGTAGGTGAGCGCGCCGAGCTCGCCTTCGTAGTCGGGTAGGTCGGCGGCGTACCCGAGCGCCGGGCCACCCGGCCGAGCGTCGAGCAGCGAGTCGTCGCCGATCAGCTGACCGGTGACGTGATGGATTCCGTGCGCCAGGAGCTGGCCGACGAGCTCGGCGGCGGTCGGGCCGTAGCCGTGTTGCCACACCTTGTTGAACGTCCCGTCCCCGAACGTCGGATCTCCGCTGCCGCGGAGGTACAGGTCGCCGTGCCAGACGCCGCCGGGGCCGAGGTGCCCGGCGCCGAGCACCGCAGTGTTCAGGCGCATGTCCGGACCGAGCATCTGCAACAGCGCGACCGAGGTGTAGAGCTTTTCCACCGAGGCCGGCGGCCGCTTGACCCCATCGCGCACCGCGAACAGGACCTTCTGCGACGTCAGGTCGTAAACGAGCGCTCCGGAGTTCGGGCCGGCGGTGCGGAGCACGCCCTGGAGCGCTCCGTCCATCGCAGGCACTCCCGGCGAGACGGGAGGCAGGTGCGGAGCCGGTGCGGCCGCGGTCGTGGTCGAGGTAGTCGGCGCGGCCACGGGTGTGCCCGTGCCGGCGAGGGCGCTGTGGGCGACATGATGAGTACCCCCGCCGCAGCCTCCCAGCAGGAGCGCGAGGGCAGCGATGCCCCCAGCCGCCCAGCGCGTCAGGCGGACGTGAACTCCTCCACGATATGCGGCCCCACGCAGGCGACCGACAGCTCGTCCGGGACCCTGCTCGCCACCTCCGCCACCTCCTCGAACGTCACCTGATCGAGGAGGGCGATCGAGGCGTCGGGATCTACGTCCTCGCCGTAGAGAATCGTCTGCTGGGCGGCGTGCCGCGCGACCGCGCCGCTGTTCTCGAACGCGATCGTGCGGGCGCCCGCGGCGTACGCTCGGGCGCGCTCCACCTCCGATTCGTTCGGCCCCTGCTCACGGAGCTCGGTGACGATTTCCCTCATCCTCCGGTAGGCGTCGATCGTCTTGCTCGAGTCGAGTCCCGCCGACAACTGTAGTACCGGCACGTCGCTGTAGGCGTGGGCGACGGAGTTGACGGAGTAGGCGAGCCCACGCTGCTCGCGGATCTCGTCGAACAGGCGCGAGCCCATCGACCCGCCGAGCAACGTCGAGTAGATGGCGAGGATCGCGCGCTGGCTCGGATCGTCGGTCTCGATGCCGGGGCGGTAGGACATCCTCAGGTGGGACTGGTTGGAGTCCCGTTCGCGGACGAGCACTCGCGGCTCGAGCGCGGGCGCGGGCTCGTATGGTTCCGGCGCCGGGTGCTCGGCAAATCGCGCGAACAGCTCGTCGAGCCGGCCGTCTTCATCCAGGCCGCTCAGGTTGCCGACGACGAACGCGGCCCCGGCGGCCGGGGACCAGCGGCGGTTGCGGAAGGCAAGGATCCCCTCGCGCGTGAACGTGTCGCGGATGTGCTCCGCCGGCCCGAGGACCGGGCGCCCCAGGGGGCGGTCGCCGAACGCGGCCTGGTCGATCAGGTGCTCGGCCATCACCGACGGCTGATCGTTGGCGCGGTTGATCTCCTGCACGACGACGCCGCGCTCGCGGTCGAGCTCGCCGGCATCGATCCTTGGCCGCCCCACGAAATCGGTCAGCAGATCGGCGGCCTCGAGCGCGCTCTGAGCCCGCGCCGTGATGTGGAATGCGACCAGGTCATGGCTGGTGTAGGCGTTGAGGACGGCGCCGATCCGCTCGGCTGCCTCGTTGACGTCGCGGTACGTGGGGTACTTCTCCCCGCCCTTGAACACGAGGTGCTCGAGGAAGTGCGCCATTCCGTTCTCCTCCGGCCGCTCCGTGCGGGCGCCGGCGTCGAAGGCCACCAGGATCGTGACCGCGCGCGTGCCGTCGACCGCGATCCGGTACAGCGGCAGGCCGGTCGAGAGCTCCGTGCGCGTGATCGAGGTCATTTCGCACAACGGTAGCGGCCGTGCCCCAGTCGCAGTGTGTTGGCTCCGGCAGGCGGTGGCAACCAGGGGCGGCAAAGCCGCCCCTTAATCATCCCTTTATTTGCAACACACGTTGCAAGGCTCCAAATCCTGGTAGGTGGCCCGATAGGCTGCCCCGCCCATGGCGGGGGATCAGATCACCAAGCAGCGGACGCGGCGGCGGGTCGGCGCCGCCGCCGTCGCCAAGCCGGTTTCGCGGCCGCCGGTGATCGAGTTCCGCGGCGTCTCCAAGGTCTACTCGAGCGGCGACATGGGTCTCGATCAGGCCACGTTCACGGTCGACCGCGAGGATTTCGTGTTCCTGGTCGGCGCCACCGGCTCGGGCAAGTCGACGCTCATGCGCCTGCTGATCAAGGAGCTCGAGCCGAGCGACGGCGCGATCCGGGTCGCCGGGCACGACCTGCGCGAGATCCCCCGCAAGCGCGTGCCGTTCTACCGCCGCAACCTCGGCGTGGTCTTCCAGGACTTCAAGCTGCTGCCCAGCCGGACCGTGTACGACAACGTCGCCTACGCGCTCCAGGTCACGGGCGGCACGCGTCGCGAGATCCGCGCCAAGGTGCCCGACATCCTCAGGTTGACCGGTCTGTCGACGAAGCTCCACAACTACCCCGACCAGCTGTCGGGCGGCGAGCAGCAGCGGGTCTCGATCGCGCGCGCGTTCGTCAACCACCCCCCGCTGCTGCTGGCCGACGAGCCGACCGGCAATCTGGACCCGGAGACGAGCATCGACATCATGCGACTGCTCTACCGGATCAACCGCACCGGCACGACCGTGATGGTGGCCACGCACGACCAGACGATGGTCGACAAGATGCGCCGGCGCGTGCTCGAGCTGTCCGCGGGTCGCATCGTCCGCGACGAGGCGGCCGGCCTGTACACGCGCGACGAGTCCACGCGGGAGTTTGCGCGGCGCCTGCGCGCTCCCGGTGCCCCCCCGCCCGGGCTCGTATAGGCGATGCGGTTCGGGTTCTTCCTGCGCGAGGCGATGCGCGCCATGCGCCGGAACGCCGCGCCGAGCTTCGCGGCGCTCGCCACCGTGCTCGTGACGATGCTCGTGCTCGGGGTGTTCATCCCGATCGTCCAGGCGACCA
>JAFASF010000250.1 GCA_019244745.1 Solirubrobacterales bacterium | reverse complement strand
ACTCGGCGCGGAGTTGCGCCAGGACGCTTGCGTGGTCGTGGACTCCCCAGTTCTCCACGACGATTCCATCCGCGATGCGATTGAAGACCATCGTCCGGAAGTCGACGCGCCTGCCGCTTGGGGCGACGCCCTCGAACTCCCCTTCATGCGTCCCTTGGTGCCGCACGTGGTACGCGACCCAGTCGTCTTCCGCGACAAGCGTCTCGATCGTCGTGTGGAAGTCCGGGAATGCCGTCCGCCATGCTCGAACCCTCGTCTTCGCTTGCTCCGCGAACTCGCCGAGGTGCTCATCGATGACATCGAGGATGCCGCGGTTGAGCGCCTCGTCCACGTATCGCCGAATGTTCGCTTTGTTCGCCTCGGTCTCGGTAGACGGCACCACAGGACGAAATCATCCCCGGTGTACGGACAGGATGCAACGAGCGGTCTTTGCCGCTCATCCGATGCTCGCGGTGCCGGCCTCACTCTTTGAATCCACGGTGGAATGCGCGGGCCGCGAATGCCACGGCAACTGAGCAGCGCTCAGGGCAACCGCCCGGTGGCGTTTAGGCGCCGACCTCAAGGGTTCCGGCAGTCGCGGTCTTGGCGATCGCTTTGATCCGACAAACTGGCCTCGCGTAGGGCCAGCGCTCTCGCTACTCAGGAGGCGCCCTCTGGCCCCCGGGCGACCGCTTGCCACACAAACGAGCAGCCCAGCCATCCGCGCAAGCCCGTCGGAGCGCGACCGATGTCGGACAGCGGCAGTCGTGCCAACGACCCGAGATGGCGGATTGGGCCAAGCGCTTGAGAGCGGCTTCCGAAACGAATGTTCACTTCCGCAACCTCGAAGACCGAGCCGTCTCGCCGGGCCGGTTCTCGCCTCTTCGTACTTCCGCTCCGGGTCTCCGGTCGGCCGGAGCGGCACTCCGCGTCTCGGTTCTCCGGCGGCGACAGAGCAGCACTCGGCCCAGCAATCCGGGATGCAGAGTCAGCTCACCCAGTCGTCCTAGACCGGCTCCCCATCGCCGGGATGGTGCGGCCGAACGCGATGGGCTGGAGCCCCTGCATACTGGCCTCGGACGCCCGAGGTACGTCGGGCGCAACCCTGATCGCGTCCAGCGGCCAGACGTCGACGATGCGGTCGTCGAGCTTCAGCTTCCCGCTACCGGCAAGATGACGTAGATCTCCTCTGCATCAGTGTGGCCGTGCGAGAACGGTGAGCGCTTTCCCGGACGAAGGCGAAAGTGAGTGATGCCGGTCTGCTCGGCGCACAGCGCTTGACGTGCAACACGACCCCTCCCCTCGATCACCGAAGCCAGCCGCAGGGGCGGCATCGTCGACAGCGTCGAGGTTGAGGTGCGTCCATCCGGACGTCATTGGCGGACCTCCCCAGTGGAGCTGGAGTCATGATCCCAGGGAAGCGTGAGCCCTGCGAACGTTGCGGGACCGCCGACAGGTCGCGTCGTGTGAGTGCCCGTTTCGGGGAACCTGCGGCACTTCCCAGGAGAGCGTTCCCGAGGTCCCGAGGCGCCCGCTGCAGGCCTCGAGTCTCTGGATGACGGTCGTGCCTTGCTGCGCTGGCATCGGGAGTTTGCGGCAGTTAGAGTCTCCAGACAGCTAGGCTCAAGCGAGAGGAGCGGTGATGGCGGGCGACATGACGCAGGCGATCGACGGAATTCTGCAGCGCGTGACCTCGGGGCCGTCGCCGATCCCGGGCGTGGCTTTCGTCCTCACCGGCCGCGATGGTGTGGCCTACGCGGGGGCGGCAGGAGTGCGTACATTGGGCCTGGAGGCGCCGATGACGACAGACACGGTCTGTGCGATCTTCTCCACCACGAAGGCATTGGTTGGCACCGTGTGCCTGCAGTTAGCCGAGGAGGGGCGTCTGGACCTCGATGCGCCGGCCAAGAAGTATGCGCCGGCGCTCGGCGAGGTGCAGGTTCTCGAGGGCTTTTCCGACGACGGATCCCTGCAGCTGCGGCCGCCCAAGCGCGACATCACGACCCGCATGCTGCTCCTGCACACGGCCGGGTTCGCCTACGACTTCTTCAACGAGACCTACAACCGACTGGCTGAGGAGCACGGTCAGCCGAGCGTGCTCACGGCCACGCGCGCGTCGATCACCACGCCGTTGCTGTTCGATCCGGGCGAGCGCTGGGAGTATGGCTCGAACATCGACTGGGCCGGACAGGTCGTTGAGGGCGTCACGGGGCAGAGGTTGCGCGAGGCGCTACAGGAGCGCCTTCTCGGCCCGCTGGAGATGACGAGCAGCGCGTTCGTGCTCACGGACGACATGCGCT
Source organism: Solirubrobacterales bacterium (assembly GCA_019244745.1). Lineage (GTDB taxonomy): Bacteria > Actinomycetota > Thermoleophilia > Solirubrobacterales > Solirubrobacteraceae > Palsa-465. The sequence continues at coordinate 1,039 of JAFASF010000250.1, read as the reverse complement.
CGCGTATGGCGATGCTCCATCAGCGCCAAGACGACGGATCGGTCGAGCCGCTGGATCTGATCCTGCCACAGGATCCCGAGGTGGACATGGGAGGAACGGGCCTGTACTCCACCGCCGAGGACTACGCGAAGTTCATCCGCATGTGGCTTAACGACGGTGCCGGGCCGAACGGCCGCATCCTCGCTGCCGAAACCGTCGAGATGGCAGTCGCCAACGGGCTGGGAGATATGAAGATCAAGATGCTCCCGGGCGTGATTGCGTGGTTGTCCAACGACGCCGAGTTCTTCCCCGGCATGCCGAAGTCGTGGGCGATCACGTTCATGCTCAACGACGAGGACGCGCCAACCGGACTGCCCGCCGGATCGCTGACGTGGGCCGGGTTGCCGAACGTCTACTTCTGGATCGATCGCAGCAACGGAATTGGCGGTTTTTGGCTGGTCCAGATGTTCCCGTTCGCCGATCCCACCGGCGTCGGCGGCTTCCTGGACGTCCAGAGCGCCGTCTACGCGGCGTTGCCGGCGGGCGCAACCGCCTGATCGAAAACGACACCCTGGCATCCAACTCAACGCGCCCCGGGACGAAGTCCCGGTCACCAACGCACAACTGGAGACGAGACCAGCTCCCGGGGGCCGGTGCTGCACTGCTCGGGCAACACGACGCGCATCTCGCCACTTCTGCCCGCACGCCGAGCAGCGCCGAGCCGACTTGTCGCAACGATCTCGCAGCGACTAGCCGCTCGCGGTGAGGCGACGCCCGACGTGCCGGCTGCGCAGCTACACGTCGGCGCCGGCGCGAGCCCCCTCGGCGACGGCGTCGAGCAGCGTGCGTGGTGCGAGCGCGTCGCCAGCCACCACAATGCGAAGCTCGGGCCTTAGCGCAGTCAGCTCCTCAAGCAGATCGACAACAGCCCGGCGGTACCCAGCCATGACCACGAGGCCCACGCCCTCGCGCCGCTCGTCGCGCTCGGTGTAGATGTGGCGCAGCGTGACGCCGTCGGCGGCGCTCGATACGCCGCTCAAATGCGGCGTCATGACGACCT
>JAFASF010000077.1 GCA_019244745.1 Solirubrobacterales bacterium | reverse complement strand
CGAGCGGCCGGCCGCCGTCGCGCGCGGCGTCGAGGAGGCGGCGCTCTCGCTCGGGGTGGCCCACCTGCTCGACCGGGCGACCGCCGAGCTCTCCGGCGGCGAGCTCCAGCGCGTCGCGCTCGGGGCGGCGCTCGCGGGCCGTCCGGCACTGGTGGTCCTCGACGAGCCCACCTCGCAGCTCGACCCGGTCGCCGGAGATGAGCTGATCGGCTCCCTGCGGCGCCTGAACGAGGACGCCGACGTGGCCATCGTGCTCGCCGAGCACCGCCTCGAGCGGTGCCTGGGGCTGGCGGACCGGGTGATCGCCCTCGACCGTGGAAGGGTGGTCTGCGACGGAACCCCCCGCGAGTTCCTTCGCTGGGCGGTGGCGTCCGCGCCCGAGCTGGCCACGCCCGGGGCGCGCTTGCTCTCGGGCCTCGGGCTGCGGCCGGTCCCGGGCGTGAAGGCGGCGCGGGCGACATTGCGCGCCGCGGGAATGGCGGTGGAACCCGAGGCCGCGCCCGCCGCGTCCACGCCACGACGGGCCCTCGGCGAGGCGCCGGCCGAGGCGCTCGCCTTCCATCGCCTGTGGCACGAGATCCGCGAGGGGCCCGCGATCCTCCGCGGTGTCACGCTGTCATTCGCTCCCAGGGAGCGCGTGGCGCTGATGGGCCGAAACGGCGCCGGGAAGTCGACGCTGCTCCGCCACGGCGCGGGGCTGATGTCCCCGACCCGAGGCCGCGTGACGCGGGCCGGCCGGGTCGCGCTGCTGCTTCAGAACCCCACCGACTACCTGATCCACGAGACGGTCGCGGAGGAGGCCTCGCCGGATGCCTTGCGCACCGTGGGGCTCGATCCCGAGGAGATTGCGCCGCGCCACCCGCGGGACCTGTCGGGTGGTGAGAAGCAGCGGCTCGCGCTGGCGATCGTCCTCGACTCCCCGGGCACAGACCCGCCGGCCGTCGTCTGCCTGGACGAGCCGACGCGGGGAATGGACCGGGCCCACAAGCTCGAGCTGGCGGAGCTGCTGGGAGCGCTGCCGGCGGCCGTGATCGTGGCCACGCACGATCCCGAGTTTGCGGCCGCGTTCGCGCACCGGGTCGTGCTGCTGGCGGACGGACGCCCGATCGCCGACGGCTCGGCGGCCGAAGTGCTGGCCGGGGGGACGTACTTCGCGACCGAGACCGCTCGCATCCTCGGCGGTGTGGACGGTGCGCTCACCGCCGAGCAGGGCTGCGCGGCGGTGCGAGCTCGGCTCGCGACCGAGGCCCAGGAGGTGATGGCATGAGCTGGCAACTCGGGGCGTTCTCGATCCTGGCGGTGGCGCTTGCGGTTGGGTTCGGCTGGTACGAGCGAGCGCGGCCCGACGCGCGGATCGTCGCGCTGGTGGCCACGCTCGCCGCGCTGGCGGCGATCGGGCGGATTGCCTTCGCCGCGGTTCCGAACGTCAAGCCGACGACCGACATCGTCCTGATCTCCGGCTACGCGCTCGGGGGCGCGCCGGGATTCGCGGTCGGGGCGATCGCCGGCCTGACCTCGAACTTCTTCTTCGGCCAGGGGCCCTGGACCCCGTGGCAGATGGCCGCCTGGGGCGTGGCCGGGATGATCGGCGCGGGGCTCGCGATCGTGACCCGCAGGCACATCGGTCGCTGGCCGCTGGCGGTGGTGTGCGGGCTGGTTGGCTTCGGGTTCGCGGCGTTCCAGGACGTCGGGGACTGGGTCACCTACAGCGATCACAGCGCCGCGCAGCTCGGCGTGTACGTGGGAAAGGGGATCGGCTTCGACCTCGTGCACGCTGTGAGCTGCGTGCTGTTCGCGCTCGCGTTCGGGCCGCCGCTGACACGCTCGATCCAGCGCTTCGCCCGCAGGCTGCACGTAAGGTGGGAGCCGGTCGCCGGTGGCGTCGCCGGCGTCGTCGCGCTCGTCTCGGTTCTCGGCGTGGCTGGCTGGCTGGTGGCTCAGCCAGCCACGAGTTCGGGGACCGTCGACCCCACCAACTACCTCCTTTCCGCGCAGAACGCCGACGGCGGGTTCGGGGCGGCGCCCGGCCAGGCGTCGGCCTCGCTCTACAGCGGGTGGGCGGCGCTCGGCCTGGCCGCCGAAGGACGCGACCCGCGGGACGTCGCGCGCGGCGGCGCGAGCCTGCTCGCCTACATCGAGGCGGGAGCCGCCGGGGCGACCGACCCCGGGTCGCTCGAGCGCACGATCCTCGTGGCCCGGGCCGCGGACGCCTCCGCGACCGCATTCGGCGGGCAGGACCTGGTGGGCCGGCTGGAGCGGGACATCCGCGGCGACGGCTCGGTGGGGGAGCAGGTCAACCTGACGTCGTTCGGCGTGCTCGCGCTTCGCGCCGATGGCATCGCTCCGCCGCCGCGGACGCTGGCCTGGCTCGTCCGCCAGCAGGACGGCGACGGCGGCTTCAACTTCGCCACCGCGGGGGGCACCAGCGACGTCGACGACACCGGCGCCGCGCTTCAGGCGCTCGCGGGCTACGGAGGATCGGGGGCGGGAGCGCGCCGGCGCGCCGTGGGCTATATCGCCGGGCAGCAGGACCGCGACGGAGGCTTCCCGTCGCAGCCCGGCGACGAGTCGAACGCCCAGTCGACGTCGTGGGCCGTCCAGGGGCTGCTGGCCGCGGGCGTCGGCCCGGGGTCGCTGCACCGGGCGGGCGCTCCCTCGCCACTGCAATTCCTGAGCTCGTTGATCGCCTCGGACGGACACGTACGCTACTCGCGCTCGAGCGACCAGACGCCGGTTTGGGTGACGGGCGAGGCGCTGATGGCGCTCGCGGAAAAGGCGCTGCCGCTAGCGACTGTCGCGCGGGCGCGGCCCACCAGGCCAGCGCCCGCGCGGGCCACCCCCGGTGCGGTTCCAAGAGCAAGCCACAGGGTCAGGATCGCCCCCGAGGCGCCGCGCGTGCGCGCCCACCGTCGGCGTCGCGCTAAGCCGCGGGCCGCGCGGGGGCCTTCATCCTTCTCCGCGATCGCCGCCGACGCTGCCATCGCCGAGGCGCTGGCGTTTGCACCGATCGGCCTCGGTTAGCAGTTCGGTAGCCTCCGGCGCCCGATGCGGATCGGAGTTCCCAAGGAGTCGGCGGAGGGCGAGCGCCGCGTGGCGCTCGTACCGGAGGTCGCGAAGAAGCTGACCTCGGGCGGTTTGGAGGTCGTCGTCCAGCGCGGCGCCGGCGCCGGCGCGCTGATCCCCGACTCGCAGTACGAGGAGGCCGGCGCAAGCCTGAACGATGACCCGGACACGGTCTACGGGAGCGACGTCGTGGTCAAGGTCGCGGCGCCGGCCGGAGACGAGATCGAGCGTCTGCATTCCGAAACCGTGCTGATCGGCTTTCTCGGGCCGCTGTCCAACGCCGACGGCGTGCGGGCGATCGCCCAGACCGGAGCGACGAGCTTCGCGATGGAGGCGATACCGCGGATCAGCCGCGCCCAGTCGATGGACGCCCTCTCGAGCCAGGCGAACATCGCCGGCTACAAGTCGGTCCTGATCGCATCGACCGAGATCGGCCGCTTCTTCCCGATGCTGATGACCGCTGCGGGCACGATCCGTCCCGCCACGATCCTAGTGCTCGGGGCGGGCGTCGCCGGGCTTCAGGCGATCGCGACCGCCCGGCGCCTCGGCGCGGTAGTCCAGGGATTCGACGTGCGCGCTGCGGTCAAGGAGCAGGTGGAGTCGCTCGGCGCGCACTTCCTCGAGTTCGACCTCGGGGGAGACCTGGAGGGGGAGGGGGGCTACG
>JAFASF010000446.1 GCA_019244745.1 Solirubrobacterales bacterium | reverse complement strand
AAGGTCAAGGCGGTGTACACGAACAAGGCGCCCGGCGGCGTCGCGTACCGCTGCTCGTTCCGGATCACCGAGGCCGTGTACCTGGTCGAGCGGATGGTGCACGCGCTGGCCATGGAGATGGGCGTCGACGAGATCGAGCTGCGGATGCGCAGCTTCATCGAACCCGAGCAGTTCCCCTACGAGACGACCACGGGGTGGACGTACGACTCGGGGAACTACGCCACCACCATGCGGGTCGCCATGGACCTCGCCGGGTACGAGGAGCTGAGGCGCGAGCAGGAGGAGAAGCGCGCCCGCGGCGAGCTCATGGGAATCGGGGTGTCGTTCTTCACCGAGGGGGTCGGCGCCGGCCCGCGCAAGCACATGGACATCCTGGGTCTGTCGATGAACGACGGCGCCGACCTGCGGGTGCACCCGTCGGGTAAGGCCGTGGTCTCGATCAGCGCCCAGCCCCAGGGCCAGGGCCACGAGACCACGTTCGCCCAGATCGTGGCCGAGGAACTGGGGATTCCCCCCGAGGACGTCGAGGTCCGCCACGGCGACACCGACAAGTCCCCGTACGGCCTGGGGACCTACGGCTCGAGATCGACCCCCGTCAGCGGTGCCGCGGTGGCGGTCGTCTCCCGCAAGGTCCGCGACCGGGCGCGCCAGATCGCGGCCACGATGCTCGAGGCCCGGCCCGAGGACCTGGCCTGGGAGAAGGGGCGGTGGTACGTCAAGGGCGACCCCGAGAAGGGCGCGCTGATCGAGGAGATCGCGCAGCGCGCCTACAGCGGCGAGCCGATGCCCGAAGGGATGGAGGGCGGACTCGACGCGCAGGTCATCTACGACCCGCCCAACCTCACCTACCCCTATGGGGCCTACATCGCGGTCGTCGACATCGACCCGGAGACGGCTCAGGTCAAGGTGCGGCGGTTCATCGCGGTCGACGACTGCGGGGTGCGGATCAACCCGATGATCGTCGACGGGCAGATCCACGGTGGCCTCGCCGAAGGGATCGGGATCGCGCTCATGGAGGTGCTCACGTTCGACGAGGAGGGCAACTGCCGCAACGGGTCGTTCATGGACTATCTGATCCCGACCGCGCTCGAGTGCCCGGACTTCGAGCTGGGTGAAACGGTCACCCCGTGCCCGCACCACCCGCTGGGCGCCAAGGGGGTCGGCGAGTCGCCGAACGTGGGCTCGCCGCCGGCGATCGTCAACGCGGTGATCGACGCGCTGCACCACACCCACGGCGTCACCCACATCGACATGCCGTGCACGCCGGCGCGCGTGTGGGCGGCGATGCAGGGGCGCGCCGAGCCGCCGCAATGATCTCCGGAGCCCTCGCGCGCAGGGCCAAGGAGCTCACCGATCGGGGCTCGGCGTTCGTCCTCGCGACGGTCGTGCGCGTGCAGCATCCGACCAGTGTCGAGCCGGGTAACGTCGCTCTCATCACCGGCGACGGGACGATCGAGGGCTTCGTCGGAGGCGTCTGCGCGCAGCACAGCGTCCGGGTGTACTCGCTGGGGGCGATCGAGTCCGGACAGGCGGTGCTGCTGCGGATCCTGCCTGGCGGGGCAGGATCCGCAGAAGAAGGCGGCGCGGGCGACGAAGACCCGGCGCTCACCGAAGAGGTGTCGAACGAGCAGGGGACCGTCACCGTTCAGAACCCGTGCCTGTCGGGCGGCGCGATCGAGATCTTCCTCGAGCCGATGCTGCCCGCTCCGCGGGTCCTGGTCGCGGGCGACTCGCCGATCGTGGGCGCGCTGCGGCGGATCGGTCCGGAGCTCGGTCTCGCGGTGCTGGCCACCGACGACGGGGAGTCCGTTCCCACCGACGGCGACCTCGGCCTTGTGGTTGCGGCGCACGGGCGCGACGAGCTCACGGTGCTTCGCGTGGCGCTGGAGGCCGGCGTGCCGTACGTGGCCCTGGTCGCTTCTCGCCGGCGCGGTGCGGCCGTGCTCGATCAGCTGCGGGAGGTCGGCGTCCCGGATGACCTGCTCGCTCGCGTCGAGACCCCAGCCGGGATCGACATCGGCGCGCGAACCGCCGCGGAGATCGCCATCTCGATCCTGGCGCGGATCGTCGAAGTGCGCCGGCGCGACGCGAGCGCGGTGCGGGCGGGCGCCTCCGCCCGTCCGATCACCGCTGTCGATCCGATCTGCGGGATGACGATCGTGGTCGCCGATGACACTCCGTCGCTCGTACACGGGGGCGGAACGATCTACTTCTGCTGCTTGGGCTGCAAGCTCAAGTTCGAGGAGAGGCATGGAGACGCCGCGGTCGCGCGATGAGGTAAGCCACCTCGTGCCGGACGTCGAGACGCTGGCGCGGCGCCTCGCGAGCGTCGATTACCTCGTCGACGAGGGGCTGGCCACCTCCATGTTTCTGGCGCTCAACCTGCCCCAGCCGCTCCTGCTCGAGGGAGAGGCGGGGGTCGGCAAGACCCAGGCCGGCAAGGCGCTGGCGGCCGTGCTCGACACGCCGCTGATCCGCCTGCAGTGCTACGAGGGGATCGACGCCGCGGAGGCCCTGTACGAGTGGAACTATCCGCGGCAGCTGCTCAGCATCCGGCTGGCCGAAGCGAGCGGGACGCGGCTGCGCGAGGAGGATCTCTTCGGTCACGAGTACCTGATCCGCCGACCCCTGCTGCGCGCGCTCGAGCATCCCGGTCCGCGGCCGGCGGTGCTGCTGATCGACGAGATCGACCGCGCCGACGACGACTTCGAAGCGTTCCTGCTCGAACTACTCGGAGAGGCGGCGGTGACGATCCCCGAGCTCGGCCCGATCCGCGCCACGCATCCTCCGGCCATCGTGCTCACCTCGAACCGGACGCGCGATCTTCACGACGCGGTCAAGCGCCGCTGCCTGTATCAGTGGATCGACTACCCGAGCCCGCGGCGCGAGGTCGAGATCGTGCGCCTCCGCGTCAAGGGC
>JAFASF010000388.1 GCA_019244745.1 Solirubrobacterales bacterium | reverse complement strand
ACGGCGGGGTGGCCGATGAGATCAAGGGGCGCGGCCGCCGGGCGCCCGCGGACAGCGACGGCGCCGGGGCGATCCTCGGGATCGGCGAGGACGGCGTGCGGTTTCGCTCCTACGTGGACGGCCGAGAGCGATTCCTCGGCCCCGAGGAGTCGATGTCGGCCCAGGCCGCGTTCGGCTCGGATATCGCGCTCGTGCTCGACGAGTGCACCCCGTTCCACGTCAGCCGGGACTACACGGCGCGCTCGATGGAGCGCACACACCGGTGGCTGGAGCGCTGCCTGCGGTGGCACGAGGAGCACGGACCAACCGATCAGGTCGTCTACGGCATCGTCCAGGGCGGCGTCGAGCACGACCTGCGGCGCGAGTCGAGCGCGACGGTGGCCGCGAGCGGCTGTGACGGGATCGCGATCGGCGGCTCGCTCGGACGCGACAAGGCCCAGATGCACGAAGTGGTCGCCTGGACCACCGCCGAGCTGGAACGCCATGCCCCCGGGAGGCCCCGCCACCTCCTCGGCATCGGCGACGTCGACGACCTGATCGCGGGCGTGCAAGCCGGTATCGATACGTTCGACTGCGCGCTGCCGACCCGCCTGGGGCGCCACGGCGTCGCCCTCGTCCCGGACCCCGCCAGCCGGTGGCGCGTCGACCTCGTCAAGGGCGCCTGGCGCGAGTCGACGGACCCGATCCTCGACGGCTGCCCGTGCCCCGCCTGCTCAGCCGGCTTCACCCGCGGCTACCTGCACTACCTCCTCCGCGCCCGCGAGCTCACCGCGCTGCGCCTCGTCACCCTGCACAACCTCAGCTTCATCGCGCGGCTGATGGAAGACCTCCGCGCCGCCATCGAAGCCGACCGCCTCGACGAGATGGCGACGGAGCTGAGGTCGGGCGCCCATCCGGGGACGCTCCAGCCCCGTGACCGGGGAGCACGCTGAGTTGCCCCTCGTGGGCACTCGCGTGCTAGCGCGCGAGGCGTTTATAGGAGGTCGCCAGGCACGCGGTGCCCACCGAGGGGCACTCAGCGGGTGTATCGGTTGATGAGGTCCTGGAAGTCCTGGATCGCCTGGTTGGCGTCGCGACCCATGATCGCGCGGTAGTGCACGGCCGTGCTCGAGCTGCTGGTGGCGATCACCAGCGCCACCCCCAGCGCGACGACGAACAGCGCCGCCAACGCGAGGAAGGCTAGCGTCCGCCCGCGCCGGCGCCGGCGATCCCCGACTTCGCGCTCGGCCGGAGCGGGCACCCGGCCGTAGGCGGGGGTCGGCGGCGCGGGGATCCGTTGCGGTTTGGGTGGCCGCGGTGCCTGGAGCGGCCGCGTCCGGGGCGCAGTGGTGCGCGGCGCGACACGCGTGGCCGCGGTGGCCGCCTGGCGGTTGGGCATGACCCGGGTGGCGGCGCGGGTGCCGAGATGCGCGGTCGGCGTGTCGCTCCCGACCGGCGCCAGTCCCTGGGATCCGTCCCGCAGCGCGTCGGCGAGCAGCGCCGCCGTCGGCGGGCGTGCCTCGGGGTCGATCTCGAGCGCCCTCGAAACCGCTCGGGCGAGCTCTCGCGGCACTTCGTGATCGAGCCCGTCGAGCGGCGGCGGCGACTCGCGCTGCTGCTTGAGCGCGAGCTCCGACAGCGACGACGCCTCGTACGGCAGCCGTCCCGAAATCAGCTGGTAGGTGACCACGCCGAGTGAGTAGATGTCGGCGCGAGGGCCGGCCTCCTCGCCACGAGCCTGCTCGGGGGCGAGGTAGGCGGCGGTCCCGAGCACCGACCCTACCTGGGTGATGCTCGACTGATCCGTTGCCCGGGCGATGCCGAAGTCCGCGAGCTTCACCACGCCGGTGTCGGACACGAGCAGGTTGCCGGGCTTGACATCGCGGTGCACGACCCCGTTCCGGTGCGCGTAATCCAGCCCGCGGCAAGCCTGGGTGACGATGCCTACGGTCTCCTCGACGCCGAGGTGCCCGCGATCGCGCAGGAGCTCCGCGCACGAACGGCCGGCCACGTGCTCCATGACGATGAAGTACTGGTGGTGGCTCTCGTCGAGTCCGAAGTCGAACACCTGGACCACGTTCGGATGCACGAGCCTCGCCGCCGACAGCGCCTCCCGGCGGAACCGGGAGATGAACGTCGAATCGTCAGCCAGGTGCTCGGCCAGGAGCTTGATCGCGACATAGCGCTCGAGGCGCTGATCGAAGGCGAGGTGAACGGTGGACATCCCGCCCACACCGATCCGTGACTCGACGCGATAGCGCCCGGCGATCGTCGTTCCGTTGGTCATTGTGCGTTCCCGCCGTTGCCGTTACCGTTGCCGTTGCTGTTGCCGTTGCCCGCGATGCCGCCCGTGGAGCCGCCGAGTCCGGCGCCCCCACTGCCTGTGGAGCTAGTACCCGGTGACGTGGGAGTGGTTGCAGACGAGCTCGTGGTGGGTGGCGTGCTCGTGCTCGTCGTCGTCTGCGTCGGCGTGCTCGTGGTCGTGCTGGTGCTCGTGGGGGTGGACGTGGTCGAGCTCGAGGTCGTGCTCGAAGTGGTCGTGCTCGACGACGACGTGGTGGTGGTCGGGGTGGCCGGGCGGCAGTCCCGCAGCGCCAGCTGCGAGACCGTCTGGACGCCCTGGGCCAGGTTTGCCCGCAGGGTCGCGTCGACAGTTGCGGGTAGGCGTTGGACCGCGCCCGCAAGCGCCACGGTCCCGCTCGCGGCGCTACCACAGTTCTTCTGGGCCACAGCCGAGGAAATCCGGTCGAGCTGACCGCTCAGATTGCTCGCCTGGCCGCCCGAGAGCAGGCCGGAGCCGCCGCCGCAGGCGACGACGAATGAGGCGGCAAACCCGAGAATGCCGCTGAGAATCGCGCGAGGCGCATAGCGCATCCGCGGGGTGACTTTAGAGACTCGGCCCGTTTGCTTCCGGTTAGCGCTCATTGGCCGTATGCCAGCCGCTCGGCGAGGGAGTCCGGCAGGCGCGCGGCGCGGATGGCGGCCTGGGCGCCGCCGATGTCATATTCGGTGCGCCGGTAAACGGCCCGCATGCCGTCGATATCGAGCTCGAGCCAGCCCGCCCGGGGATCGCCGTCCCGCGGCTGGCCCACGCTCCCGGGATTGATGAGCCACTCGCCGTTTTCAAGGTTGAGTTCCTCGTTCTCGGCTCGGGTCTGGCCGGTCGCGGTCTGCCCGTCCGCGCGGGAGAACGAAAGTGCGACGTGGGAGTGGCCGATCAGGCATATGCGGTGCTGCTGAACGTCGAGGCAAAGCTCGGCTTGAAGCGGGGAGAGGACGTATTCCCAGATCGGGTCGCGCGGACTGGCGTGGTAGAGGCCGACCTGCTCCTCGACGTTGAGGGGCTCGAGGGTCTGCAGGTAGTCGCGCACGGCGGCCGGGATCGTCTCCCGAGTCCATTTCGCAGCCAGCGCTGCCCCCCGTGAGAACTCCTCGAGCGGCAGCGTGCCGCGAACTCCGAGATCGTGGTTGCCGGCGAGGCACACCGCGGCGTGCCGCCGGGCCAGCTCGACGCAGGCGACCGGATCAGCGCCGTACCCCACCAGGTCCCCCAGACACCACATCTCCTCGCAGTCCGAAAGCTCGATTTCATCGAGCACGGCCTCGAACGCCTGCCGGTTGCCATGGATGTCTGAGACGATCGCCACCATCATTGCGGCGTACAGTCTCCCTGGTGAGGCCCTCTCCGCGCCAATGGGCGTTCGGATCGCTGCTGCTGACGCTCACCGCCGCCGAGGTCGGCGCGCGTCTCCTGATGCCGCGAAAGCCGGCGCCCGAGCCGGTCGAGGTCGACCTGGAGAGCTACTTCAGCGCCGAGGAGATCCGGCGCGGAGCGCGATTTGCCCGCCCACAGCTCGCGCTGGCACTGAGCCGGGCAGTCGTCGAGCTGGGCGCGCTCGCGGCCGCGGTTCGCTGGGGCCGCCCGCCACGGATGACGGAGGAGCACTTACCGCCGGTGGTCGGTGGCGCGCTGACGGCCGCGGGCCTCGCGGGGGCGCTCACCCTGCCGCCGCTGCCGCTGGCGGTTGTGGCCCGCCGGCGGGCGAAAGCCGTGGGTCTGGTCACCCAGTCGTGGGGCGGCTGGGCAATCGACCTCGTCAAGTCCACCGCGATCGCGTCCGCGCTCTCGGGCGCGGCCGGAGGCGGCGTCGTAGCCCTGACTCGGCGCTATCCCCGGGGCTGGTGGGCGCCCGCGAGCGCCGGCTCGATCGCCTTCGGCGCGTTGCTCACGGCGCTCGCGCCCGTGGTGCTCGATCCGGTGTTCAACGACTTCACGCCGTTGCCGGAGGGAGAGACCCGGTCAGACGTGCTCGAGCTGGCGCGGGCGGCGGGTGTCAAGGTGGGGGAGGTGTATTCGATCGACGCCAGCCGCCGAACGACCGCGGCCAACGCGTACGTGACAGGGCTCGGGCCCACCAAGCGCGTGGTGCTGTTCGACACGTTGCTCGATCGCTACAACCGCGACGAGGTTCGCGTCGTGGTCGCCCACGAGCTCGCGCACGTCCGTCACCGCGACGTCACGAGAGGCCTGCTGTACGGGGCCACCGTGGCACCCGCCGCAGCGTTCGCCGTCCAGCGCCTGAGCTGGCTGCTTTCACCCGCGCGCGGTACGCCCGCGGCTCTGCCGGCGCTCGGGCTGGCGGCGGCGCTGGTCGCCGCCCCCACCGGGCTGATCGGCAACCGCCTGTCGCGCGCAGTGGAGCGCCGGGCGGACGCGTTTTCAGTGGAGCTGTCGGATGCCCCGGCGGCGTTCGTGTCCTTCGAGCGGACGATCGCGCTTCAGAACATGGCCGATCTCGACCCGCCGCGCTGGGTCACGAGGCTGTTGGCGACGCACCCCTCAACCGCAGAACGCATCGGCGCGGCCCTCGCCTACCCCAAACGGGGCCAGCGGGAGCCGGCCCTTAATCAGAATCAGTCCTCGTCGTCCTCGTCGGTTTCCTGACCCC
>JAFASF010000377.1 GCA_019244745.1 Solirubrobacterales bacterium | reverse complement strand
GTCGATCGCGATCGAGCGCAGCTGCCCGGCGATCTCGCTGAGCGCGATGTCGGGATGTCGTGCCGCCGCGGCGGTCGCGAGGCTCGCGGCCTGAAGCGCCATGCGGAGGACGTCACCGCTGCGCCAGGGCTCCTCGAACTGGGCGGGGAGCTCCCAAGCCGCCAGACCGAGCTCGCGCACCGCACCGGCGAGCTCGGGTTGCGGCGGTCTCCCACCGCGCACGTAGATCAAGACGTTGCGCGCCAGCACGCGCGCGCTGCGAGCGGCGAACTCGGCGTGGCCCAAGGTGCGGGCATAGCGCGCGAGCTCGCCGCGGGCCGGTCGGCGCAGAGGGGCCCAGCGTGCGGTGTCGGTCCCTACGATGAGCGCCTGCCTGAGCTCGCCGATATGGGTCTCGACGTTTTCTGCCGCCCGCCCGGCCGCCTCGGCATGGCGGACGTCGCCGGCGGCCAGGGCCGCGGCCGCGTCCTTGAGGAGGACCCCGAGCTCGCCGAACACGGCGGCGGTGGCCCGCGTGACGCCGAGCACCGGATCGGGGGGAAAGATCAGCGTGTTCACGGCGAGCGCCACGCCGCCCCCGATCAGGACGTCGAGCAGCCGCACCGACGGCGTCGAGGACAGCGTCGCCACGAGGATCGCCGACACGGCCGCCTCGCCGACGAGCAGCTCTCCGCCCCCGAGGATCACCGCGGCCAGCATCGCCAGCACCACCAGGAGCCCGATCTGCGGCAGACCGCTCCCGATCGCCCGCACCAGCAGGTCGGCCACCAAAATGCCCAGTATCACCCCCGCGATCAGCTGCACCGCTCTCTGCCGCCGCTCGCCGAACGCCGCTCCCAGCGAGATCACCGCGGCGATCGATGCGAACGCGGGCCGGTGCTCGACCCCCAGGAGCACGGCCACGTACCACGCCCCGACCGCGGCCAGGGCGGTCTGCAGAATCGGCCAAAGGTGCCCGTTCACCCTTTGGCCGGCCAGCTGGATTGGTCGTGTCCTCACGCTACAAACAACCCCTTGCTGAGGAGGCGTTACAGGGGGTCAGGGCCGTCGATCGCGGTCCGGCGCCCTACCTCTTCCCACTCTAGAAGCTCGCCGGTGAGCTGATCGAGGCGCGAGCGGATGCTGTCGATGGCGTCCTCGCCAAGCACGAGCCGCAGCGGTGGATCCTCGGCGTCGAGAGCGGTGAGGATGGCTTGCGCCGCCTTGGCCGGATCCCCCGGTTGCAACCCATCGTTCCCGCCCACGTACTCGCGCGTCGGACCGACCGTATCGGCGTATTCGGGCATCGCGCGGGATTGGTAGGCGGCGCTCGGGCGGAACAGGCCGGTACGAAACGCGCCGGGCTCGACGATCAGGGTCCGGATCCCAAACGGCGCGACCTCGTCGCGGAGTGCCTGGGTGAGGCCCTCGAGGGCGAACTTCGTCGCGCAGTAGGCGCCGAAGCCGGGCGCGGTGATCTGGCCGCCGACGCTCGACATCTGCACGATCGCGCCGCCGCCCTGAGCTCGCATGTGTGGCAGCACCAAGCGCGTGAGTGCGGCCGGCGCGAAGAAGTGAAGCTCGAATAACGACCGCAGCTCTTCCTCGGTGGTCTCCTCCACCGCGCCGACCTGGGTCCGCCCGGCGTTGTTGACCAGCACGTCGATTCGACCAAACCGCCCGAGCGCTTCCTGTACCGCCCGCTCTCTCGCCGCTCCATCGACTACGTCCAAGGAGATCGCGTGGACGCGGTCATCCGTGGCGAGATCGGCCAGGCGGCCCGCGTCTCGAGCGCCGGCAACGACCCGATCGCCGCGCCCGAGCGCGGCGTTGGCCAGCTCGCGACCGAACCCGCTGGAAGCCCCGGTGATGAACCAGACTCTGCTCGCGCCCATGCCATAGATCATTCCAGAGCACCACTTCGGGCCAGCAGTGCCGGCACCTCCGCGATCGAGTCGATCGTGGCAGTCGGCTCGACGCCCGAACTTGCCGCGTCGTCGCGATCGTATTTTCCGGTCCGCACCAGGATGCCGGCGAGTCCGGCCGCGATCGCCCCGCCGATGTCGGTCTCGATGTCGTCCCCGAGCATTGCCGCGGCTCTTGCCTCGACGTCGAGATCGGCCAGGGCGAGCTCGAAGAAGCTGCGCGCCGGCTTGCCGACCACGACGGCGTCGCGGTGGGTCGCGAACTCGAGCGCGGCTACGAACGGGCCGACGTCCAGCGACAATCCGTCGGCCCGCATCCAGTAGCGGTTCTTCTGCAGCGCGATCAGCTCCGCTCCGGCCATCACGGCCCGGAAGGCACGGTTGAGCACGTCGTATCCGAACGCGTCCCCAAGGTCCCCGACGATCACCGCGTCAGCCTGACCGCCTTCGTCCTCCATCAACTCGGCGAAGTCCTCCTTGACCTCCTCGTTCATCACGAGCAGAGCGCTTCGATGGCCACGCTGCTCGCAGTAACGAACCGCTAGTCGGGCCGGGGTCAACAGCTCGTCCGGAGCGACGGCGAACCCCAGCCGGTCGAGCTTTGCCACGGTCTGGGCATGCGAGCGTGCCGTGGTGTTGGTCACGAACCGCAACCCCAGCCCGCTCTCGCGGAGAGCGCTGACCGTCTCGCGCGCACCGTCGATCACCTGATCCTCGACGTACAGGACACCATCGAGGTCGATGAGGACGGCTCTCACAGCATCGAGCGCCGCGGTCACGGGGCCAGCATCGCACACCCGTTGTCGACCGATCCCGCCCACGCGCGTGCGGCTTAACCACACCGTATAGGCTCCAGCACGGCGGAACGGGTCGGTGCCCGGTAGGCCACCCATGCAACCCCATGCCGACCGACGTGACAGTGGTGCTCCAGGACGAACCAGGTCAGCTGGCGACGCTGGGAGGTGCCATGGGTTCGGCCGGGGTGAACATCAAGGGCATGTGCGCGTTCACGGGTGAAGGTCGAGGAATCATTCACGTTCTGATCGAGGACGAGGCCACCGAGCGTGCCGTGGCCGCGCTCACCGCGGCGGGCATGGGCGTCGCCGATCACCGCGCCGTGCTCGTCGTGGACATCGAGGACAAGCCAGGTTCGCTCGGGGAGCTCGCCCGTGAGCTGGCCGACGCGGGCGTCAACATCGAGCTGCTCTACACCACGTTCGGCGGCATCAAGGTCGTGATCGCCACGGACGACCTGGACAGCGCGCGGGCCGCCCTGGCCTGACCCTGCCGCACCACCACACGATGCGATACGGACGAGCGGCCTCGCCCTTCGCCACACGCTCGGAGGTCGTGCCGAGCATCCGGCGCCCGCGCTAGCCTGTGCCGCTCGCGACGGGCTGAGGGTTCGAAATCGCGGGCAAACGAGACGGAGGACAAACAGTGTCGACGCTGACTTCAGCACTGAAGACCGAGACCACCAAGCAGATTCTGCGCAAAACCGGCATCCGGCCCGGGCCGAGCCTGCGCCAGCGCAAGACGCCGCACTACCGGATGCCGAGTCTGGAGGCCGCCGGCGGATACATCGTGCTGGACAAGTACCGCGGGCCGGAGATTCCCAAGTCGGAGTGGGAGGACCTCACGTTCACGACGTACGCCACCGACCCGACGACGTTCCTCGCTCCGATCACCTCGGCCAACGGAGAGATCGAGCTGAAGGGCTTCTGGGAGTACGGCAAGTACGACCTCGACGGCGTCTGGACCGATAACGCGAAGAAGTGCCCCACGCTCGTCAATTGGGTCGAGTCGATGGGCGTCCGCTTCGGTCGCGTGCAGCTGCTCCGCATGAACGCAAACACGCTGCGCGAATGCCGCTGGGGGTTGCACCTCGATGACAACAACCGGGGCAATCCGGAGAACAACGGATGGGTCGTGCGCATATGGCTCGAGCTGACCGACGACCCCTCGAGCTCGCTCGTCGTACGGCCCACCGAGTTCGACCGCAAGAACGAGGTTCAGATCAAGCTGCCGAAGTTCCAGCAGGTGGTGGTCGACTCGGAGGCGCTCTACCACGGCGGCTATCACACCGGCGCTGAGACGCGTTACGCGGTCATCGTGAGCGTCGAAAGCGGCCCCGATCTCGAGCGCTGGATCGAGAGCCAGCGGCCGAAATAGCCCGGAGCCGGTTGGGCCCCTGGTGGCTCGCACGCCCGAGCAGCCACGGGCACGCAACGAGGATCAGCCGCCGACTGGCGATCGGCCCGAGCGGACCCTGCTGCTCAGCGTCGATTTCGAGGACTGGCACCAGCTGGTCCGGCGGCGGGTGAGCGCATCGGGCTGGCAGCAGCCCGGACCGGCGCTCGCGCGCCAGACGAATGCCCTGCTCGATCTGTTGGACGAACTGCACGCCCGCGCGACGTTCTTCGTTCTCGGAATGGCCGCCAGGACCCATCCGGACCTGCTGGAGGCGGTTGTGGCCCGCGGGCACGAGATCGGCTGCCACGGCGATGCCCACCTCCCCGTCTTGGGGCAGACGCCGCAGGAATTTGCCGCCGACCTGCGCGCGGCGCGGTCGACGATCGAGCAGCTGACCGGCAGCCGCCCGATCGGGTACCGGGCGCCGGCCTTCTCGATCCCGCGCGACGCACGATGGGCGTACGAGGTGCTCGAGGCCGAGGGATTTGCTTACGACTCGAGCCAGCACGAGTCGCCCGCCGGCCGCGGGGCGGACGTGGCGCCGTATGAGCTCGAGCTGCCAAACGGACAAACCCTCTGGGAGCTGCCGGTCGCCGTCTGGAGCGCCGGCCCCGCCAACCTCCGGGTCGGTGGGGCGTCGTATTGGAGCATCGCCCCCCGGCGCCTCGTCCTGCACGGGCTCTCTCGTGCGGGTCGGCTCGCCGGTCTTTACCTGCACCCGCACGAGCTCGACCCTCAGCCACTGGAACCGCTCCTCCCCCCCGGAACGGGCGTCCCCCAACGGGCTCAGGCAAGGCTCCGCGCGCTCCAGCGCAACGCCGCCCGTCGCCGCGCCGCCGCGGTTCTCCGGACGATCGCGCAGCGCTTCCGGCTGATTTCCTATGGTGAGGGTCATGCGACGCTCAGCGCCGGCAGCGGAACGCGTCCGCGCGCGCTTTCGTGAGAGAGCGCAGACGTTCGACGACCTCTACGAAGACGAACGGCCGCTCACGCGCCAACTCAGGCCGGGGCTGTTCCGCCGCCGCCAGCTTGCCGTCGACACGGTGGGCACATATCGGACTCCCCGCGTGCTCGATGTCGGTTGCGGCTCGGGCCGGATCGGCGAGTTCGTGCTCGAAGCGGGTGCCTCCGAGTACGTGGGGATCGACTTCGCGGAGCCGATGATCGAGCTGGCCCGGTCTCGCCTCGAGCGGTTCGGATCACGCGCCACGCTGATGCTCGAAGACTTCATCGGCGCCCGCATCCCAGGCCGATTCGACGTCGTCCTGGCGCTTGGCCTGTTCGATTACCTGCCCGAGCCCGAGCCCTTCGCGCGGAGGATGTTCGAGCTCTGTGCCGAGCACGGCTGCCTGGTGGGCTCATTCCCCGCCTGGTCGCCGTTGAAGGGACCGATTCGGAAGCTCCGCTACGAGTGGATCGGCAACTGCCCGATCTTCAACTACACGCGCGACGGACTCGAGCTGATGCTCACGGGCAGCGGGTTCGGGCGCCTGGAGATCGAGAGCCCCTCGCACACCGGCTTTCTCGTGCGCGCGTATCGAGGCTGAACGCGCGGGTTCTCGGGCCGCGACGGAGGCGGCACCGCACCAGCGCAACTTTCGTCGGCGGGTCGCGTTGTAAGCGATGCCGAGTCCCTGGGGCGCCATCTCAGGGAACGGGGAACCCGAGTTGTTGGGGCGAGTCCGGCGGTGATCCGTTGGTAGCGCTCATCAAGCGCGAGCCCGTCAGCTAACTCCGTAGGCGTCAGGCGGTGAATTGTTGTCGCGCTCAATGGGGGCGTCGCGCGCCCCGAACCGAACATCGCGAACATCGTCATCGGTCTCCAGGCCTGATCCGGGCTTGTGGCGCCGCCTGCTCGGCTTCGGCCTGGTGACGCTACTGGCCTCGCTCGGCGCGTGGACCGCTCCCGCCGGCGCGCTCGCCGGGAGCGCGACCAAGGTGGTCCACTACCGCGGTTACAGCCTCGCGGTGCCCGAGAGCTGGCCCGTGTACCGCTTGGACACCCACCCCATGACGTGTGTGCGCTTCAACCGGCACGCCGTGTACCTCGGCCGCCCGGGAATCGAGCAGCGCTGTCCCGCGCACGCCGCCGGCCGCACCGAAGCCATTCTCGTCGAGCCGCTTCAGGCGCGCGCGAGCGGCGCGGCGGCCGGCGCCACGGGCGCGGCGCTGCCGGCGCCGAGCGCGGTGGGGGCGGCCGCGGGAGACCGCTCCTCGGCGCAGCTGGTGAACGCAGCCCGCGGCGTCGTCGTGACCGCGACCTGGAGCCGGCACCCCGCCGTCATCCGGCGTGCGCTAGACGTTCGCTCGCTCGTTGGGGTCGTCAGAGGCGGGCCTAGGCCGGCTCCAACCGCCACCGCCGCGAACGCGCTCGCCCAACCGGGCCAGGTGTACCGTGGCCTGGGGTTTGACCCGTGCTCGACGCCCAGTTCCGGGCAGATGTCCGCGTGGGGCGCATCACCCTATCGCGCCATCGGCGTCTACCTCGGGGGTGCCAATCTGGCCTGCTCGCAGCCGAACCTCACCGCGGCGTGGGTGAGCCGGGAGTCGGCGGCCGGCTGGCACCTCATCCCGACCTATGTCGGCCTCCAAGCGCCGTCCAACTCGTGCGGCTGCGCCTCCATCTCCCCGGGCAGCGCGGCGAGCGAGGGCGCCGCCGCTGCCCGCGACGCGATCGCTCAGGCGCAGGCGGTCGGCTTGGGCGCGGGCAACCCGATCTACGACGACATGGAGGCATACAACCCCGGCGGCAGCACCCCCGCCGTGCTGTCCTTCCTCGCGGCCTGGACGGCGCGACTGCACGCGAGCGGCTACAAGTCCGGGGTCTACAGCAGCTCCAGCTCCGGCATCGCCGATCTGGCCTCGCGGTACGGCACCGGGTACCTGGAGCCGGACGACCTCTGGATCGCGAACTGGAACGGGGTCCGGAACACGGCGGATCCGAACGTCCCGAGCGGGGACTGGGTATCCCATCAGCGACTCCACCAGTACAACGGGGGCGTCGACGAAACCTACGGCGGCGTCACGATCAACATCGACGGCGATTACCTCGACGGCGCCACCGCCGCGGCCGGCAGCTTCGCTCCCGCCCTTGCCGCCGCGCCCACCCTTTCGGTGTCTCCCGCCGCCGACGGCTCGATCGACCTCTATCCGAGCTGGCTCGGGAGCGGACAGGTCAGCTCATGGCAGGTCATGGCCGGAACGTCGCCGACCTCGCTGACCGCGCTTGGCCAACCGGTCGCCGCGAGCAACGCGACGGAAATCGTGGTCCACAACGCATATCACTACTTCGCGGTGCGCGCGTTCGGAGCCGCCGGGCAACTTCTCGGCACCTCGCCGCCCGCCGTCACGCGTCGCTTCGTGGCGATCTTCGGTGCGCGGGCGTTCGTCCCGAGGCAAGGCCTTGCCGAGCTGCCGGTGGGGTGCTTCAGCCCGGTCCCCTGCCTGGTGACCACGACCATCACCACCGGAAGGCGTCGGCTCGTCAAAACCGGTCCAGAAGTGATCCCGGTCAGTGGTGGGTTCGTCTACTACAACCTGTCACCCACCGGTCGCACGATGCTCAACCGAGCCAAGCACCACCGGCTCCACGTGCAGATCACGGTCCGCGACGCATCGGGTATAAGCGCCACCCGTCAGCTGAACCTGATCCGGTTCGCCACCTCGGGCCCGAACCCGGCCGGCGCCGTCACCCAGTCTCAGGCGCTGCGGATCATCGGCGGTACCGACTTCGTATCGGCCGGAGGGACCGGCGGCACACTGGCCGCGTGCTTCGCCGCCAGTCCCTGCAACCCGAGCACCACGATCACGGCCGCGGGAACGGTCATCGCGCACACCACCGCCGGCTTCCTCGGCGTGAACGAGCTCGGCTACGTGCCTTTCACCCTGACCGCCGCAGGTCACACGCTGCTGACACGCGCACCAGGAAATCAGCTGCCCGCGACGGTGGCGATCACGACCGGCGGGGCGACCGCGACCGCACAGGTCGCGCTCGTGTCATTCAACTGAACGCGCGCGCGCTCAGATAAGCAGCAGCGCCAGGCTGTACAGACCGTTATCGCTGGTGGTCTCGCCCGCGAACAGCAGGAGCGTCCCGGACGGGCGGCTGACCGTCTTGACGTGCTGGAGATCGAAGCTGGGCGCCTGCCCGGTCCCGTCGGGCAGAGTCCAGTTCCCGCTGGCGGTTCCGGTGTTCAGGTCAACCTGGAGCGACACCGGAAACTGGGCCGGGGCGCCGCCGGATGAGGAGAGAACGTCTCCGTTGGAGCTCTGGCTCCGAATCGTGCCGCGCTGGCCCGACGGTGTGAACAGCGATATGTCGCCGCCGGCCAGGAACGAGTCGACGAACAGGTCC
Source organism: Solirubrobacterales bacterium (assembly GCA_019244745.1). Classification (GTDB taxonomy): domain Bacteria; phylum Actinomycetota; class Thermoleophilia; order Solirubrobacterales; family Solirubrobacteraceae; genus Palsa-465. The sequence continues at coordinate 19,836 of JAFASF010000377.1, read as the reverse complement.
TCGGTGATGCGGCTCAAGGAAAACGAAATACCCTCGTTCGTCCCCGGGCTTATGTAGTCGAATACCTGAGTGAGTGCGTGCTCGGTGTCACGCTTCTCAGACTGCTCGGTCGTCATGCCGGTCTACCCCCTTGCGCTGGATGATCGATGTCATCGACACGCTAGTCCAAGGCACCGACATCATCGTGTGACAAATCTCCGTCTCCGGAGCGACGCGAAGTTGGTTCACGTACTGTTGCCCCAGACGATGTGCCGCCATACCCCGTTCAACCAGCGGACGTGGCGGTGGTCTCCGGCGCGGCAGGTCCGGTACGGATCGAGATGGATCGGGACGATCCCGGCCGCGCGCGCCCCGGCGATGTCCGCGGAGAGCATGTCGCCAACGTGAACCGCCTCTCGGGCCTCTACTCCGGCGCGACGGAGGGCGGCCCGGAAGATGTCCGGAGCCGGCTTCTCCGAGCCGACCCGTCCCGAGTCGATCACGTCTCTGACGAGGACGCCGGCGCCGGGTTTCGTGTCACACACCCCCGCGTCGCGCAGGTTGCTCGCCGCGTGACCATCGGAGTTGGTCACGATGACGGCCGCGATGCCTACCCGTCCGAGCGCGGCGATCGTGGATTTCGCGTGCGGTGCGGGCTCGCTCCACAGGATCGCGCCCGACCGGCTGCGGTCAGCCACTCGTGAGATCGCCTCGACGGCGTCGGAAAGGCGTTCCGCCGGTACGCCCAATGCGCGACAGAAAAGAGGCACGTACCCGTGCGAAGGTGCGCCGGCGCAAACGTCGTGGTCGAGCCGGCAGACGGCTCGGTAGTGGGCTCGCGGAACGACCGAAGGGTCGACCCCGACCCCGATGCGAGCCAGTGTGCCGGCGACGAGCCCGCGGTCGGGGAGCACGATCACCCCGCCGGCATCGAGTAGGACCGCGCGGCAGGCGATCCGCTCGGGTCGCCGGCCGTTGGGTCGTCGCGCAGCCGTCACGTGAGCGATTCTTCCGGGTGCGATGAGTGATCGTCCGCGCCGCTTCTTCGTCGTCCCGCACACGCATTGGGACCGGGAGTGGTATTGGCCGTTCGAGCGCTTCCAGCTCGAGCTCGCACGCGTCGTCGATCAGGTGATCGATGTGCTCGAGCGGGATCGGAGCTTCAGCTCGTTCACGCTCGACGGTCAGGCGATCGTGCTCGAGGACTACCTGGAGGTCCGGCCAGAGAACGAGGCTCGGCTCCGCGCGCTGCTCGAGGCCGGCCGGATCGAGGTCGGGCCGAGCTACGTGCTCCCGGACGAGTTCCTGGTCGGCGCGGAGCCGCTGGTGCGGAACCTGCTGCTCGGACGGGCGGTGTGCGAGCGCTTCGGCGGCAAGCCGTCGCCCGTGGGATACCTGCCCGACAGCTTCGGCCACCCGCTCCAGCTCCCGCAGGTGCTGGCCGGGTTCGGCATCGGGAGCTTCATCTTCTCGCGGGGACTCGGAGACGAGCTCGACGAGCTGGGAGTCGTCTTCCGCTGGCGGGCGCCGGATGGCAGCGAGGTCCTCGCGTTTCAGCAGCTCCCCGACTACGGGGGCTTCGCCGCACTCGCGGGCGTCGAGGACGCGGAGAGCCGGGTGCGTGAGATCGTGCGGCGCTTCGGAGCGGCGCTCGCGATGGCAGGCATCGACGACGTCCTTTTGTGCAACGGCTCGGACCACCTGCCGGTGCAGCCCGAGCTACCGGGCTACTGCGCCGAGCTCGAGTCGCGCTTTCCCGGGTCCCGGTTCGTCGTCTCGCGATACGACGACTACGTGCGAGCCGTCGGCGAGGTGCAGGTGCCCGCGACGACCGGCGAGCTCCTGGGCAGCCGGCTGCTGAACGTCCTGCGCGGCGTGAACTCTGCCCGCCTCTACATCAAGCAGGCCAACGAACGCGCCGAGCGACGGCTGCTCGCCGCGGAGACGCTGGCCGCGCTGCGCACCCTGCGCGACGCCACCCCGTTCCCGCGCTCGGACTTCACGCTCGCCTGGCGGGACCTTCTGCGATGTCATCCGCACGACACGATCTGCGGGTGCTCTTGCGATGAGGTGCACCGCGACGCGCTCGTCCGCTACGAGTCGCTGCACCGGAAGCTTTCGGTGCTCGAGAGGCGGGCGCTCGACGGACTGGCCCGCGACGCTCCGGCCGACGGGTCGGTGGGGGTGGTGAACCTGCTCCCCTACCGCCGTCGCGGCCTCGTCGAGGTGCCGGGCGGCGAGCCGGTCGCGGTCGAACTCGAGGGGTTCTCCGGGCGCACGGTCGACATCTCCGGATCGGCGCCCACTCAACAGACGCGCACTCACACTGCGGCGGCCATCGAGAACGACCGCTATCGCATCGAGGCCGCTCCCGACGGCACGCTGACGCTCACCGACAAGCATTGGGGCCTGCGCCTCGAGCACCTGCACGCCCTGGAGGACGAGGGGGACATGGGCGATCTGTACAACTTCTGCCCGGTCGCGGTCGAGAACGCGCGGGTCTGGCGCTACGAGCACGCCGCGGTTCGCGTCCTGGCCGACGGGCCGTTGATCTCGGAGCTCGAGGTTCGCCTCGAGGCCGAACGGCCGGCGGGACTCGATGCCGAGTTCCAACCGCTTCGCGAGACCGTGCGGCTGCGCGTCTCGACCGTGGTTCGGATCGTCGCGGGCAGCCGCCGCGTCGAGTTTCGAACCACGGTCGACAATGCCGCCCGCGACCACCGCCTCCGCGTGGTCTTTCCCACCGGCCGCGCAGACGGTCCGGTTCGCGCCGAGGGACAGTTCGCCGTCATCCGGCGACCGCTCCGGGCCGCGCGTCCCCGGGCCGAGTGGGTCGAGCCGCCCGATCCGACCGGGCACGCGCTCGGCGCCGTGGCACTGGGGCCGATCGCGCTGCTGACCAAGGGTTTGCCCGAGTACGAGGCCCGCGAGGGCGGCGACGGAGCCGAGCTGTGCCTCACGCTCCTGCGATGCGTCGGCATCATCTCGCAGGCAGCGGGCGTGCTCGCCACGCGCCCGCAAGCCGCTGGGCCACAGGTCCGAACCCCGGAGGGCCAGTGCCTGGGTCGCCACGAATTCGAGTACGCGCTGATCCCCGATGGCGACGCGCTCGACGACTTTGAGCTGTTACGCGAGGCGCAGGACTATCGCTACGGCTTTCTCACCGTCCCGGCGGCGGTCCATTTCGGAGCGCCGCTGGCGCTCGAGGGGGACGCGGTGTTCTCGTGCCTGAAGGGAGCCGAGGACGGCGATGGACTGATCCTTCGATGCTTCAACCCATCGGACGCCGCGGCCGCGGCTCGCATACTCGGCGACGTCGCGGTCTCGCGTATCCGGCTCGACGAGACCGACGAGCAATCGATCCCCGACGGCGTTGTAAAGCTACGCCCCGGTCAGGTCGCGACGCTGCGCCTGCGCCGGCAATGAGGCTCCGGCCTCACGCCGGGCGCTGGAACAGCAGGCCGTCGAACGGGAGCGTCGGCGTCGTCGTCGACAGCGCGCGGGAGACCTCGCGCGGGGTCACGCGGACTGGCCTCGCGGCCCGCAAGCGAAGGACCTCGAACTGACTGACCTGGAACACCGGGCCGTCTTGATGGAACCCGCGCAGGTGGATCGAGGTGTCGAGTAACGACGGCGAGAGGTTGCACGCCGACCCCCACCAGCAAAACCACGCTTTCGGCAGACCCTCCGTGGCCGCCACCACGTAGACCTCGCGCACGCGCACGCCGGGGGCCTTGATGAACCGCAGCCCGGGCATGTAGAGCTGCAGCGGCAGAATTCCGGGGTAATTCTGGAGCAGGAGCGCGCGGCCACTGCCGACCGGCAGCTGCGGCCCGATCGCCCGGGCGAGCCCCCGCCAGTCCGGGCGCTGGAAGTGTCGGTCGACCGACACGCTGATCGCGACCACGGCTCCGATCGCGCACAGCGTTCCCGCGCCGACCCAGCCGAACCACCACGCGCGGCGCGCGCCCAGTCCAGCCGCGATCAGGACGATCAACGGAATCAGCACGACGATCAGGTTGCGGGTGATGAGCTCATCGACGCCGAGGAGGATCAACAAGAGGCTGAGCGCGAACCCGAGGAGCACGAGCGTCGCGGCGATGAACGCGCCGCGACGTTCGGCGGTGTCTGCTCGCCGGGCCAGCATGAACGCGGCCAGCAGGACCGCCGCCGCACCCGCGAGCTTCAACACGGTCCGCGCCGGCGCTCCCGTGCCGAGCAGCAGCTGCGGCGTGAGCTGGCTGAGCCGCTTGTTCAACGGCCACCACGCGATCCAATTGGCGTTTTGCCGCTGCGTCAAGGCGATCGGCAACAACCCGCAACCCACCGCCGCCACTCCAGCGATCGCCAAAAGGACCCTGCGATCGCGCCGGTGAACCCAGACGAGCCAGACTGCCTCCGGAACAACCGCCAGCGCGCCGAAGTAGTGGGTCGCGAGCGTGAGGCTCGAGACCACGAACCACGCGATGATCCAGCGCACGGACGGGCGCGGCAGACGGACGTGGGCGAACGCGAGCAGCGACAGCGTGCCCAACAGCACCAGGAGCGAATAGGACCGGGCCTCCTGCGAGTACCAGATCAGCAACGGGTTGAACGCCGCGAGCGCGGCAGCGACCAGCCCGGCGCGTCGGGAGATGAGCTCCTTCGCCGCGGCGTAGATGACGGGAACGGTGGCCACCCCCGCGAGCGCCGACAACGAGCGCAACGCCGCCTCCCCGTACCCGAAAACGCGCACCCACACCCAGGCGACGCAGTAGTACAGCGGCGGCGTCAGCTCCGTCTTGGGCAGCAAGCTGAACATGGCGCTCGGCGAGCGGTGGACGAGCACCACGGTGAATGCCTCGTCGTACCAGAAGCTCTGATGCCCGATCCGCCAGAACCGCACCGCGGCCGCAACCAAGGTCAGACCGATGACGGCGACCGTCGCGCGGTCCGACACACGAACCGCCGGTCGCGCGCGCGTCCTGCGCGTACCCAAGGTATCGGCAACAGTCCCCGGGATCACAGCGGCAGGCACCTTAGCGCCCAGACGGTGGACAAACCAATAGTGCAGCCGGCCATGAGAGCATTCATGCCTATCGCAGCGCCCGACCTGACACCGACCGCCTCCGGCGAGCGCATGGCCCACGTAGGAGAGCTACGGCTCTGCTACGAGACGTTCGGCGACCCCGCGGCTCCGCCGCTCCTGCTGGTGATGGGTCTCTCCGCACAGATGATCCTGTGGGACGAGGACTTCTGCGAGCTCCTGGCCGCCCAGGGCGTTTGGGTGATCCGGTTCGATAACCGCGACGTCGGACGCTCGACGATCGTGCGGGAGGCGCCGGTGCCGAAGCGATGGCAGTTGCTGACGCGCGATCCTCGCGGGGCCGCTTACTCCCTGGATGACATGGCGGCCGACGTGGTCGGCCTCCTCGACCACCTCGAGATCGGCGCCGCGCACGTCGTCGGCGTCTCGATGGGCGGGATGATCGCCCAGCTCGTGGCCATGAACCATCCGGATCGCACGCTCTCCCTGGTCTCGATCATGTCCACCACGGGCAATCGCCGCGTCGGTTATCCGAGTCCGCGGATGGCGCTCCGCCTGCTGCGGACGGTCCCGCGCGACCGCGCGGGGTACATCGCGGACCACATCGAGACCTACCGCGCGATCGGCTCGAAGGGGTTCAACTTCGAGGAAGAGCACAAGCGGGAACGCGCCGGCCGCTGCTTTGATCGCGGAATTCATCCCGCCGGCAGCGCCCGCCAGCTGGCCGCGGTCGTGACGGCGCCCGACCGGACCCCGCGGCTGGCGCAGATCACCGTCCCCACCACGGTCATCCACGGCGACGGCGATCCGCTGATCCACGTCTCCGGCGGCCGCGCCACCGCGGAGGCGATTCCCGGCGCCAAGCTGCTGATCCTGCCCGGGATGGGGCATGACCTTCCGCGCGAGCTGTGGCCGCAGATAATCGACGCGATCGTGCAAAACGCGAGCCTCGCCGCCGCCTGACGCCGTGACGGCGATCGCTCAGCTGAAGCGGCCTTTGACCGCGACCGCCGGGGGAGTTCCGTGGCTGCCGGTGTGGTCGGTCCCCGCGGCCATGCGGGCCGTTCGCGCGACGATCGTGGTGGCCGGCGTGTTCGCCTTCGCCGACCAGGTCGTGGGCAACCGTCAGATGGCCACGTTCGCCGCCTTCGGCGGGTTCGCGACGCTCGTGCTCGTCACTTTTGCCGGGACCCGGCGCGACAAGCTTGCTGCGCACGCAGCGCTCGCGGTGGCCGGAAGCGTGCTGCTGACGATCGGCACGGCGGTCAATTCGTCGACCGCGCTCGCCGCGATCGTGACGGTGCCGCTGGCGTTCGCGGTGTTTTTCGCCGGCGTCGCGGGGCCCAACGCGGCCGCCGGCGTCACTGGCGCTCTGCTCGCCTATGTTCTTCCCGCTGCGTCACCCGGCACGATCAGCATGATCCCCGACCGGCTGGCGGGCTGGTGGCTGGCGTCCGTCGCGGGGACGGCCGCGGTGTTGCTCTTCTCGCCCCGCCCGGGCGGCAGCCAGCTGCGCGCCGGCGCCTCGAACCTCGCCTCGGCGCTTGCCGACCAGCTCGAAGCGGCTCTGCGCGGCGAAGCCAGCGACGAGCACCTGGCCGCGCTGATTGCCGCCAAGGAGGATCTAGTCGCGCGATTCACGTCGACGCCGTACCGCCCCACCGGTCTCACGGCGCGCGATCAGGCGCTCGCCAACGGCGTCGAGTCGCTCGAATGGTGCACGGCGCTGGTCGCCGACGCCGTGCGGGAGCGCTCCGACCTGCGCGACGCGGCGCCGGCCGACCGCGCGCTCCTCGCGGCCGCCAGCGCGGCCCTGCGCGACGTGGCGTCGCTTTTCGCCGGCGGCGACGCGCGCCCCGATATGGAGCGGCTGGAGCGCTGCCGCGTCGACGCCGCCGCGTGGCTCAGGCGGCTGACCCCCGAACGCGAGGACTTCAGCGAAGCCGCCCGGGCCTCGTTCCACGCCCACATGATCGCGCTCGCGGTCATCTTCATCGCGGCCAATGGACTCGTCGCCTCGGGACTCGCCGATCCCGAGTGGCTCGCCGCCTTGCGCTTGCGCTGGTTCCAGGGACGAGCGGTGCTGCCGCCGCCACGGCGCCGGGCGACGAGCCTGGCCGCCATCGTGATGCGGGATACGAGCCTGCGCTCGGTCTGGTTCGTGAACAGCCTCCGGGGGGCACTGGCGTTGGCGGCGGCAGTGGCGATCGCCGATCTGACGAGCGTCCAGCACGCCTTCTGGGTGGTGCTCGGAACGCTCTCCGTGCTGCGCACGAACGCCTCCGCGACGGGGGCGACCGCGCTGCGGGCAGTGGTCGGCACAGCGATCGGCTTCGTGGTCGGCGGGTCGCTGTTGCTGGCCATTGGCAGCAGCACGACCGCGTTGTGGGTAGTGCTGCCGATCGCGGTGTTCGTGGCCGCGTACGCGCCCGGGACCGCCCCGTTCGCGGTCGGACAGGCGGCGTTCACGGTGACGGTCGCGGTTCTGTTCAACCTCCTCGTGCCCGTCGGTTGGAAGGTCGGGGTGGTGCGCATCGAGGACGTGGCGCTCGGGTGCGGGGTCAGCATCGCCGTCGGCTTGCTGTTCTGGCCCCGGGGCGCGGCGTCCGTGGTCGGAGACGATCTCGCCGACGCGTTCCGCCGCGGCGCGTCTTACCTGAGTCAAGCCGTCGGCTGGGCAATCGGAACCCGACCCACCGAGCCGGATCAGGCGGTCCAGACGCTGAGGGCCGGACTGCGGCTCGACGACGCGCTGCGCGCGTTTCTCTCAGAGCAGGGAACCAAGCACATCGAGAAGAAGGACCTCTGGCGGTTGGTCGGCGCTTCGATGCGCCTTCGTTTCACCGCCCACGCGGTGGCGGGTCTGCCCGGCGATGCGACCGGCGACACCCCAGCGCGGGTCGCACTCGGCAATCGAGTGCAGACGCTCGCGGCGTGGTACGAGCAACTCGCCGAGCTCGTGGGAAAGCCCCATGGCCGGCCGGTCACGGCGCTCGAGCCCCCGAGCTTCGCCGACGACGACATCGTCGACGGATCATCGGGCTCGCGGTACGGCATCTGGCTCTGCGAGCACCTCGATCATCTGCGCGAGCACCTCGGCGAGCTGGTGCGACCAGCCATGCAGGTCGCGGAGATCCGGCGCCGCCCTTGGTGGCGTTAGCTCTCGCGGTCGGACCTGTACCGCGCGCCCGATTACGAGGTTGCGAGTTTTACGACGCTCCTCTTGTCGTTTCTCTCGCAGCCTCTGCGGTCACCAACCGTCCCCGGTCTTCGCGGCCCGCGCCGCACGCGCCTGGGCCTCGTCCATCCACATCTCCCAGCGGCCGGACGCCGAACACCGCGCGTCGTGGAAGTGGTAGGGGCGACGACCGCCGAACTCGGTGTGGCGCAGGCGCGAAACGCCGCCGAGGACCGAGGAGATCCGGCGGCGGGGCCATCCGATCGCGTCCTCGATCTGGGGGAACGGGCGCGGCCGGTCGGGAGCGGCGGCCAGAGCATCGAGCAACTCGCGCATGCGATCGCTGCAGCGGTCGTAGAACCGCTCGATCTCGCCGGCATCCCTCATCGCGTTGTGAGGAGCGTGCTCGGCGATCGTGGTCGGGGCGCCCGCGCGCGACACAGCTTCACGGTAGCGCCCGACTCGCCACCCCGAGATAATGCCCCACGTGGCCTACGACGAGGACCTCGCCAACCGCATACGCGAGCTCATCGGCAACGAGGCGGGAGTCACCGAGAAGAAGATGTTCGGCGGCCTGGCGTTCTTGATCGGCGGCAACATGTCCGTGAGCGTCAGCGGTCAGGGCGGGCTGTTGCTCCGCTGCGATCCCGAGCAGACCGAGGCGCTGCTGAGCAAGCCCCACGCGGCACCGTTCGAGATGCGCGGACGCGCGATGGATGGATGGCTCCGGGTCGACCCGGAGGGCGTTCGCACCAAGCGCGAGCTCGAGCGGTGGGTCGATCGGGGCGTGGCCTACGCGCGATCGCTGCCGCCCAAGCAGTGATTTCGGCTTGTTGCTGCGCGAACCCGGGACGTGCCGCGTGACCTAGCGGTATGCCGCGTGACCCGGCGTGTTGCCGCAACCGCCCCGCGGTGCTAAACCCTCATCCGTCCGAACAGCCGAGAGGAGCAACAGGTGAGCTTCAGCGAAGGGCGCGAGTACGACGAGGACCAGACCCAGGGCGGAGAGCCGGGAGAGCGGAGCGGGGAGGACCCGACGCGAGACCGCGAGTACGGCGAAGATCCGACCCAGGGCGAGCAGAGGGGGGAAAGGCCGGGGGAGGATCCAACCCAGGGCGGCGAGTACGGCGAGGATCCGACCCAAGGCGAGCAGAGGGGCGAGAGGCTCGGGGAAGACCCCACCGAAGCAATTTAGCCGCTTCTCAAGCTCCCGATCCCCAGCGAGCCGTCGCCCGCCGGCGTCTGCACGGTCGAGGGCGCGGCCTCCCCTGGCCTGGGCGGATCGTCGAGGAAGTCGATCGTCGGCACATAAAACAGGTTGCCGGTCAGAGCGGTCGAGAAGTCGAGGATCCGATCGGTGTTTCCGGGCGGATTGCCGATGAACATGTTCCTCAGCATCTGCTCGATGACGTCGGGCGTACGCGCGTAGCCGATGAAGTAGGTGCCGAACTCGCGGGCGCCGACCCGGCCGAACGGCATGTTGAAGCGCATGATCTGCTGCTGCTCACCCTCCTCGTCGACGATCGTGTTCAGCGCCACGTGTGAGTCCGCCGGCTTGACGTCGTCCGGCAGCTCGATGTCGCTGAGCTTGGTGCGACCGATAACTCGCTCCTGCTCTTCGACCGTCAGCGCGTCCCAAACCTCGAGGTCGTGGACGTACTTCTGCACGATCACGTAGCTGCCGCCCGCGAACTGCGGGTCCTCGTCGCCGATCAGGACCGCCGCGGCCGCCGCGACGCCCTCCGGGTTCTCGGTCCCGTCGACGAAGCCGAGGAGGTCACGCTCGTCGAACGACCTGAACCCGTGCACCTCGTCGACCACTCGCGCCAGCCCGTCCAGCCGGTCCGTCAGCCGCTGGGCGAGCTCGAAGCACAGGTCCAGGCGGTGGGCGCGGATGTGGAAGACCACATCGCCGGGCGTCGCGACCGCAATGTGCCGCGGCCCCGTGAGCTCGGTGAACGGATGCAAACCGGCCGGCCGCGGCCAGCCGAACGTGCGGTCCCAGAGCCCCGACCCTAGACCGACCACGCAACTGAGCTCGCCCTCGGGGATACGAAACCCGACCGACCGCCGCAGTCCGCTGACGTCCGCCAGCAGGTCGCGAAACTCATCCTCCGCTCCGGCCTCGACCGTCACCACGAGGAAGATCGCCGCCTCGGTCAGCGCGGTCAGGACGCTCTGCGGCTCGCCCGTCACGCCGCGGCGCCGCGCTCGATCATCACGGACGTGGCCTTGACGACGGCGGTCGCGTTCACACCCGCCGCCAGCCCCAGCTCCTCGATGGCGTCGCGGGTTATCGCGGCGGTGATCAGGAACGGCCCAGCCTCGATCTCGACCAGGGCCATCACCCCGTCGGCCTCGACGGAGCGCACGACGCCGCGGAAGCGGTTGCGCGCGGAGCGGTGGGTGCCGGTCTGATGACGCTCGGGCCGCTGGCTGAGCCGCCGGACCTCGGAGCTCGGAACCAGCCGGCGGTTCCGTGAGTCTCGTTTGGTCTTGAGCCGGCCGCTCCGGTCCCAGCGCCGCAGGGTGTCGACGCTGACGCCGATCGCGGACGCGGCTTCCCCGAGCGAAAGGTCTCTCGCCATTCGAGTCGAGACGGTACAGGGAGCGCGGAGACCTCGCCAGCTCGCCGCTTTCTGAGCTGCCCGGGCCCGGGACTGGCTTCACAACGGGTCACGTCACGTCGGCCTCTGTGCCGGGTGGCTGTGACGGGTCCGGCCGCAACACACGAACGTTCGACGGGGAGACTCGCAGACCCACGGTTGAGCCCTCCTCGATGGCGGGATAGCCGTTGCGGTCGAGCTGGGTGTGGATGGTAAAGCGGGTCAGGCGGATCACCAGCCCACCGCGCTCGGCCCGGACGCTGACCACGCTGTCGGTAAGCGCACTGGACGCCGGGTCGGCGAGCTCGAGCTCCCACGGCTGGACGGCGATTTGCACGGGCCCCTCGGCCGAGGTGGAGCTCGCAAGCATGCCGCCGCCGCCGAGTCGCACGGTCGATCCCGATGGAATGCGTGCGGCGGTTCCCTCGAGCACGTTGGCGCCGGTCAGTGCGGCGACCAACACGTTGGCTGGGCTGCGGAGCAACTCGGCAGGCGCAGCGAGTTGCACCAGGCGGCCACGGTCGAGTACTCCTATGCGCTGGGCGAGCGCCCCCGCATCGTCGAAGGCGTGGGTCACGAGCAGCGTTGGAAGCTGGAGCGTGACGAGGATCTCGGCGAGCTCGTCGCGCACCTGTCGGCGTGTGATTGCGTCGAGGGCACCGAACGGCTCATCGAGGAGCAGCAGCCGAGGCTCGCGAGCGAGCGCGCGGGCGAGCGCCACCCGTTGGCGCTCGCCGCCCGACAGCTGCTGCGGTCGCGCCTGAGCGAGATGGGCGATCCCGACACGCTCGAGCAGGTCCGGGCGGTCGCGCCGGCCGGCGAAGCGGACGTTGGCAGCGACGCTGAGGTGCGGGAACAGGCCGTAATCCTGCGGGAGATAACCGACGCGGCGTCGTTCTGCGCTCACGTGGATGCCGCGCCGGGCATCGAACCAGACCTCGCCGCCGAGCGCGATGCGCCCCGCCTGTGGTCGTTCCAACCCCGCCACGGCTCGCAGCATCGAGGACTTGCCGGCACCGGACGGGCCGACGAGGGCGATCGTCTCGGCGCCAAGGCTCAGCGCCGCACGAAGATCGAACGCCCTGCGAGCGAGCGCGATGTCGATGTCGAGACGGTCCATGAGCGCGTGAGCAACTTCGAGGCGAGCAGGATCGCGGCGCTCACGATTATGAGCAGCACGCCAATCGCGACCGCCTGGTCGAGGTTGGCGTCAAACAGGGAGTACACGGCGAGGGGGAGCGTCTGCGTCGTGCCCTGGAAACTACCCGCAAACAGGATCGTCGCGCCGAACTCGCCGATCCCGCGCGCGAACGCAACGGCCGCGGCCGCGCCCAGGCCGCCAGCGGCGAGCGGGATCGCGACCCGCACCATCCGCCGAGCCGGTCCCGCGCCAAGCGTACCGGCGACGTCGAGCAGCGTCTGGTCCACGGCTTCGAACGCGGCGATTGCCCCGCGAAGATAGAACGGGCTGGCGACGAACAGGATCGCTATTACCACGGCCGCCTGCGTGAAGGCAAGGTCAATCCCGAGCAGCCTCTCGGTATGCCCGAGCAGCCCGAAGCGGCCGAACGCGACCAGCAACGCGAGTCCCGCCACCGCCGGCGGCATCACCAACGGCACCTCGACCAAAGTAATAACCACACTCCGCCCGGGAAACTGCCGGCGGGCGAGGATGTAAGCGAACGGCGTGCCGAACGCGATCATCAACGCGAACGCGATCGCGTTCGTCTTTACCGAGACGATGATCGCGTCGGTCGCGACCCTGGCCCCGATGCCGGTGAACAGGTCGTGCACCGGCTGATAGGTGAACAGAGCGACGATCGGGAGCAGCAGGAACGCCATCACTACGGCGATCACGACCGTCGCCCCCGCGACGAGGGTTAGGCGACCGAGGGCAGGGCGCCACGCGGCAGAGTTCCCGCCTCCGAGCTCCGTGCCGCGGCCAGCGGCAGTGCTCATGGCCTGCCGAAGCCAGCTGCCTGGAGCGTCGCCTGCCCCTGGGGGGAGAGCACCTTGGCGACAAATGCCATGGCGGCGGGCTGGTTCTTCCCGGCCTTAACCACGGCGATTACATCCTTGGTGTGCGGCTTGGCCTGCGGCGGGAGAGAAACGACCGTGACCTTTCCGTTCGCCGCCTTGGCATCGGTGATGTACACAAAGCCCGCGTCAGCCTGACCAGTTGCCACCTCGGCGACCGTCTGGGTCACGTCGGTCGTCTGGCTCACCACGTTCTTCATTGCCGCGGTGGTGATGCCGAGGTTCTTGAACGCCCCTCGCGCGTAGTCGCCGCAGGGCACCGTGGCGTTGCAGATCACGAGCTTTACCCCCGGCTTGGTGATGTCCGAGACCGAGGTGACATGGGCAGGGTTGCCCTTCGGCACGATCAGGACCAGCGTGTTGCTCGCGAACACGACGGGCTTGTCAACCATTCCCTTGGCGTACAGCTCGGCCGGTTGCTTGGGGCTGGCCGCGGCGAACACGTCGGCGGGAGCGCCCTGCTCGATCTGCGTCTGGAGCGCACCAGAACCGCCGAAGGTGTACTTCGCGCTTGCGTCGATCTTCGGGAAGACCTTCGTCAGCGATGCCGCCGCAAACACCGTCGGCGTCGAACCACCCGACGCCGCGGCCGTGGACGTCGACGACGAGGTTGACGCCGGCGCGGACGTGGTCTTGCTTGAACTGCCGTTGCTGCTGCTCCCGCAGGCCACGGCAAGAGTCGAGAGCCCAATCGCCGCCAATGCCGCGACCGCGCGCCTGGCCGGATTTACGTTCACCAAGTCGGACACTCCTCGTCGGTACGACAGAATCCGGTCACACTACTAGAATCCTGGCGTGACACGGGGGTCATCTCTGCGTGAGCGCCGGCTCGAGTGCGGGCTAACCCAGACCGAGCTCGCGGCTCGCGCCGGGGTGAGCCGACAGCTCATCGCAGCGGTCGAGGCGGGCCATAACGTGCCGGCCGTGAATGCCGCGCTCGGCCTGGCACGGGCCTTGGCGACGAGCGTCGAGGAACTGTTCGCGCCCCGTCCGCGCGAGGTCGTCGCCGCGCTCGGTGACCGCCTGCGTGACGGAGAGGCGGTCCGCGTGGGGCGCGTTGCCGGTCAACTCGTGGCTGCCAAGCTCGCCGATCGGGGCATAGCCGGAGCGGGCTGGGCGAGGCCGGACGGCGTGGTTGACCACGGGAGGCTGCGACTGTTTGCGGGCGCGATACCCGCTGGCGTGGTACTCGCGGGGTGCGATCCTGCGCTTGGTGTGGCTGAGTCGATGCTCGACGGACTCGGAGCGCGGAGCCTGCTTGCCATCTCCACTTCGACGGGGACCGCCCTTCGCGCGCTTCGGTGTGGCGGTGTGCACGCCGCGGCCGTGCACGGGTTGGCGGGTGGGCTTCCTCGGCCACCCGTCCCGGTGGTGCGATGGCACCTCGCGCGTTGGCGAGTCGGGCTCGCCGTGTCACCCAAGCTCCGCAAGCAATCTTTTGAAACCGTTCTGGGCAGCGAGGTCCCCATCGCCCAACGTGACTCCGCCGCCGCCAGCCAGCAGGCATTTGAGCGGGCTCGATCAGCCGCGGGGATTGAGCGTCCTCGGAGGGGGCCACGGGCGACCGGGCATCTCGACGCGGCTCGCATCGCGGCCACCCTCGGCGGCGCTGCCGTCCCGACGGAGGCAGCCGCGCAAGCGTTCGAGCTGGGCTTCGTCGCGCTGGAAGAGCACCTCGTCGAGATCTGGGTTGACCGGCGATGGCTCGAGCATCCCGGCATCAGCGCTCTTGGAGAGATCCTCGCCTCCACCGCGTTCACCGAACGGGTCAGCCACTTCGGAGGCTACGACCTGACTCGCTGCGGAGAACGAGTCAAGGACAGCTAGGCTGAGAGGATGCATTGGCAGTGGCCCGTCGGCGCCTGCCTGGCGTTCCTCCTGGCAGTCGTCACTACACCGGCGGGGGTGTCGGGGGCCGTGCTGCTGCTTCCGATCCAACTCAGCGTGCTCCATGTCCCAAGTCCGGCGGTCACCCCGACCAACCTCATATTCAACGTTGCTGCCACCCCTGGCGGGCTGATTCGGTTCGCCCGCGAGGGCCGCTTGTCGGGCCGCCTGACCCGCCTGCTCCTCGCGGGAACGCTGCCGGGCGTCATCATCGGCGCGTTCCTCCGAGTGCAACTGCTCCAGGGATCGCGCACCTTTACGCTCGTCGCCGCGCTCGTGTTGCTCCCGATCGGTCTCTGGCTTCTGCTCGGAGCTCAGTCGCTCGCCCCCCGGCGACCTGAGCCCACGAGACGTCACGATCGCGCCATCTGGATCCTGGCGGTAATCGTTGGGGCCGTCGGGGGCATCTACGGCATCGGCGGGGGGTCGCTGCTCGCGCCGATCCTGATGATCATGGGCTACTCGGTGTTCGAGGTCGCTCCGGCCACACTGGCGGCGACGTTCCTCACTTCGCTCGTCGGTATTGCGACCTATCAAGTTCTGCAGCTCACGCACTCCGGCGCGATCGCCCCGGAATGGATCCTGGGAGCGTTCCTCGGCGCCGGTGGATTTCTCGGCAGCTACTGCGGCGCGCGCCTGCAGCGGCGCCTTCCGGAAGCATCACTCCGGCGCCTGCTCGGGTTGATCGCGTCTCTTGTCGCGGTGCGATACCTGCAGACGGCATCCGTGGATCGAAGCCCAACCCCGCCGCCGCGGCACGCCCACCTCGGTTGATCGCCGAAGCGAACGCGTAACCGGGTTCTTCGTTCAGGCCGCCGCCGCGTCAAGCGCCGGCGTCTTGCCCGTCTCGGCGCCCACGAAGTCGCGCCGGCGGATGAGCGCGACGGCGGCGAACGCCGCCAGGGCCGCGACGATCGCCGCGATCAGGATGATCGTGGCAAGGCCCTCCACGAACCCTGCGCGGGCCGCGTGACCCACCACTCCGCGCAGCGGTGCCGGCGTGGAGCGCACGGCCTGCGCGGCCCGGCCGTCGCCGACCGCGCTCGCGAGCGAGTGCGCGTGAGCGGCGAGCGGCCCGGTGCTGAGGTGGCCGAGCACCGAGCTGTGGACCCGGCTGGCGAGGACGCTGCCGAGGGTCGCGACGCCGGTCGCGATGCCGACCTGGCGCAGGGTCGAGTTGATGCCCGACGCCATCCCGGCGCGCGCCGGCTCGACGACGCCGACCGCGGTCGAGGCGAGCGGGGTGTTGACCAGGCCGACGCCGGCTCCGGCCAAGATCATCCCGGGGAGCAGATACGTCCAACTGTCGCCGGCCGACAAGCCGCGCATCAGCAAAAGGGCCACGGCCACGAGCGCGAACCCCGGCCCGATCAGCCAGCGGACCGGCACCCGGCTCGACAGCCGCCCTGCGATCCCGGCGGTGACGAAGATGGCCAGGGTCAGCGGCAGCAGCCGCAGGCCGGTCTGGATCGCGGAGTACCCGAGCACGCCCTGCAGGTAGAGCACGATGTACGTCAGCAGCGAGAAGATCGAGGCGGAGATCGCGAACGCCGCGATCAGCCCGCCGTTGAACGTCGGAACCCGGAGCAGCCCCAGGTCGAGCATCGGTGCTCGCGATCGCGTCTCCACCACCAGGAACACGCCGAGCAGCAATCCCGCGGTCACGAGCGAGCCGACGACGGTCTTCGAGCCCCAGCCGTCCGGGTGGCTGCGGATCAACCCGAACACCAGCGCGGTCAGCGCGCCCGTGAACGTGACGAACCCGAGCCAGTCCGGACGCCGCGCCACCGGAGCCCGCGACTCCCGCACGCGCACAAGCGTGACCACCAGAGCGAGGATTCCGATCGGCACGTTGACGAAGAAGATCCAGCGCCAGCTGAGACCGCTCGTGATCGCACCTCCGATCACTGGGCCGACCGCGACGGCGATGCCGGTCACCGCGCCGAACACGCCAAACGCGGTCCCCCGCTCGCGGGGCTCGAACGCGTCCGCCAGCAGCGCCAGCGAGGTCGCGAACATGATCGCGCCGCCGATGCCCTGAAGCGCGCGGGACAGCGACAGGAACGTCGCATCGCCCGCCAATCCGCACAGCGTCGAGCCGACCGTGAACACGACGATCCCCACCGCGAACACCAACCGTCGGCCGGCCAGGTCCGCGATCGACCCTGCGGTCAGCAGTAACGCGGCGAGCGACAGCGCGTAGGCGTCGATCACCCATTGCAGGTCGGACAGCGACGCCTTGAACGCGTGCTGGATATCCGGGAGCGCCACGTTGACGATCGTGATGTCGAGCAACAGCATGAAGACGCCGGTGCACACGGCCAGCAACGTCCACCACTTGCGAGGCATGAGTTTCTCCTTTCCTGAGCACGCGCTCAGGATACCACATATACTGAGTGCGTGCTCAGAAAATCCTTCGAGCCGCGCGGCGGTCGCCAATACGCTTCACCGACATGACCGGCGAGGTGACCAAACGCCGCGGCCGGCCGCCGTCGGGCGGGCGGGAGGCGATCCTCGCGGCCACGCTCGAGCTGCTGCGCCAGCGCGGCATCGGACGCCTGACCACGCGCGAAGTCGCGGTCGTCGCGGGCGTCTCGGAGGCGAGCATCTATTACCACTTCAACGATCGGTCGGGACTGCTCCAGGCCGTCTTTGAGGAGGGCATTCGCCCGCTCCAGGAGCTCGGGGCGGAGGGCGGCCTCTCGGGGCCTTTCCGGCGAGAGCTGCTGCTCACGCTCGGTGAGGCGATCGAGCGGTTCCTCGACCAAGCCCTGCCGATCCTGACCGCAGCCCAGTCCGACGCGGAGCTGCGCGACCGGCTGGCCGCATACATGGACGAGCAGGACCTTGGACCCCACCGGGGTGTGCTTGCCCTGGGCTCCTACCTGGCGGACGAGCAGGCTGCCGGCCGCGTCCGCGCCGATGTCGACCCGTATGCCGTCGGTCTGATGCTCGTGGGCACGTGCTTCACGCGCTCCTCCCAACGCCAGATGCCGACCCACCGGTCGGAGCTGCCGGCGCTCGCGGACATCGTCGACGCGCTCGTCACGCTGCTGCGGCCAACCGGCGAATAAAGCTCCTGCCGGCCACGCGCCCCAGCCCGTCCGCTGGCGGCAAGCGCTGGCACCCGAGGACCCCGCCTTTCGTGCCCTGGAAGCAAGCGTTGGCAGTTGACATACCTAATCCTATTAGATAGATTCCTAATCACCATCGGATTTTGAGGAGCGAAGATGAACACTGCCACCGTCACCCCCAACTTGACCCAGCTCACCCGTCTGCACTTCGTGAACGCTTTCCTTGTGCGCGAGGAGGACGGCTTTACGCTCGTCGACACGACGACCGGTGGGGGCGCGAACGGTCTCATCGGCGCCGCTGAGCGCGCCGGCGGGCAGGTGAAACGGATCGCCCTGACCCATGGTCACTCAGACCACGTGGGCTCGCTCGACGCGCTCAAGGAGCGGTTGGGTGACTCGGTGCAGGTGCTGATGCCGGAGCTCGACGCGCGTATCGTCGCCGGCGAGAAGATCGTGGACGGCAAGTTGGCCGGGTCTTGGCCCAAGAACCTCAAGACCACGCCGGACGTCCGGCTGGCCGCGGGCGATCGGGTGGGCAGCCTCGAAGTGGTCGCGAGTCCCGGCCACACGCCCGGGCACGTGGCGTTCGTCGACACGCGCGACGGAACGCTGATCGCCGGCGACGTATTCACGTCCTACGGCCGGGTCGCCGTGACCACCGAGTTCTATCTCCGCTTCCCGCTGGCGACGATGGGCACGTGGGACAAGGGCAAGGACCTCGAGTCCGCTCGCGCGTTGCGTGCGCTCGAC
The DNA here is from genome assembly GCA_019244745.1 of Solirubrobacterales bacterium. Lineage (GTDB taxonomy): Bacteria > Actinomycetota > Thermoleophilia > Solirubrobacterales > Solirubrobacteraceae > Palsa-465. The sequence continues at coordinate 1,299 of JAFASF010000377.1, read as the reverse complement.
CCGCCGGTGATGGTGGTCGGTCACGGACCGGCGGTGCGCGCGCCGGGCGCCGCGATCGACCGCGCGATCGAGCGGGCTTCCAAGCGCTGATGGCGCGAGCGGGGCTCGACACCGACGAGGTGGTGCGCGCCGGCGCGCGGCTGGCGGACGTCGAGGGACTCGAGGCGCTGACCCTCGCCCGCCTTGCCGGCGACCTCGGCGTGCGCGCTCCCTCGCTCTACGCTCACGTGTCCGGCCTCGACGATCTACGACGCCGCATCGGTGTCCGCGGCGCGCTCGAGCTCGCCGGCGAGCTCCAAACGGCCGCGGCGGGACGGGCGGGCGCGGACGCGCTGGACGCGGTGGCGCGAGCCTACCGGGACTACGCGCGGGCGCACCCCGGCAGCTACGAGGCCCTTCAGCGCGCGCCCGATCCACGTGACGCTCGCGCCGGCGCCGCGGCCACCCGGGTGGTCGACGTCGTGCGCGCGGTGCTGCGCGGGTACGGGCTCGACGGTGACGACGCGACCCACGCCACGCGGGCGATCCGCTCGGCGCTGCACGGGTTCGTGTCGCTCGAGCGCGGCGGCGGGTTCGGGCTTCCGCTCGCGCTCGACGAGAGCTACGCGGAGCTCGTCGATGTGCTCGACCGGGGTCTGGCGGCGGCTAGCTCCGGCCGCCCGCGGCGAGCCGGGCCAGCGCCTCGAGCTCGTCCTCGGAGGACCACGCCCCGACCGAAGCCCTGACCACGTCGAAAGCGGGGATGCTGCGCACCACGAAGCGGTCGGCCGCGAACCGCCCGACCTCCCCCTTGGCGTCGGCGGCCTTCCAGGAGACGAGGGTTGAGCGGCCGCGTGGCAGGACCTCGAGGCCGAGCTCGGTCAACCGGTGGGCGAGCGTCGCGGCGAGCTCCGCGGCGCGGTCGTGGACCCACCCCCAGCCGGCATCGGCGAACACCTCGAACGCGGCGAGGCACCAGGCGCTGCGGATTCCGGTCGGGAAACCGAGGTCGAGGCGGGCGGCACCCTCGGCGGGGGCGAGCTCGAGCGCCTGCTCGGGGTCGGCCAGCGAGCCATACCCAGGCCAGGGGATGAGCAGCTCCTCGAGCCGCTCTTTGCGGACGTACAGGCAGCCGCTTCCCTCGGGGCCGCACAGCCACTTCTGTCCCGAGGCGGCGTAGAAGTCGCAGCCCAGCGCGCGGACGTCCACCCGGATCGCGCCGATGGCCTGCGCGGCGTCGAGCAGCACCGGAACGCCGGTTTGCGCGAGCGCGGCGGTGTCGACGAGCCGCCCCCTCACCCAGGACACGTGCGAGCAGGC
>JAFASF010000373.1 GCA_019244745.1 Solirubrobacterales bacterium | reverse complement strand
CTTCCCGATGGACCGCCGCAAAACCGCGGTGCGCGTCGGGGAATGTCTGGAGAAGGTGTCGCTCGCGGCTGAGGCGGCCGGCCGGTTTCCCGATCAGCTCTCGGGCGGCGAGCGCCAGCGCGTCGCGATCGCGCGCGCCCTGGCGGCGGAGCCCGCGCTGCTCGTGTGCGACGAGGTGACCTCGGCGCTGGACGTCTCGGTCCAGGCGGCGATCGTCGACCTGCTCGCGGACCTCCGCGCCCAGATGGGACTCAGCCTGCTGTTCATCACCCACAACCTCGCGCTGATCCGAACCATTGCGGAGCGCGTGGTGGTGATGACCGAGGGACGGATCGTCGAGACCGGCAACATCGCCGAGGTGTTCACCGCTCCGCGCGCGGACTACACGCGCAAGCTGCTCGCGAACACCCCGAGCATCGAAGCCGCGCTCGGGCACGCCACCAGTCCCGATTGATGGATGCGACCGCGGAGCATCTCGATCTGAGTCAGCTCCCGGAACAGTTCGACGCCAGCACCGGCACCGGGACCGGATCCTCCTCAACGCAGCGATGCCACACTCCGGAACGATGATCTGCCGCGACGGGCAAATGTCGCTGGTGCCGGGCCCCGAGGGACCCCGGAACCTCGCCGCCGGCGCCACCCTCGGCCTGTGCGCCTGGGCCAACCAAAGAGGGGCGGCGCCGTGAACTGGGAAGTGTTCATCACCTGCGCGATCACGGGCGCGGGAGACACGATCGGCCGTAGCGATCAGGTTCCCGTCACGCCCGAACAGATCGCAACCTCGGCGATCGACGCCGCCGCCGCCGGAGCCGCCGTGGTCCACATTCACGTGCGCGATCCCGAGAGCGGGCGGGGCGCGCGCGATCCGGCCCTGTACCGCGCCGTGGTCGAGCGCATCCGCGCCTCAGATCAGGACCCGGTGATCAACCTGACCGCGGGCATGGGTGGCGACCTCGTGCTCGGGGGCGAGGAGTCCCCGCTACCGCCGGATCCGCAAAGTACCGACATGGCCGGCGCGATCGAGCGCTTGGCGCACGTCGAGGAGCTCCTGCCCGAAATCTGCACGCTCGACTGCGGGACGATGAACTTCGCCGCCGGCGGCGACTACATCATGGCCAACACGCCCGGGATGCTGCGGGCGATGGCGCGCCGGGTCAAGGAGCTCGGCGTCCGACCCGAGCTCGAGGTCTTCGACAGCGGCCACCTGGTCCTTGTGCACGACCTGATCCGCGAGGGACTGATCGACGACCCGCCGCTGATCCAGCTGTGCATGGGGATCCCGTACGGCGCGCCCGACGATCCGACTACCCTGCTCGCGATCGCGCAGCGGCTGCCCGAGAACGCGGTGTTCTCCGCCTTCTCGATCGGGCGCATGCAGCTCCCGTACGTCGCGCTCGCGCCCATCGTGGGTGCCAATGTGCGGGTGGGCCTCGAGGACAACCTATACCTCTCGCGCGGACGATTGGCCACGAACGCTGAGCTGGTCGAGCGCGCGGTCACGATCCTCGAGGCGATCAACGTGCGCGTGCTCGAGCCCGACGAAGTGCGCGAGAGGCTCGCGCTCGCGGCCCGTGTCTGAGCTGCCGTCCCGGGTGGGCCTGCTGGGCGGTGGGGTAATCGGCGCGGGGTGGGCCGCCCGCTTCGTGCTCAACGGAGTCGACGTCGCGCTCTATGATCCGGAGCCGGGCGCAGCCGACCGCGTCGGGGAGGTGCTCGCCAACGCACGCCGCGCATACTCGAGGCTGACGCTCGCGCCTCTGCCGACCGAGGGGGCGCTCACCTTCGTCGATTCGCCCGGGTCCGCGGCCCAGGATGCCGACCTCGTCCAGGAATCCGCACCTGAGCGCGTGGGGCTCAAGCAGCGGCTGCTCGCCGAAGCCAGCCGAGCCGCGCGGCCGGATGCGCTGTTCTGCTCTTCGACCTCGGGTCTCAGACCGACGCTGCTCCAGGCGCAGATGGAACGCCCCGAACGGTTCATCGTCGGTCACCCGTTCAACCCGGTGTACCTGCTGCCGCTGGTCGAGTTGTGCGCCGGCGAGCAAACCGCGCCCGAGGCCGTGGATCGGGCGGCGGTCGTGTATCGCGCGCTCGGGATGCACCCGCTGGTCGTACGAACCGAGGTCGACGGGTTTCTGGCCGACCGACTGCTCGAGTCTCTGTGGCGCGAGGCGCTGTGGCTGATCCACGACGAGGTGGCGACGGTCGAGGAGGTCGACGACGCGATTCGCTACGGCGCCGGGCTGCGGTGGGCGGTGATGGGCACGTTCCTGACCTACCGGCTAGCGGGCGGCGAGGAGGGCATGCGCCACTTCCTCGAGCAGTTCGGCCCGGCGCTCGCCGCGCCCTGGTCAAAGCTCACCGACGTTCCCGAGCTCACCTCGGCATTCCTGGAGGAGCTGGCCTCGCAGTCGGACGCACAGGCCGGCGGGCGGTCGATCTCCGAGCTCGAGCGCAAGCGCGACGACTGCCTGGTGGCGATCCTGCACGGGCTCCGGGGGCAGGGGGCGGGCGCCGGGGAGGCGCTCGCGGCGTGGGAGCGGGCATTGATGAGCGCGGCGAGCGCGCGGATCACCGGCGCGCAAGACGAGGCGACCGGAGACGGCCGCCCCCAGGCGCCGCTCCTGAGCCCGTCGCGGGAAATCCCCGCCGAGTGGATCGACTACAACGGCCACGTCCACGAGAGCCGCTACCTCCAGCTGTTCGCCGACGCCACCGACGCGCTTCTGGCGCAGGTGGGCGTCGATGCCCGCTACCTCGAGGACGGCGCCAGCTATTACACGGTCGAGACGCACATCTCGCATCTGGGCCAACTACACGCCGGCGACCGGGCGCTGGTGGCGACGCAGGTGCTCGGGTGGGACGACAAGCGGCTGCACCTCTTCCACCTGATGTTCCGCGAGGGCGGAGAGGATCCGGTCGCGAGCGCCGAGCAGATGCTCGTGCACGTTGACACCGCCGCCGGCCGCGCCGCCCCCGTCCGCGACGGCGTCCGCAGCCGGGTGGCCGCCCTCGCCGAGGCCCACCAGCGCCTTCCACCGCCGGCGCAAGCCGGGCGCAAAATCTCGCTCGGTTGAGGAAGCGTCACCTTCTACCCGCGTATATCAGCGGAAGAAGGTGACACTTCATTTTTTAATTGTGGGTCAGGTCAGCTCGACTCGGGAGGGAGCTTCCATCGAGTCACCCGTCCCGTAGCGCCGACGCGTAGTGACCCGGGCGGCGGTCGGCGAACGCGTCGTTGCGCGCTCCGGTGCGCTTGTCGACGGCTTCCGCGATTTCGCAGTCGGCCAGGATGGTCCGTGTGCCGCGGTCCTCGATGGGCCCCGCACGCAGCGCGCCCTCCGGCCCCGCGATCACGCTCCCGCCCTCGAACCGGAGCTGGCGCTCTGTTCCACATCGGTCACACACCGCGACGAACACCTTGTTGAAGTACGCGGTCACCGCCGCGAGCGAGTGCAGGATCGGCCTCCCGTCGGGAGGTGGGTCGTCGTAGGGCCAGTTCGTGGGCACCGCGATCAGCTCGGCGCCCTGGAGCGACAGGCCACGGGTCAGTTCCGGAAACTCGAGGTCATAGCAGACCGCGAGCCCGATCCGACCGTGCTTTGTCTGCACGACCGGCGCCGGCTCCCCGCCGTGCGCGAACCAGCTCTGCTCCTGGTCCCAGAGATGAAGCTTGCGGTACACGGCCAGCACGCCGCCGCCGTCGACGAGGGCAGAGCTGTTGAACAGCCGGCCGTCGGGCGCGAGCTCGCAGAACCCTCCGACGACCAGAGCGTCGCCCCGGGCCGCTTCCTGCGCCCAGCCTTGCAGCAGTTCTCCTGTGGCCGGGACCGCCGCGGCGCGCACCTCCTCGAGCGACTCGAACACGTAGCCGCTGTTGACCAGCTCCGGCAGCACCACGATCTGCGCTCCATCGGCCACGGCTTGGGCGATGGCGTCGCGGGCCAGGGCGGCATTGCGTTCTGGACGCTCGACGCTCGGTGATAGCTGACAGCAGGCGACGCGCATGAGCTCAGTGCAGTATCGCGCTGAGCAAGATCACCAGGAGGCCGAGGGTGGCGCCGAGTACGGCCTGGAGGAGCAGTTCTCGCCCGCTCAGTTTTGCGCGTATCCCCGCCACCACCTCGATCGCCAGCACCATGATCGCCGCAGCCCAGATGGCGGCCGTCTCGGCGCTCGCCAACTTGGCGCCCAGCAGCGAGAAGACGATCAGCGCGATGAGGGGTTCCGCGGCGCCGGCGACGATCCACAACTCGGCGAGCATCGCCTCGGCCAGGCCTCGGAGCGTGAGCTTCTCGCCCTTGCGCAGGCGGCGCGAGGTCAGCAACGCGTAGGAGTGAGCCAGCCAGTAGAGGACCAGCGCGATCGCGACCGATCCCACGGTCTCCGCGAAGGTGGTGTCCGCGGCGTCCTCGGCCGCCAGCAGCACGCCCACCGCGATCGCGCCGTAGACCAGGCCGAAGACCCTCTCGGAGGTGATATCGGCTCGGCTCCGTCGCGGGCGGCCGGTCTCCGGCTCCGCGTGGGGTCTCGCGCGCTCGGTGTCGCGCTCGGGCGCGCGCGTCTCGCGGTCGGTGTCCGGCTCGGGAGCGCGCGTCTCGCGGTTGGTGTCCGGCTCGGGAGCGCGCGTCTCGTGGCCCTTCCCCGGCTCCGGGTCTTGAAGCCTCTCGCCCGTGCTCATCGGAACTCGTGCTCCTCCCAATCGCCGAATCGGTGGTATCCGACTTCGGCGTAGATCTTGTTGGAGGTTGGGTTCGACACGTCGGTGAACAGGGTGCACCGGTGGGCGCCTCGGGCGATTGCCAACCGACTGGCCTCGGCGACGGCGGTGCCGGCGTAGCCGCGCCGGCGGCGATCCGGCGGGGTATAGACGGGACCAATCCGAGCCACCCCGCCCGCGGCCGGGGCGAGGCCGACGAGCGATACGGGCCCGCGGTCGTCCCAGACCAAGAACCGGCCGTGCTCGAGCCTGTAGTCGACCGTGGCCTCGACTTCGCGACTCCCGGCGAGGCCGGCCTCAGCGATGAACGCCCCCATCCATTCGACGAGCAGCGAACGCTCGGCCGGACGGGCGGGTCGGAGCTCGCCGCGGGCCGGGCGGGGCGGATCGTGCACCCGGTCGAGCACGTGCATGGCCTCGCGCATGGCGACGCTGGTCGGCGCCCCCGTGCAACGCGACCAAGCTGCGGCGATCGCCCGGGCGCTATCGGCGGGGCCGCCCACGCCTGGCAGCTCCGGGTCCTGTTCGAGCCACTCCGGCACAAGGCGATCGGCCGCCGGCGCGCCCAACTCGCTGGTGAGCATGAACCGCGGCGGGGTACGCAACGCGGCATAGCCCACCTCCCCGTCTTCGGCTACGCCGTAGGCGAACAGTGGCCTCGCGGCCGTGTGCCCTCCATCGAGCACGTTCATCAGCACGGTCGCGAGCACGTTGCGCTCGATGCGTTCGGACAGGAATGTCTGCGCTCGCGCCGCGAACTTCCCCGGATCGCGGGTCAGTACCAGACGCACCGTCAGAGTGGGCGCCGGACGCCTACCTCGTCGAGGTGGCCGAGCAGATCGCCCGGATCTTCGTAGACGCGAAACGCGCCGGAGTAGAGCAGCTCCTCGCGTCCGTAGCCCCCCGAAAGCACGCCGATCCCGAGCGCCCGAGCCCGGCGGGCCGCCAGCAGGTCCCACACGCTATCTCCCACGACGATGCTGTCGCGAACGTCGACCTCGATCGTGCTAGCGGCGGTCAGGAACAGGTCTGGGTCGGGCTTGGCGTAGCGAACCTGGTCGCGCGTGATTAGCGGCGTCTCCTGCGGCAAGCCGAGCAGGTCGAGGGCGAGGCGAGCGTAGCGCTCCGCGCCGCTCGTCGCGATCGCCCACGGCACCCCTTGCTCGCTGAGCGTTGTGAGCAGCAAGGATGCGCCGGGGAGGGGGCGCACGCTCTCGAATTTCCGCATGTACGCGTCCGCGTGCAGGCCCGGAAGCATCGAGAGCGTCTCCTGATCGAGACGGGTGTCGAGCTCGCGCGCGAGGGCGTTGACGAACAACCCGCCGCTCATGCCGATCCGCCGGTGAATCTTCCACACCGCGAGGTTGATGCCGACGCCCTCGAGCGCCTCCCGCCAGGCCACCACGTGTTGATACACGCTGTCGATGAGCGTGCCGTCGAGGTCGAACAGGAACGCCGTCTGGCGGTGAGCCTCCGCATCCACCCCTTGGATATTGATTGGTTTCGTCCGGGCGCGCGGTCAGGCGGCCGGGGCCGCTAGCTCGGCGCGGCGCCTGGACTCGGCGCGAACCAGGGGCGCGACCTCCGTGCCGAACAGCTCGATCGAGCGCATCGCGTCGGCGTGCCCGACCGCGCCGACGCTCATCTGCCCGACGTAGCGCTGGTGGCCGAACAGCTCGTGCTCGAACAGGATCTTCTCCGCCACCTGTTCCGGTGAGCCCACCGCGAGCGCGCCGCGCGGCGAGCGCAGCGCCTCGTATTCCTGGCGCCCGGCCGGAGGCCAGCCCCGCTCGCGCCCGATCCGGTTCATCATCTCAAGGTACGGGGTCGCGAAGGCCGAGTCCGCCTGGGCTTGGCTTTCGCCGACGAACGCGTGGGTGTTGATCGCCAGCCTGGCGTCGGCCGGATCGCGGCCGTGAGCTTCCCAGGCAGTGCGGTAGAGCTCGACGAGCGGCACGAACCGCTCCGGCTGCCCGCCGATGATGGCGATCGTGAGGGGGAGTCCGAGCGCGGCCGCCCGGACCACCGATTGCGGCGTTCCCCCGACCGCGACCCACACCGGCAACGGCTGCTGGATCGGCCGCGGCCATATGCCGGCGTCGTTCAGGGCGGCGCGATGGCGACCCGACCACGTGACGTGCTCGGACTCGCGGATCTCGAGCAGTAGCTCGAGCTTCTCCGAGAACAGCTCGTCGTAGTCGTCGAGGTCGTAGCCGAACAGCGGGAACGACTCGATGAACGAACCACGTCCGGCCATGATCTCCGCGCGGCCGCCCGACAGCAGGTCCACGTGGGCGAACTGCTGAACCACCCGGACCGGATCATCCGAGCTGAGGACCGTGACCGCGCTCGAGAGGCGGATCCGCTCGGTCTTGACCGCGAGCGCCGCGAGCACCGTCGTCGGCGAGGAGACCAGGAAATCCGGGCGGTGATGCTCGCCGATCGCGAACACGTCCAGTCCGAGCTCGTCCGCGAGCACGGCCTCCTCGAGGAGGTCGCGCATCCGCTGCTCGGGACTGACGTCGGAGGGAAGGTCAGCGAAAGTGGCGAGTCCGAGTTCCACGCGCTTGAGGGTAGCAGGTAGTTGTCCCCGCAACTACCGCTCCCACGTGGGTTAAATGAGTGCGCCCCGGAGACGGCGGAGTATGAGGCCGAATCTCGGGGCGCCCTCGAGGGGGGAGGAGAGGGTGTTGCGAGCAACATGATGCCCGCAATCGCTTTAGATGTCCAAGACGAGTATTATCACCGATTTATAGGCACAGCTTATGGATATTCGCCAACTTCGCTACCTCGTCGCACTCGCCGACGAGCACCACTTCACCCGAGCCGCCGAGCGTGAGCACATCGCCCAGCCGGCGCTGTCTCAGCAGATCCGCCGGCTCGAGGACGAGCTCGGTGTGGCCCTCGTGGAGCGCACCACTCGCCGCGTGGCGATCACGGATGCCGGAGAGTTGCTCGTGACACGGGCGCGGCGCATCCTGTCGGAGCTCGAGGCCGCGCAGGCGGAGCTCCAGGAGCTCCGAGGCCTGCTGACCGGTCACGTGACGGTGGGGGCGATGCACACCATGGGGCCCGTCGACGTCTCGCTGGCGCTGGCCATCTTCCACGAGCGCCATCCCGGCGTCGAACTCACCGTGCGCGAGCAGTCGAGCGAGGAACTCGCGGAGATGATCCGGGACGACCTGCTCGACCTGGCCTTCCTCTCCGTGACCGAGCGGATCGAGAGCCACGGCCTCGGCCTGCATCAGCTGGTCTCCGAAGAGCTGGTGGCGGTCCTGCCGCGGGCGCACCGGCTCGCCAAGCGCCGGCGAGTGCGCATGGCCGAGCTGGCCAGCGAGCAGTTCATCAGCTACCGCGAAGGCGCCAGACTGCGAGAGCTCCTGGGCTTCGCCGCGCGAGACGCGGGGTTTGAGCCTCAGGTCAAACTCGAATCGAACGAGAGCCAGCGGATCCTCCGCCTGGTGGCGCGCGGCATGGGTGTGGCGATCCTGCCGCGGTCGGACACGCGGCAGCCTGGCGCGGACGTTGCGGTCCTCACCCTGACCGAGCCCTCGCTCACGCGTGACATCACGCTCGCCTGGCGCCGGGACCGACGCCACTCGCCGGCGGCCAAGGAGTTCATCGAGCTCGCGATCACTCTGTTCGACAGCGGAGTCGCGCACGACCATCGAGACCGAGCGCCGAGCGACCATCGCCCGCGGCACGCCAGAGCTCCTGACCGACACCGGTTCGACAAGCCCCGTGTTTGACCTGACCACGCTGACCGAGCCGATCGTCCAGGCACCGCTCGCCGGCGGCCCGTCCACGCCCGAGCTCACGATCGCGGTCTGCGAGGCGGGCGGCCTCGGCTTCATCGCATCCGGCTATAAGCGCGCCGACGCGGTGCGCGAGGAGATCGCGGCGGTGCGCGCCGCCACCGAGCGGCCGTTCGGGGTCAATATCTTCGTGCCGACGCGCGAGCCCGCGGATCCGGGGCGGCTCCTCGATTACCTGCGCGAGCTTGCTCCCGAAGCCGCCCGCCAGGGCGTCGATCTCGGCGAGCCCAGACACGAGGACGACGAGTGGGAGGGAAAGCTCGAGCTCGTCTGTGCGGAGCACGTTCCGGTCGTGTCCTTCACGTTCGGGTGTCCGGACGCAGCGGTAGTGGAGCGGCTGCACCGGGCGGAGATCGCGGTATGGGTGACGGTCACGCGGCCTGCGGAGGCCCTCGAGGCCCAGAGCGCCGGAGCCGACGCCCTGATCGTGCAGGGCGTCGAGGCGGGCGGGCACCGCGGCGGTTTCAGCGATGGGGACGAGGCGGGCGAGCTGGGATTGCTCCCGTTGCTGCGCCTCGTCACGCGGACCGTCCCGCTGCCACTCATCGCCGCGGGCGGGATCGCCGACGGCGCCGCGGTGGCGGCCGTGCTGTGCGCCGGCGCACGCGCCGCCGCGCTCGGGACGGCCCTGATGCTCTGTCCGGAGGCGGGCACGTCGGACGCGCAGCGAACCCTCTTGAGCGAGCCCGGTGCGACCCGTCTGACCCGCGCGTTCACCGGACGCCTGGCGCGCGGAATCGTCAACCGATTCATGCTCGAGCACAGCGCGAGCGCGCCCGTCGCCTATCCCGAGATCCATCACGTCACGAGCCTGCTGCGCGCCGCTGCCCGCAAGCGGGGCGACGCGGACGCATTCAACCTGTGGGCCGGACAGGCGCACGAGCTCGCGCTTGCGCGGCCCGCGGGCGAGCTGGTTCGCGACATCGGCGCCGACGCCAGGCGCGCGCTTCGCGAAGCCGGCGAGCGGCTCAGCCACGCGGGCTGAGCCGCTCGGGCCCTAGAGTCCACGGGCGATGTCCGACGCCGAGGTGGTGCTTCGCCGTTCCCAGCGTCCGCTCGTCGTTGGCATGGGCGGAGGCGGCGACGTCGTGGGCGCGCTCGCGACCGCCGAGTTCGCGCGCGTGTATGACGGGGCACAGCCGATGGTTGGCGGAATCAGCTGGGAACGGAGGCCGGTCGATCCCGTGCCGGGCCCGCGGAGCGCAGCGGAGATCGCGGACGCCGATGAGCTCGCGCCGGGGATCCTGCTCGCCGGCCCGCAAACGCGAGTGCGCGATAGCGGGGTGCGGTTCGCGGAGTCGCGCATGGCCGAGTTCCTCGGCGAGCGCACGCTGCTGATCGACATACAGGCGGGCCCCGGCGCGATCTCGGCCGGGCTCCTCCATGCCGCGGAGCGCCTGGAGCGCGACCTGATCGTGTTCGTCGACGTGGGCGGGGACGTGCTTGCTCGGGGAGACGAGCGAGGCCTGCGCAGTCCTCTCTGCGATTCGGTCATGCTCGCGGTGGCCGCTCGTCTGCATTCCGCCGGCCGGCCGGTGCTCGCCGGGATCTTCGGGATCGGTTGCGACGCCGAGCTGACCCCGGCCGAGGTCCTGGCGCGGATGGCCGACGTGGCCGCCGCGGGTGGCCTGTGCGGCGCCCGCGGGTTGACGGCGCTGGTGGCCGACCGACTCGAGCAGGCGATCGCGCTGGTTCCGACCGAGGCCAGCGCCCAGGCCGTCCGCGCGTTTCGGGGAGCGTCCGGGCTGACCACGATCCGCGGCGGAGCGCGGACGCTCGAGCTGACCACGATCGCTGCGGCGACGTTCTATTTCGATGTGGAGGGCCTCATCCGAGCGGCGGGCCGACTCGCCCGCGCGGTTGCCGACGCCGGCGACCTCGAGGAGGCGAACGGGGCGCTCAACCGGCTCGGCGTTCGAACCGAGCTCGACCTCGAACGCGAAATTGCGGCTAGCAGCGATCCGATTCGGGAGAGCTGATCGCGGGCGCTGCTCAGAGCGTGAACACGATCTTGCCGTGAACGTCGCCGGAGAGCATCGACTCGAACCCCTGGCGCGCCTCGGAGAGCGGCATGCTCGCGTGGATGACCGGGTGCACGTCCTTTTGGATGCAGAAGCGGATCAGCCGCTCGAGCTCCTCGCGCGTGCCCATCGTTGAACCGGTCACGGTCAGCTGGAGGAAGAAGATCCGGCTGAGCTCCGCGGGTGGCGCGTCGCCCGTGGTGACGCCGGAGATCACGACCGTCCCGCCCGGCTTGAGCGAACGAAGAGAGTGTCGCCACGTCGCCTGGCCGGTTGTCTCCATCACCGCGTCGACGCGCTCGGGAAGCCGTGCTCCGCTCTCGAATGCCTGGTCGGCGCCGAGCTCCAGCGCCCGGGCCCGCTTCTCCTCCGAGCGGCTGGTCACCCACACGCGGATTCCGGCCGCGGTGGCGAGCGTCGTCAACGCCGTGGCCACGCCGCCGCTCGCCCCCTGCACGAGAATCGTCGAGCCGGGGGTGACGCGGCCCCGCGTGAACAGCATCCGGTACGCGGTCAGCCACGCGGTCGGCAGGCACGCGGCCTCCTCGAGCGATAGCTCCGAAGGCTTGGGGAGCACGTTGCGGCGGGGGACTGCGACGCGCTCGGCGAACGCGCCCTGGTGGCGCTCTGAGAGGATCGATCGCCGAGGGTCGAGCGTCTCGTCGCCGCGCCAGGAGTCATCGGTGATCACCGAATGGACGACGACCTCGTCTCCGTTCTCGTCGATACCGGCGGCGTCACAGCCAAGGATCATGGGCAGCCGGTCGTGGCTCAGCCCCACGCCGCGCAGGGACCACAAGTCGTGATGGTTGAGCGAGGCGGCCTTGACCGTCACCGTGGTCCACCCGTCCGGCGCGTCGGGATCGGGGCGCTCGCCGGCGCTCAATCCCCTGAGCGGATCCTCGGCGTCGAGCTCGGTGGCGAAGACGGCGAACACGACGGCGAATCATGCCCGACTTCGGCCGCGGCCGCGGCGATGCCACAATGCGCCCATGGCCAAGGTCGTCGCTCGCGCCAGCGGCGCGGTGGAGGCGCCGCCCGAGCGGGTGCTCGCGTTCCTGCGCGACTACCGCGAGGCCCGCCCGCGGATCCTGACCAGCAACTACACCGCCTACCGGGTGGAGGAGGGCGGCGACGGCGCCGGCACCGTGATCACCTACAACTTCAAAGCCGGCGGCCGCGAGCGCGACTACCGCCTGCGGGTGCAGGAATCAGATGGCGCGCTCGAGGAACGCGACGAGCTGTCGTCGTTCGTCAGTACGTGGACGGTGTCTGCATCGGGCGCGGGAAGCGATGTGACGCTCGAGTCCTCGTGGGACGGAGCCGGGGGGATCGGCGGGTTCTTCGAGCGGACGTTCGCGCCCCGAAGCCTGGGCCGGATATACCGGGAGATGCTCGCGCGCCTGGCCGCGGCCGTGTCGGTCTCCTCCTAGCCACCCCGAGCGCCGGCCCGCGCCGTCCTCGCCAACCGTCGCGCCACCCTGAACGGCTCGGGGGTGCGGTGACCGAAGGTTGCGCTCAGCACGACGTCGACGGCGGTCTCCACGTCCGTCCGCCAACCGGGGTGGACGGCGAGCGGGCGAGTGCGGGACCTCGTCCGCAGCCAGGCCCCGACCGTCTCGCCGTCGAGCCGCAGCGGCGAGGCGGCGCCGCGCACGTCTTCCGGCCAGCCCCCCTCCGCCAGCAGGGGGCGGTGGGTCACGCCGACCGTGGGAAGACCGAGGACCGCGCCGAGGTGGAGCGCCATGCCGGCCCGCCGCGGATGGTCGCGGCCGGTCCCATCGACGAGCAGAACGTCGGGGGCTTCCGCCAGGGGACGGACCGCGGCTTCGAGTGCGGCCCCTTCGCGAAGCGCGAGCAGCCCGGCGATGTAGGCGGCGCCCGCGTAGGTGAGAACCGTCGCCTGCGCGATGACTCGCCGCTCAAGGAGCACCGCCGCTGCCGCCCACGCCCGGTCCCCGCGCGCCCCGGGCCCGGTCAAGCGGCGCGGGAAGATCACCGCGCACGCGCCGATCGCGAGCTCACGGCGTTGGGAGAGGGTCCAGGGCGCCGGAGGGTCGGCCGCCGCCAGCGCGAGCTGGGCCTCGATCAGTTCCCCGGGCGAGGCCG
>JAFASF010000346.1 GCA_019244745.1 Solirubrobacterales bacterium | reverse complement strand
GGACGACGTCTCCGGGCAGCTCGATGAGATGGTGGCGAAAGGCCCGCCGGTCCAAGACGCCGCGGCGCTCGGCCGCGCGGTAAACCGGCTCGACGTCATCGACCGTGATCGCGAAGTGATGGTGGCTCGTCGGCTGCAGGTCGCGCTCGAACAGGTGCAGCTGCGTGCGGTCGAGGGCGAGCCACTGGACGGGGAGGCCGAAATTCGGAGTCGGGATCGGCTGAGCATCGAAGAGCTCGACATAGAAGTCGGTCGACTCCCGTAGGTCGCGCGCGTTGACGCTGACGTGGTTGATTCGGTTGCTCATGGCCGCTCGTCCTGGCTCGCTTTCACGCGGCAACGATACAAGTCCGGCGCGGCGGCGTCTCCTATGTCGCGCTCGGTGCGGTCGGTGCGCCGATTCCTGAAACGCCGTCCTCCCCTCTGCTAACCGCAATTCAAGCGAATCGACCGATCAAGATTCCGGCCGGCGTCCGCGGCGGTGCGACAATCCTGACCGTGTCGAGGGCGAATATCGAGATCGCGCGGCGTGGATATGCCGCCGCGGCACGCGGGGATCTCGATGCGATCCGCGACTTGCTGGACCCGAATGTCAAATGGCACGGCGGCGACCCAACGGCCCCGGGCGCTTGCCGTAATCGCGATGAAGCCTTCCAGTTCATGCGCCAGGCGCACGGCCGTGCGCGCTCGGGGAGCTGGTCGAGGTCATCGACGCCGGCGATCGCGTGGTCGTGATCATGCGACCTCGATCGGCGTCCGGGAGCGAGGCGCTGACTGCGAACCTCCCGGCATTCCGCGACGGGAAGGTGGCGGAGATCGTGCACTACCCGAATCCCGAGGAAGCGCGCGCCGCAGCAGGGGTGTGAGCTACTGGTCTTTCTGAAGGCTGCGCAGAACGGCGGCGCGCTCGGCGGTGACCCCATTGGCGCGTTGCTGTGCTGCTTCCGACGGGGTCAGCCCGGCCCCGATCCAATCCGCGACCTCGTCGAACGGAATGCCGGCCTGCCACCACGCCTTGACGGATTGCATCGCGCTCATCCCCTGCGCCTGTTGCCGCTCCGCCTCCACCGGCGTGATGCCCAATTCCTTCCACGCCAGCGCCTCGCTCGCCTCGATGCCGTGGACCGCCCAGGCGATGGCCTCATCGTCGACCCACTGACGGTGCATGTACGAGTGCGTCAACTGCGGGTCGCGGCCCTGCACCGCTTGCATGAAGCGGTGGGCGGTGACGTGACCCTTGTAGCCCGGACCGGACGGACCGACCGTGGTCGCGTACGCGCCACCCGAGCGGCCGTACGGGCGCGGGCGCTGCTGTGGACCGGGCGCCCGGGATCGATGCTCCCGGCCGTACGCCTGTACCGGCGTCCGACCCGCGCGCTTGTGCTTGCGGGCCTGCACCACGTTGAATCCGAGCTCCGTCCAGCCGACGGCTTCGCGAGCATCGATCTCCGCGTACACCCATTCGCGCACCGTGTCTGGTGAGACGCCGGCGATCTTCCAACGAACGGCGTCGATCGGCTCTGCCACGCCCGCGCGCCGCCAGCGCGCCGCGTCCGCCGGCTCGATGCGGTGCTGCGACCACTTCCGGCCGTCTCGCGCGGATATGCCTACCGCCTCCCAGGCCTCGGGGTCGAACGACGAGCGGTCATCGGGCTCTGGCCGGTCGAACGTCGTCCTGGTCATGATCGCCCACCGGCCGCATCGCCGATCAGGACCGTCTCCGCCCACTCGGGCGTCGTTCCGCGGCGGTCCATCAGGCCGACGACGACGCGGATGCCGGGCGGCGGCGCCGACCGCCAGGGCGTGTAGCCGTCGGTGAGGACGATGATCATGTCGGGGCGCGGTCGCACGGAGGCGGCGGCCTCGATCCCCACGCCCATGTCCGTGCCGCCCCCGCCCTCGAGCCGGATCGCGCGGAGGTCGCGAACCTGCTGCACTTCGTACGCACGAGCGTCGCACGCGATCACCCGCAGATTCCGCCGAGCGACCCCGAGGCTCCGCAGCACTCCTGTGACCTCGCCAAGCGCCTGTCCGAGCATCGCGTCGCTCATGCTGCCCGAGGTGTCAACAACCAGCGCCACCCGAGGGAGCGGCTGCCGCAGGCTCGGGAGCACAACATTCGGCACGGCGGCGGCCCGCCGCGAGGGCCGGCGGTAGGTGAAGTCCACCCGGCCGGTGACGTCCGCTGCGCCCCGGCGTACGTGCGCCGCGAGTTGACGCCGCCAGTTCACGCTCGGCTCGAGGATCTCGTCCGCCCATCGCTGCCAACCGGCCGGGGTATCTCCGCGCTGCCGGGCGTGCTCCCGGATCCGGCGCGCGGTGTCACGGGACAGCAGCCGCGCTCCGACGGCGGTAAGCCCAGGCTGGTTGCAGTTCCAGGAGCGGTCCTGGCCGTCACAGCCGCTTCCGCAATCGGGCCCCGTCTGTTCGCCGGCGTCCCCCGGCGAGGGCCGACGGTCGGCGCCCTCGGGCGCCGCCACCGCACGCGCGTCCCCGGGCGCCGTTGGTTCGCCGGCGCCCGATGGCTCGCGGCCCGGTTCCGCGTCGCCGTCGGGATCCAGCGCGTCCCAGTACTGCTCCGCGGTCCAGCTCTCGGGCAGGCCCAGCCGCGACGGATGTACGGCACCGTCGGGCAACTCCAGCTTCGTGGTGTGCAGGTCGTCGTTGATCTCGGCATCGCCCGCGACGTTCCAGCGCTGATGATCCGCGGTGCGCGCGGCCAGTGGGGAGGAATCTGCCCGCTCGGGGGCTGGTGGCCCGGGATACCGGGCCGCGTGTTCGCGCAGAAGATGGCTGACCTGATGCAAGAGCCAGAATCCAATCTCGCCCACCTCGACGGCATCGAGGACGTTCGGATCGATGTAGACGTGCCAGCGACGATCGGTTGGAAAGGCGCGCAGGTCGATTGTGGGATCGCTGTCCCCGTTCGAGCTTTGGACCACGACCGGATCGAGCGCCAGCAGCGCGCTCGCGAGGTACGGCGCCTCGTGCGCCGCCCAGACGCGACCCGCCGCCCATCGCCGGCGTAGGTCCTGCGGCAGGTCGTCAATCCGCAGAAATTGCACCAGTCCTCCCTAGTGCGGCATCATCCTGTCGCGTCATCGCCCGACCTCCCGCCGCAACAATCCGGCCGCGCGCAGCACCGGGGCCAACTCCATCAGCGCCTCGGGAACCTCGGCTCCGGCGGGCCGATGACCGGCGAGGGTTCGCGCAACCAGGGTTGCGACGTCGGGGGCACCCTCGGCGGCGCGTGCGACGACCTGCCAAGCCTGCTGCCAGCGCTGTTCACCGCCGTCGGCGATCGCGACCGCTGCGACGGCCGTGAGGACCGCGAATGCTCGGTCGCTGCGCTCCGGCAGGACGAAGCTGTCCGGGTCCGCGAGCACGGCTTCGGGATCCTGTAGATCCAGGTGCTCGAGCCACGCCAGGAACTCGAGCGCGGCGCCGTCGCCCACGGCGCCCTCCACGAGCGTCGCGCGTGCTGCTTCCGAAGCGTGCGATGCCTCGCAGGCCGCCAGCAGCCGCGCGACCGCCTCCCAGCTACGTGGACTGGGCCAGCCACGACCGGCGTCGGCCGCGGAGCGCGGCAGCTGCAAGGCCAGCGGCGGTCGCACCTCGAGGAAAGCACCGACCGCCGCCCGGGCCGCCATCGCTTGTGCCGTGTTGGGCGGGTTCTCGATGCCCGCCAGCACCGGGCGGGGGAACCCTACGGCCAGTCCTTTGGCGATCTGCTTGCCGTCGACCGGCCAATCGAGATGCACGAGCCGGTTCGCGAGCGGCGCAGCGAGCTCCCAGCCATCCGCAGCTTCATCCGGCGGGTTGGCGGCCGCCACGACCCGTACGCCGGGCGGCAGCTTTGTATCGCCCACCACGCGCTCGAGCACCACGCGCAGCATGGCCGCCTGAACCGCCGGCGGGGCGGTCGTCAGCTCATCCAGGAAGAGCAGCCCTTCCCGGGCCTCGCACAGGCGGGTCGCCCACCCCGGCGGGGAGAGGTGGACGGAGCCACCGACGACGACCGGCAGCCCGGCGAAGTCGCTTGGCTCGCGGATGGACCCGATCACGGTCTCCACGGGCCATCCGAGCGCCTCCCCCAGCGCAACCACGGCCGACGTCTTGCCCGTTCCCGGGCTCCCCCACAAAAGGACCGGCACCCCCGCCGAGATCGCCACCCCAAGAGCCTCTTGCGCGACCGCACTGTTCACAGATCCGAGAGTACCGGGCGGGTGTCCGCGATTTACCTCGCATATCGCGGCAAATCCCGGACGCCGCTCCGGCGAAACACCCGTTAGCGCTCGAGGATCGCGGGCAACGAGCGTGTGTTGACTACGTCTGCGGGCGTCGCCCAGCCCCGGCGCGCCGTCGCCACCGAGAGCGTCATGTTCCCGAGTCCGCGCACCGAGTGCGCGTCGGTCGAGCAGACGACGCGCACTCCCGCGAGGAGGGCGTCGCGGACGTGCTCACCGCTGAGGTCGAGACGGTCGGGGAGGCCGTTGACTTCGAGCGCCACTCCTTCCTCGAGCGCCACCTCGAACACGCGCTCCAGGTCGAGCGCGTTCTCCGGCCGCCGGTTGATGTAGCGCCCCTTCGGATGGCTGAGGCAGCGCACGTACGGATTGCGCATGGCCTCTTCGACGCGCTTGGTCAGCTCACCGCGCGGCATCCGCTGGCCGCCGTGGACGCTGGCCTGCACCCACTCGAGCTCCGCCAGGACGTCGTCCGGAAGGTCGAGGCGTCCGTCGGTGAGGATGTCGCACTCGATGCCGCGCAGCACGCGGAACGGGGCCAGCTGCTCGTTTGCCACGGCAATCTCCTCAGCCTGCCGGCGGACGTCGGTCGGGGTGAGCCCCTGGACGGCACCGACGGCAGGCGTGTGATCGCAGATCGCGACGTAGTCGTATCCACGTTCTCGAGCGGCGCGCGCCATCTCCTCCACGCTCCCACGCCCATCCGACCAGGTCGTATGGCAGTGCAAATCGCCACGAATCTGATCCAGTTCCAAGAGCGGCGGCGGCTCGCCCCGGAACGGCGCCTCGCGCAGCTCGGGCGGACACCAGGGGAGGTCGAGGCGCCGGTATGCCCCCTCCTCGTCGGGCGCCTCAGGCAGGGGCTCGAGCGCCTCGACGTACGCGGCCGAGCCGGTTGCGCGGACCAGAGCCGTCCCGAACCTCTCCGGTTCGGCCACCACCACCTCCACGGGCACCCCTTCGACCGTCACCCCCACCGCGCGCCCATCGTCTTGCTCGAGCAGCGCAACGATCTGCGGCAGCGCAGCGAAGTGCCCGAGCACCGAGTCCGCATCTCGGGTGCAGCAGACCACCGCCAGCCGCTCGCACGAGTCACGCCACCGCCGTACGTCGCCCGCCGCCTCGCCGTCGAGTGCCGCGGCTATCCCGCCTACGAGCTCCCGAGCACGGTTGAGCAGAAGGCCCGCCCGGGGACGCGCGTCCGTTTCACGGGCGAGCGCCTCGCGCAGCCGTGCCTCGGTCTTGGCCCCGATTCCCGGCACCGTCCGCAGGCGACCCTCGGCCGCGGCGTCACGCAGTTCGTCGGCAGTGCGGATATCAAGGGCCCGCGCGAGCTCGATCGAGCGTCTCGCGCCGAGGCCGAGGTAGCGGCCGAGACCAACGAGATCGGGCGCGAGCTCGCGCTCGAGTTCGGCGAGTTCGGCAATGCCGCCGGTCTCGATGAGCTCGCGAAGCCTCGCCTCGATGCCCGGGCCGATCCCACGGAGCTCACGCGCCCGCCCGGACCCCACGAGGTCGGCCACTGGCAGCGCGGCGCCCCGGATCGTCTCCGCGGCCCGGCGGTAGGCGCGCGTCGTATACGGGTTCGCCTCGACCAGCTCCAGCAACGATGCAAACGCGTCCAGGCGGTCGGCGATCTCACGGTTGTCCACCGCCGATAGTTTCGCGACAATCGGTCCGGCTCAGGCGAGCGCGACGCCGGCGGGGGTCGGCGCGGGTTCGCCGGGAGTCTGCGGGGTGTCGACCGGGGTCGGCGCGGTGGCGGCAGGGGTGGGCGCGGGGTTCGCCGGGACCCGCGCGATGGCCGGTGGCTGTCGATCGTCCCCCATCCGACTGGTGAACCGCCTGACATTGTCGGGGCCGAGGCCCGGCCTCTGGGAGGTCAGCTGCGCGACTTCGGGGTCCGTAAAAACCTGCTCGAGGTCGCCGCTGACGCCGTCGGGCGCCTGTTGCTGGCGCACGAGCTCGACGTGCTCGGGCCGGCGAGCGAGCGACTCGGCCAGGAGCGGCCACCGCAGACCGAGAATCGTCCACAGCCCCAGCCGGCGGATCGCATCGTCATCGTCGTCGATCACCCGGCCGCCGAGCAGCTGCGTGGTGCGTTGCACGCAGTACGCCGCATGCAGCTGGTTGGTGATGGTCGGTCCCGGCGCCAACGCATCGACGAGCTCTTGGAGGACGCGCTCGGTATCGAGGCGCGGTTCGCCGCTCGAGTCGAGCTCGAGCTTACCGAGGCGCCGTACCGCCGCCAGGCGGAGCTCCGAGATGGGCCTACCTCCGCCGTACCTGCGCTCGGCGCCGGCGACTAGCCTCCGGATCTCGAGCTCCGAGCACGCCCGGCCGATCTCCTCGACCACGCCTCGGGGCGACACCGCTCGTTGGTCGGCCGGAGCCGGCGGAGGCAGACGCAGTGCCAGCTCGAAGACCCGGTCGACGAATCCCAGCCCGAAGGGACGCCCTGGCTGGCGCAAGGCGTGTTGGAATTCATCGTAGACCTGCAGGTAGCTATCGCACAACCAATCCCGCTCGGCGGGTACAAGGACGGCGACTAGCCGAGTCTTGTCTGTCTCGGTGTCCGGGTTCTTCAGCAACGTCTGAAGCCCCTCGAGCAGCTCGACCACATATTCCGCGCGGCACCGATCGAGGTTGTCGATCACCATCGCCAG
>JAFASF010000306.1 GCA_019244745.1 Solirubrobacterales bacterium | reverse complement strand
GGGTCGTCGCTGGCGGGCAGAAAGCCGGTAGGGCCGATGGACCCGGCGACGAAGCGATGCTCGCCGGCCGCCCGGCGAGCGATCTCGGCCGCCTTGAGGTTGATCTCGAGGGTGTGGTCCTCGAGTCCCCACTCGGAGAGCTTCAGGCGCGACGCCTGGAAGGTGTCGGTCTCGAGGACCTCCGCGCCGGCCTCGAGCATTGAGGCGTGTACGCCCTCGATCACGTCCGGCCGGTTCAGCACGAGGGCCTCGTGGCAGCGCCCGGGCAGCCGGTAATCGCGCTCGAGGCTCAGGTCGAATTGCTCGAGCGTCGCGCCCATCCCGCCGTCGTAGACGATGATGCGCTCGCGCGTGGCCGATAAGAAGTCGCGCATCGCAATCATGCTACCGAACCTTGACACGCTTGTGGCAAGGTTTGCTCGTGGGCGCGTGGCCCGCGTGGCCACGCGCCCCAGACAACCGTCGACCCCAGGAGCGACCAAATGGAGTTCGAGCAGATCACCACGGATCTCGACAACGGTGTCCTCACGATCACGCTGAACCGGCCCGAGCGGCTGAACGCGTGGACGGCGACGATGGGGCGAGACCTCATCGAGGCCTTCGACCGAGCCGATGCCGACGACGAGGTTCGAGCAGTGATCGTCACCGGCGCCGGGCGCGCGTATTGCGCCGGCGCCGATCTCCAGGAGGGCGGGGACACGTTCAGGCACGGCGATCAGGGAGGCTCCACGGTCCCTCGGGACGGCGGCGGGGAGTTCACGCTCCGGGTGTTCGAGTCGACCAAGCCCGTGATCGCCGCGATCAACGGTCCCGCGGTCGGGGTCGGAGCGACGATGACGCTGCCGATGGACATCCGCCTCGCCGCGGAAGGAGCCAGGATCGGGTTCGTGTTCGTCCGCCGCGGGATCGTGCCCGAGGCGTGCTCGAGCTGGTTCCTGCCGCGAGTGGTCGGCATCAGCCGCGCGATGGAGTGGGCGGCCACCGGTCGCGTCTTCGACGCCGCGGAGGCGCTGGAGGGCGGACTCGTGCGCAGCGTCCACCCGGCGGGTGAACTTCTCGACGCCGCCCGTGCCCTCGCACGGGAGATTGCCGAGAACGCCGCGCCGGTGTCGGTGGCCCTGGCCCGCCGGATGATGTGGACCATGCTCGGCGCCGGGCACCCCATGCTCGCCCACCGCGCCGACTCGCGCGGCATGTTCTACCGGGGGCGGTCCGAGGATGTCGTCGAGGGCATCGCCTCGTTCCTTCAGAAGCGTCCCCCACGCTTCACCGACCGTGTCAGCGACGGCCTGCCCGATGTCCTTCCCGGGTGGACGGCGCCGGAGTTCGAGTGACCGGGGCGCACGTCCGGATGCGCGGCACTGAGCCGGCGCGACCCTAAGTGCCGAGCGCTTCCTCGAGCGTCCGGGCGATTTCCATGCGGCCCATCAACCCCGCCAGCCGCAGCGCGTCGTTGGCCGGCGACTCAGGCGGGATCACGACCGCGAGTTCCAGGTCGCGGTCTCGCAGGCTCTGGCGAAGCCGGAAGATCAAATGGATCCCCGCGCTGTCCAGATAGTTCACGCGACTGAGATCGAGGACGACGCGCAGGGCGTCACCGGGCGTCGCGCCGCCGACGGCGTCGCCGAGCGCGCTCGCGTTTGACATGTCGATCTCGCCCCGCACGGCTGCGATCACGGAGCCGTCGCGCTCGGTGAAGTCGACGTCTGCGAGCCTCATCCCGCTCCCAGCCGCCGGCGCATCACGATCGTGGTGCCCGTCGGGGTGGTCTCGAGCCTCACGTCGTCCATCGCCGCGTCGATGATCCTGAGGCCGCGGCCGCGGTTGCCGCGGCGCGCCGGCCGCCACCGTCCCCAGTCTCGGACCGTGAACACCGCGTCACGGTCGATCACTTCGGCCTGCAGCTCGAAGGAAGCGGGACCCGGAGCGTAGGCGTGCTCGATCGCATTCGCGCACGCTTCGCTCACGGCGAGCGCGATCTCTCCTGAGCGCTCGGCGCCCGTCCCGTACTCGCTAAGCCAGCGGCGTACCGCCCGCCGCACGTGCGCGAGCACCTTCGGGTCGGCGGCGAGGGCAAGCCGCAGCGCGTTCGGAACCGGCGCGTTCTGCAGCGCCACGATCGCCACGTCATCGTCCAGGCCCTCGGGCGGGACCAGCCCGTCGAACGCAAGCTGGCAGGCCTCCTCGGCCGAGCTCGCCTCCCGTATGAGCTCGAGGAGCTTGTCGATCGCGAGCTCGAGCGGCTCTCCACGGCGCTCGATTAGCCCGTCCGTGTACATCACGATCACCTCCCCGCTCTGAAGCGTCAGCTCCTGCTCCGGGGCGGCGCCGTACGGGAACGCCCCCAGCGGCGCCCCGGGGGTCACCCGGAGGGACCGGGGACCGAGCGGCCCCACGATCGCCGGCGGGAGGTGCCCGGCCGTCGCCAGGGCCAACTTTCCCGATTGGGGGTCGAACTGGGCATACGCCGCCGTCGCCATGGGCTGCTGGGGCATGGTCTGGACGAAGCAGTCGACGAGCTCGAGCGTGCGGCTGGGGCCGTGGCCCTCCTGCGCATACGCGCGCAGCGCCGTGCGCAGCTGTCCCATGAGCGCGGCCGCCCCCAGTCCGTGCCCGACCACGTCGCCGATCGCGATGCCCAGCCGGCCCTCCGGCAGCTCGATCACGTCGTACCAATCGCCGCCGACCTCGTCTCGGGCCGAGAGGTAGCGGGCGGCCACCGGCACTCCGACCACGTCCGGCAGACCTCTTGGCAGCAGGCTTCGCTGCAGGAGCACCGCCACGCGGTGTTCGCGCTCGAGCGCGGTGTACAGGCGTGCCCGCTCGATCCCGGGCGCAGCGCGTGCCGCCGCGACCTCGAGCAGAGCGAGGTCCTCCGCGTCGAACACCCGCGGCGTCAGGGACCCGACGTGCATCACCCCGATCAGGTCGCCCTCGACGATCAGGGGGACGCCCAGCAGCGAGCGGATCCTCTTCTCGCGCAGGATCGGATTGAGGATGTCCGCGTGATCCACGTCGGCGATGAAGATCGCCACCCGTTCGGCCGCGATGCGGCCGGCGAATCCCTTGCCGATGGGAATCCGCACGCCCTGCTCGACCTCCTCCTCGAGCCCCTTGGCGGCCCGGGCGACCAGCTGCTTCGCCTCGCGGTCCAGCAGGAGGATCGCGGCCGTGTCCACGCCTAGCGCATCGCGCACCCGGTTGAGGAGCTCGTCGAGGAATTGGTCGAGTCCGAGCTCGGAGAGGGCGGGGTCGCTCAGCCGGTACAGGTCGCGGACGAGGTCGGCGGGGGCCTCCGCCGGCACCGAGGGCGACAGCACGATCTGACCGGTGCCGGGCGGAAGGGGCCTTAGCTCAACTGGGGTCTCTGGCTGGCTCACGCACCCGTCATTGTCTCAGCGGCGCGGACGAGTAGCTCCGCACGCCCAGCGCAGAATCGGTGCCTTTAAGCTGGCCGGCGTGCATCCTGCCCGCGGCTTCGCGTCCGACAACTCGGCGACGATCCATCCTGAGGTGCTCGCCGCGATCGCGCGGGTGAACGTGGGGCACGTCAAGGGCTACGGTCACGACGATTGGACGCGGGGTGTGCAGGAGCTGTTCGCGGAGCACTTCGGCGCCGATGCACGCGCGTATCTGGTGTGGGGCGGCACCGCCGCGAACGTGCTGTCGCTGCGGGCAGCCTGCCGGCCGTGGGAGGCTGCGATCTGCGCCCAGACCGCCCATCTCAACGTCGACGAGTGCGGCGCGCCTGAGGCGCTCGCGGGCGTGAAGCTCCTTATCGCTCACACCGAGGACGGAAAGCTGACCGCCGAGCGCGTTGAGAGCCTGATCGAGCGCGTGGGCGACGAGCACGCCGTGCAGCCGCGCCTGGTGTCGGTCTCCCAGTGCACCGAGCTCGGCACGATCTACACCCCGCGGGAAGTGCGTGCGATCGCGGACGTCGCCCGTCGCCAACAAATGATCCTGCACATGGACGGCGCCCGGCTGAGCAACGCCGCAGCGGCGCTCGGGCTCCCGTTGCGCTCGGTGAGCGGCGACCTCGGCGTCGACATCCTCTCGTTCGGGGGCACGAAGAACGGGCTCCTCGGGGCCGAGGCGGTCGTGATCCTCGACCCCGAGCTGGCCGACGGCTTCGACTACCTGCGCAAGCAGTCCCTGCAACTGGCGTCAAAGATGCGCTTCCTGGCAGCACAGTTTCAGGCGTTGCTCGCCGACGAGCTGTGGCGTCGCTGCGCCGAGAACGCGAACGCGATGGCGGCGCGCCTGGAGAAAGCCGTGAGCCACCTGCCGGGATTGGCGATCACGCGACCGGTGCAGACGAACGCCGTGTTCGCCACCTTGCCGCGGGCGGCGATCGCCGCGCTCCAGGACCGGTTTTCGTTCTACGTGTGGGACGAGCGCATAGGCGAGGTGCGCTGGATGTGCTCGTGGGACACGACCGACGAGGACGTCGACGAATTCGCCGACGCGATCGAGCAGGAGCTTCGTCGTAGTTAGAGCATTCTCATGCGCCCGCAGGAAGGAGCGCCGCCGGCCCGAAGGAAGGGGCACCGGTCGTGCACGCGCATGCTGCAAACACCGCAGCGGAAGCTGTCCGAGAAGCGCGAGCTCCCACTCGCCGTCGTCCGTCGGCTGAGCACCCGCGCCGGCGCCCGCGCCCGCGTCGCCCCGCGCCGAGGGCGCGCCTGCGCCGGATCGTCGTGCTCACGTGCCTGCTGCTGAGCTTCGTGGTGGGCGTGTCGTTCGCGAGCGCGATGATGCGGCCGTCCAACGTCGGCTTCGGGGTGCGGGCGGTCGAGTGGTTGCGGGACAATGGCGCGGCGTGGCTGGTCTCGGACGTCGAGCGCTTCTACTACTCGCTCAATGCCCCGTCCAAGGGCGGCCCGCCGTTGAAATCGCTGCCCGCGGTCGGGATCGAGGGCGCGGGCGCAAACGCGGCTTACCGACCACCGCCGATCAGGTCTCCAATCTACCCGCCGCTGCCGGAGGAGGGCGTCTGGCACGGGACCGGGCCACTCGTCCGCGGCGCGCCGCCGGTGCTCGTAACCACGTTCCGCCCCGACCCGAGCTACCCGCAGATGGTCGCCGGCGTCGCCTGGATAGACGCTTCCCGCGCCTGGCTGCAGCTGTATCCCGGTCGGTACGAGCCCCCGAACTCAGGCACCGCCGCCGCGGAAGTCCCGGCGCAGCTGCGCGCTCGCCTGTTGGCCACGTTCAACAGCGGCTTCAAGCTCGAGGACGCGGGGGCCGGGTTCGTCGCGTTCGGTCACGTCTACTCGCCGCTCCGGGACGGGCAGGCCACGTTCATCCGCTACCGCGACGGCGTCGCCGACGTGCGAGCTTGGTCCGGAGGCCCGGATCCGGGGCCAAATGTCGAGTTCGCACGCCAGAACCTCCCGCTGATCGTTCAGGGTGGCCGGCTGAATCCCGAGCTGAGCGACGGGCCGCAGTGGGGCGCGACGCTCGGCAACGCAATACGGGTGTGGCGCTCCGGCGTCGGCGTCGACGCTCGCGGAGACGTGCTCTATGCCGCGGCCGACAACCAGACCGCCACGAGCCTGGCCTTGATCCTTCAGCGCGCCGGGGCCGTCCGGGCAATGGAGCTCGACATCAACTCGGCGTGGGTCACGTTCAACTTCTACGGCGGATTTGGGGGACTGGCTCCGGCGAAGCTCCTGCCCGGCATGGACCGTGACGCGACCCGCTACCTGACTCCTGACGACCGCGACTTCTTCGCGGTGTACGTCCGCAACGGCTGAGCCGGTCCCGGTCGAAATCCGGCCAGGGGGGTTTGCGCGCCGACTTAGACGGGCAGCGCTATGAGAGATCAAATAAGGAGGCAGAGGTATGTCCGTGATTGCGATCGTCGTGATCGTCGTGGTTGTCCTGGCGATCCTGGTTGGACTGTTTGTGCTTCTTCCCCGAGCCCGCGCGCAGGCGCGAGTCAAGCGGCGCGAGCGCGAGCTCGATACGCGCCGCGAGAGGGCGGTATCCGAACACCGGGAGGTCGCCGAGACGCACGACCGGCAAGCCGACCTGGCCGAGCAGCGAGCTCGAATCGCCGAGCAGGAGGCTCGCCGCGATCGCGCGGAGGCGGAGCTCCGCAAGGAGAAGGCCAGCCTGCACGAACGGGGGCTGGCCGATCACGAGCTGATCGAAGATCACGAGCGCGAGGAGTTCGCCGGGACCTCGGGCGCGTACGACGAGGGCGGCGAGGCGCGCACCACTTACGAGCGCGAGGAGCTGCACACCACCTACGAGGGCGACGAGCCGCGCACCACCTACGAGGGCGACGAGCCGCGCAGCACCTCGCGGAGTTAGCGCCACCCCATATATCCCCACACCCAACGCGAACGAGGGCCGCCAAGACCGCGGCCCTCGTGGTGCTGCGAGGCGACTAGAACCGCCGGGACAGGCGACCGAGCGCCGCTCGGGGCTCGCGGGTCGCGCGCCATGCTCGCCAGGCGATCCGTCGACCCGTGGTGAGCGTGGGAGGAAACCCCCGCAGCCAGGGGGGAACCACCTGAAGCCGGGCGGCATCGAGTGGCACGTCGTGCCAGCGCAGGCGCTGGTTTCCGGCCACACGGAGCACCCCGTCGTAGGTCTGAAACAGCCATGTGACCTGTGAGAGGTCGGCGCGCAGCGCCGCGGGCGAAGGGTCCTCGATTCTGAACCGCGCGAAGTACCGCTCGTCGACGAAGATGCCATTGACGGTGGTGGCGTGGATCAGCCGGTAACCCTTCGCGGTCGCGAGCCTCGCGAGCGCGGCGAGGGAGGAACCCTGGCTCACCGCGAGGTCGCGCGGCTGGACGAAGTCGATCTCGTTGGGGATTGTGGGGTTGAACTCGATCACGACGAGCTTCGGCCGATAGCGCTCGACCGCCGCCCACACGTGGTAGTCGTTGCCGTCGATGTCGATCGACAGCAGGTCGAAGTCTTCCGGCACCGCGGTCGGAGCGAGGATCTCATCCAGCCGCTCGGAGCCCTCGAATCCCACCTGGCGGTGAAGCGCGGTCACCCGGTCCCGTCCGGAATGGGTGCGGAGGAGAGCCTGGTAACGAAATCGGTCGCTTTCGATCAGCACGGCGGAGTAGCCGGCGCGGTCGATCAGCGCGAACGTGTTGCTCGCGTGTCTTCCATCCCACGCCCCGAACTCCACGCACCAGCGGTCGCGGTCTTCGATGACCTCGAGCGCCCTGCGGATCACCCCGTCCTCGCCGCATTGGGAGGTGACGTTCTCCTCGAACGCCTTGAGCGGCGGGCTGACCGCCGCGAGCGCGACCGCGAGCTGGGCGCGAGTCCTCATCGGCGGCGATCGACTAGCTCACGGTACACCCGCGCCACTCCGGCCGCACACGCGTCCCAGTCGAAGCGCTCGGCGTGCCGGACGGCGCGGGCCCCCATTTCGAGGCGGCGCGGCCCGTCGCTCAGCGCGCGCACTTGGGCCGCGAACGCCTCGCCATCGGGGGTGGTGAGAAGGCCGCTTCGGCCGGGGTCGAGCGCTTCGGCGGTCGCGGTTCCGATGGCGGCGACCACGGGGACGCCACGTGATTGCGCCTCGGCCACCACGAGGCCGAAGCCCTCGAGCGCCGAGGCGAACAGCAAAACGTCGGCGCTGTCGTAGAGGCGCCACTTGTCGGGCTCCGGAACGCGGCCGGCGAACCACACCGCTTCGCTGACCCCCAACACGCCGGCGCGCCCTCGCAGCTCCTCGCGGAGAGGGCCTTCGCCGGCCACGACCAGCGAGGCCGCCACGCCGGATCGCTGCAGCACGGCGAGCGCATCGATCGCGACCCACGGTCGCTTGCGCGGCTCGAGCCGCCCGACGTGGAGCAGCCGCAGTCCCGGTTGCGGCCACGCGTCGGTCCAGCCCCCGGTCGGTGCGGGCCTCGCCACGCCCTCGGGCACGACGTGAATCCGCTCGGCGGGCACCCCGGCCATGACCAGTCGCCGCTGTGAAAAGGCGGAGACCGTGATCACCGCGTCCGCTCGCCGCATGATCGCCGCCTCCAGCTGTGCCCAGCGCGGATACAGGTGATGCTGGTGAATGACGATTGGCACGCGCGAGCGCGCGAGGGCCCTTCCGGCGAGCAGCGCCGGCCCGCAGTACCGGACCGATTCGGCGCGGAGCAGATCCACCTGGCGCGAGCGCAGCAGGCGCACCACATACGGCGTGAACGCCAGGGGGGCGCCGACCCAGTGAAGGCCGCGCCGGTGGCGCAGGACGTCGATGCGCCACCCTCGGGGAGGCTCGGTCACCCGGTGATCTCGGGGCAGGCCGAGGACCAGATCGATTCCGTGCCCCGGGAGGTGCTCGAGCAGCATGCGCTCGTAGACCTCGCCGCCGATATCCGAGCCCGCCCGGAGCGGGTAGTAGTGGGGCCCGCCCGCGGTGAGCCGCCTGGGACTAGCGTTCGTGTCCGCCACGACGCTGCCAGAGTAATTCGGTGGCCGCGCTCGACGACGTCGACCTGTCGCTGAAGCTGTCCGGCCAGGAGGGCCGCAAGCAGCTCCACGACGCCCAGCAGCGGCTGCTGGCGTTGCGGCTGCAGGCCGGTGGCCTGATCGGCGATGGCTCCCTGGGTCCTCCGCTCTGCGTGATGTTCGAAGGATGGGACGCCGCCGGCAAGGGCGGCGCGATCCGCCGCCTGACCAGCGCGCTCGATCCGCGGCACGTCCGCGTGTCGGAGTTCGGAGCGCCCTCCGAGATCGAGAAGCGCCATCATTTCCTGTGGCGTTTCTGGCCGTCGATTCCCGGCTGGGGCGGGATGACCGTGTTCGACCGCTCGTGGTACGGGAGGGTCCTGGTCGAGCGGGTCGAGGGGTTCGCGAGCGAGCCCGAGTGGCGGCGTGCCTACAAGGAGATCGTCGATTTCGAGTGCGCGCTCTGCAACGAAGGAGTGGTGCTGGTGAAGTTCTGGCTGCACGTCTCCGAGAAGGAGCAGCTGCACAGGTTCCGGGCCCGCGACCGCGACCCGCTCAAGCGCTGGAAGCTCACCGGGGACGACTGGCGCAACTTCTCCAAGCGATCCGAGTACGAGCGCGCGATCGCCGACATGCTGCGCGAGACCGACCACGACGCGGCGCCGTGGCGCCTGATCGCGGCCGAGAACAAGCCCTACGCCCGGGTGGCGGTGCTCCGCGCGGTGGTCGAGGCGTACGAGCAGGGTCTGCGGGACTCCGGCCACGAGCCGGTCGAGCTGGAAGCGGCGCTCTGATCAATTGCGGAGGAGCGGGGTGAGCGTCACGGCGGTCCCGCTCTCGGCCGCCTCGTAGAGCGCCTCCAGCGCATGGGCCTGCCCGAGTGCGTCGTCTCGACCGAGCAGCAGCGGTGCCCGTCCTCTGATCGCCGCGGACATGTTCTCTGCCTCGAGGCGATACGGATCGATGGTCTCCACGGCGATCCGCTCGATCTCCTGGTCGCGCCGCAGCTCGATCCCAGGGTTGCGGCAGTGCCACGGGTCGTCGAGAAACAACGCACCCTGGTCGCCGACGACCTCGAGCTCCTCGCTGGTCTCGAGCAACAGGCCGGCGTCGAAGTGGGCGAGAATCTCATCCGCGAAGCGCATGGTCGCCGCGAAGGCGACGTCGACGCCGTCGCCGCCGATGGCCTGCTCGGCCGCGACGCGGTGCGGCTCGCCGGCCACCATCCGCGCCGCGCTGACGCAGTAGCAACCCACGTCCATCAACGCTCCGCCCTGAAGGGCGGAGGTCAGGCGGACGTCGCCGGGGTCGTCGGCCACGAAGCTGAACGCCGATCGCACCATCCTCACGCGCCCCACGGCGCCCTGCGCGATCAGCTCGGCGAGCCGACGCGTCTGCGGATGGTGGCGGTACATGAACCCTTCCATCAGCAGGCGATCCGCGCGCGCGGCAATGTCGAACGCGTCGCGCACCTCGCGCGAGCGGCGGCTGAGCGGCTTCTCACACAGCACGTGCTTGCCCGCCTCGAGCGCCTTGACCGTCCACTCGATGTGGAAGGAGTTCGGCAGCGAGATGTACACGACCTCGACGTCGGGATCGGCGAGCAGCGAGTCGTAGCTGCCGTGGGCGCGCTCGATGCCCCACTCCCGCGCGTAGCTCTCGGCGCGGCCCCGGTCGCGGCTCGCGACCGCCAGGATGCGGACATCATCCGCCTGGCGCGCCCCCGTGATGAACAGACGGTTGATGTTCGCGGTGGACATGATTCCCCAATTCACCGGCATAGGAGGGACACTAGAGAACTTGCGTGAACACGTGATCGCGTTCGCTCCCGGAAGGGTCAACCTCATCGGCGAGCACACCGACTACAACCAGGGACTAGCGCTGCCGTTCGCGATCGATGACGGCGTTACGGTGGACGGCCGCGCGATCGACGCCAACCGGATTGACGCGGTCGCGGTCGACCTGGATGCCGAGCACAGCTTCGAGCTCGAGCGACCCCGCCGCATCCGCGGCTGGCGCGCGTTCGTGCACGGTGCGGTCGCCGAGCTACAGCGGGCGAATGTGCCCGTGCGCGGCTCGCACCTTCGAATCAGCGGCAAGGTGCCACGCGGCGCCGGCCTGTCGTCCTCGGCTGCGCTCGAGGTCGCTCTAATCCTCGCCCTGGTCGCACTGACGGACGCTCCGGAGCTCGACCGCATACAGCTGGCCAAGATCGGCTCGAAGGTCGAGAACGATTGGGTCGGCGCCAACACCGGGCTGCTGGACCAGCTCGCATCGCTGTTCGGTGAGCGCGACCGGGCGCTGCGCATCGACTTCCGCTCGCTCGATGTGACGCCGGTCGAACTGGAGCTCGACGGTCATCGCCTGGTGACGCTCGACTCGGGAGAGCGACACGCCAACGCCGCCTCCGGTTATAACCGTCGCCGTGCCGAGTGTGCGCGCGCGGCGAAGCGGCTCGGTCTACAGAGCCTGCGCGACGCGACGCTCGAGCAGGCCGCTCGCCTGCCCTCGCCGCTGAAGCAGCGCGCCGAGCACGTGATCACCGAGAACGCGCGGGTCGAAGGGGCGGTGTCCGCGCTTCAGGACCGCGACATGGGGCGCCTCGGGGGGCTGCTCGACGCCTCGCACGCGAGCCTGCGCGACTGCTACGAGGTCTCGACGCCAGCGGTCGAGGAAGCGATCGGGAAGCTGAAGAGCGCCGGGGCGCTCGGAGCGAGGATCGTCGGCGGCGGGTTCGGCGGGCACGTGCTCGGGCTGCTGCCGCCGGGCGCGGAGGCGCCCGACGGCGCGATCCAGGTTCGGCCGGGGCCGGGCGCGCGGCTGCTCGAGTAGCGTCCGGGGCATGACCGTCGCCGGTTCAGTGGAGCTCCGGCCGGACGGGCTCGAGCCGCCCGAGGTCGTCGCCGTCGCGCGCGCCGACGTTCCCGTGTCGCTGGGGGTCGAGGCCCGC
>JAFASF010000226.1 GCA_019244745.1 Solirubrobacterales bacterium | reverse complement strand
TCGTCCCGTCGCTGAGCGCGACCGTCATCCCGACGACGAGGTCGCGCGGCGCACCGTAGCGGTGGCGAAGCGGCCCCGAGTCGGCGGTGGCGACGACGCCGCCGATCGTCGCGGCCGGCTCGGAGCCGGGGGCGCCGAGCGGCGGGTCGAGCGCGAGCATCTGGTCCGCCTTGGCGAACGTTTCCTGGGCACGGGCGAGCGGGACGCCGGCCTCGAGGACCGCGGTGAGGTCGCCGCTGTTGTGCTCGACGATCCGGTCGAGCCCCGAGGTGTGGAGCTCCGCCGCCGGCTCCGGGGTCGGCATCCCCCAGCCGAGCTTGGTGGCGCCGCCCACGATCCGCACCGTGTGGCCGTCGGCGGCCGTGGCGGCGAGGTTCGACGCCGCCTCCTCGAACGTCCTCGGTTCGAGCGTGCGGGCCATCCCTAGAACCGGGTGGCCACCCCGGCGTGCTCGAGCGGGTGCTCGCGGTAGGGCCCCGGCACCTCTCCGCACAGGCGCGGAGTGGGCATCACCTTTCCCGGATTCGCGAGCCCGTGGGGGTCGAACGCGCACCGCAGCCGCTGGAAGGCCTCCAGATCGGATTCGGAGAACATCGCGGGCATGTAGCGCTTCTTGTCGACCCCGACCCCGTGCTCGCCGGTGATCGAGCCGCCGGCGTCGACGCACGCCTTGATGATCAGCCCCGACAGCTCCTCGGCGCGCTCGGGTTCTCCCTCCCGCTCGGCGTCGTAGCACACCAGCGGGTGGAGGTTCCCGTCGCCGGCGTGAAACACGTTGGCGACCTGGAGCTTGTACTCGGCGGCGAGCGCGTCGATCTGGCGGAGCACCTCCGGCAGGCGGGTCCGCGGGATCACCCCGTCCTGCACGTAGTACGCCGGCGAGATCCGTCCCATGGCGGCGAACGCGGCCTTGCGGGTCTTCCAGATCAGCTCGCGCTCGTGCTCATCCGCGGCGATCCACACATCCATCGCACCCGCGCCCTTGCACAGCTCCATCACGTGCTCGAAGCGCGAGCTGCACTCCTCCTCGGGACCGTCGAGCTCGACGAGCAGGGCGGCGCCGGCGTCCAGCCGATAGCCGGCGCCCGTGGCCTGCTCGCTCGCGCTGATCGAGAGTTGATCCATCATCTCGATCGCCCCCGGGACGATCCCGGCGGCCACGATCGAGCTCACCGCCTCGCCGGCGGCGCCGGTGTCCTCGAAGAACGCCACCAGCGTGCGGACGTCCTCGGGTCGGGGGATCACTCGCAGCGTTATGCGGGTGGATACGCCGAGCGTTCCCTCGGAGCCGACGAACGCGCCGAGCAGGTCGTAGCCGGGAGCGTCGCGATCGAGCTTGACCACCGATCCGTCGCTCAGCACGACCTCGAGCCCGGTCACGTAGTTGGTCGTGAAGCCGTACTTGAAGCAGTGCGCGCCGCCGGAGTTCTCGGCGACGTTGCCCCCGATCGAGCAGACGATCTGGCTGGAGGGATCGGGGGGATAGAAGTGGGTCGGCGCGACCGCGCGGGAGACCGCGAGGTTCGTGACCCCGGGCTCGACCACGACCCGCGAGTCGTCGAGGTCGACCGACAGGATCCGGCGCAGGCGCGCCAGCACGATCAGCACTCCCTCGGACACGGGCAGCGCCCCGCCGGAGAGGCCGGTGCCGGAGCCCCGCGCCACCCACGGCACGCCGGCCTCGAAGCAGGCCGCGACGATCGCCTGCACCTCGTCGGCGTCGCCGGGGAGCACCGCGGCCGCCGGAACCTCGCGGTAGTGGGCGAGCCCGTCGGAGCGATAGGTCGCGAGATCGTGCGCATGCGTGAGCACGTGCTCGGTGCCGCAAATGGATTCGAGACGGGAGATGAGTTCTAGCGCTTTGGACATCGTCCCCCAAGTATCGCGGACCGCTCTAAGATTCGCCGATCGTGCTTGCCGATCTGCCTCCCGCGACCATGTGGCGCAATTGGGTGGGCAACCAGTCGTTCACCCCGGATCGGGAGGCGGTGCCCCGCGACGAGGAGGAGGTTGCGGCGCTGGTGCGCGAGGCGTCCGAGCGGGGTTTGACGGTTCGTGTCGCGGGTGCCGGGCACTCCTTCACGCCGATCGTCGAGACCGACGGGCTGCTGTTGGACCTCTCGGAGCTGAGCGGGGTCGTGGAGGCCGACCCGCGGCGCAAGCGGGCGACCGCGCTGGCGGGTACGCCAATCCGGGGCTTCTACGAGCCCCTGTGGCGCGATGGCCTCGCGCTCAAGAATCAGGGTGACATCGACACTCAGCAGATCGCCGGTGCCGTGGCGACCGCAACCCACGGGTCGGGGATACGGAACACCTGTTTTTCCGGCGTGGTTCGAGGCGTCCAGCTCGTCACCGCGACGGGCGAGATCCGCGACATCGGCGAGAGCGAGCCCGAGCTCCTGCGGGCGGCGCAGGTGTCGATCGGCATGCTGGGGGTGATGACGCGGCTCGAACTCGAGGTGACCGACGGCTACCGGCTCTCCGAGCAGATCGGCCTGTGGCCGTGGGAGGCGGTCCTGGAGCGCTGGGACGAGCTCGTCCACGACCACCGCCACTTCGGCTTCTTCTGGTTGCCCACGGAGGAGTCGGCGGCGCTCTACAACCTGCATTCGGACGATCAGACGATGGCCGACAAGTGCTACGTGAAGATCTACGACGAGCCGGGCCCAGATCAGCCCGACAGCGCCACCCCGGGCCGCCGGACCGATCGCTGTTACCGCATCTATCCGATGGTCTACGACCCCAACTTCCACGAGCTCGAATACTTCGTCCCGCTCGAGCGCGGACCCGACGCCCTCCGGGCCATGCGCGAGCTGATGCTCCGCAGCCTGCCCAGCTCGGTGTATCCGCTCGAGGTGCGCACGGTCGGACCGGACGATGCGTACCTCTCACCGAACTACAAGACCGCCACCACGGTGATCTCGGTGTCGGGGAAGCCCGGAACCGACTACTGGGGCTACCTGCGCTCGGTCGACGCGCTTCTGAGGGACTTCTCCGCGCGCGTTCACTGGGGAAAGCTGCATTTCCTCGATCCCGAGCGGCTTCACGCTCTGTATCCGGAGGCCGACGCGTTCATCCGCCTCCGGCGCGAGCTCGACCCGGCGGGGGTGTTCCTGAACGCCCACCTGGCCGAGCTGTTTGCCTGACGCTCGGCTAACGGATCGCGATCGCGACGTAGCGGCTGTAGACCGGGTGCGACTGGTCGGCGGCGAAGTTCCCGAGCATCGGATCGAGCGCGGGGTAGGACCACACCAGACGGACTGACCCGCTCGCGGGAAAGGCCACGCGAACGTCGAAGTAGCAGTTGTTCGGGTTCGTGATCGTGACCGTCTGAAGCGTCGTCCACTGACCACTGGTTCCCTGCTGGAACTGGATCGCTGCGGTCTGCGGGACCGGCGTGCTCGAGTCCTCGAGCGCGAACCGCGCCGGCCGCACGCAACCCCACACCTCCAGGCTGCGCCCGCGACGGGTCGAGGTGACCGGAAGGTACAGCGGCAGCCGATAGGCCGAATAGTCGGCCTTCGGGAGATGCCTCCCATAGGTCAGAAGGCCGCTGGCGAACTGCCCCCAGTCATTGGATTTGAGGGCGGGCAGCGGGTCGTAGAGCAGGTATTGGTCGAACGACTGCATGCGCCGATCGCGCCAGGAGAGGTACTCGGCCCAGTTGATGTAGTACGCGGCGGTCGCGGGCGAGACCCACGGAGTCTGCGACGTGTCGTGCTTCGGGGGGCTGGTGATGTAGGAGAACTCGGTGTCGTAGATCGGGAATCGCGCGTGCGACCCGTAGACGCCCTGCAGCCGGTCGAGCGCCCGCTCGAGCTGGCCGATGACGCCGAGCGAGGTGTAGTCCGCCGTCGAGAGGTGATTGGTGGGATCCGGATTGACCTCGTGGTTCGGGGGATACCAGCGCATGTACGGGTGGTCGCTGAACCCGCTGGCCTGGAACAGCGCCGGGTGGGCGGCGCGGAAGGCCCGCGATCCGGCCGCAGTGGTCGGACAGCCGCGCACGGCGGCCGCGGATCCGCGCAGCTGGCGGTAGCGCGAATCAACGCAGTACAGCGAGCGTAGGAACAACAGCGGCGTCATCCCCGAGAACACGCCCCAGTAGCTCTGCCCCC
>JAFASF010000119.1 GCA_019244745.1 Solirubrobacterales bacterium | reverse complement strand
GTGTGCCGGCGCCGCGGGTCAGCGCTAGCCCGAGCCCGACGGCGGCCGCCACGGCCAGCATGTCCGCAAGACGTCCTCCCGGGGCCACCAGCGCGAGCGACACCAGGGCGCTCGCCGCCACCCACCCGCCGACGAGCACGATCGCGCTCGTCGGCGTCAGCAGGCTGTGCGTGAGCAGGCCGCCCAGTGGGACGCCGCCGGCAGACGCCAGCACGGCGCCCGTCGCGACCGCCAGGCATGCGCCGAGGAGGAACGCGACCCCCGAGAGCCAAGCCGATTCTGCGATCACGAACACCGCCGACTGGCTGGTCCGCGCGCCGGCGACCCGCAGTCGCTCGAGGTCCGCGTTCTGGTCGCGGCGCAGGCCGCCGGCGGCCAGCACGACGAACAGCGCCAGGGCGGCCAGCGCGCCACCGCCGGCGAGCAGGAGCCTTCGCGGCGCGGCGCTGGCCTGGGCGCGGGCTTCATCGAGGCCGTCGAACGGTCCGTCGACCGTGAACTGGCTCGAGGTCGCCATGAGTCCTGCCTGCGCCTGTTGCAGACGCCGCTCGACGCCGGCAAGCTGCCAGCTCTGCAGAGAAGCCGTCGGGAGCTGCGCGATCCAGTTATAGGAGCGATAGATGCCGCTGAGCCCGGGTAGCGAGCTCAGGCCGGCGACATCCCCGGTCAACAGGACCGGTGGCTCGTCGCTGGCCGGGGCCGGCGTGAACCCGAGCGGGGCCGGCGAGGACAGCCGTGCCCGGCCCGCGACCTCGATCCGGACCCCGGCCGCGCTCAGCGTCGAGCGGCCGAGCGGCGCTCCTGCGAGGAGCATCGGGCAGTTCGCCGCCCGGCACGGGCCAAGAGCGTCCGCAGCTCGGGGCGAGACCCAGCGATCGAGGGGGTAGACGGCGGCCGGCCGCACGACGATCCCGCTCAGCCGAACCGGGTTCATCAGCACGACCTGGGTCTGCGGCCCGAGATGAAGGCCGCTGAGCAGCGCCCTCGCCTGTGTCGAGACGTCGGGCGTGACCGGTCCCTGCCAGGTGACGCGCACGGTGCGGTCAAGCGGCCCGAGTCCCGCCAGAACCGAGCGCGCACTCTGATCGGCGGCGAGCGTGGCCTCGGCGACCACCGCCCCGGCGAACGCCGCCGCCAGCGCGATGCCGAGGGCGGCGAGCACGAAGCGCCCCGGTCGGCGCCGCGCACGGGCGGCGATCAGCGTCAACGGCGCGCCGAGCCCAGTCATGGTCACTACGCCACCGCCCGACGTCGGTGGTAGTGGGCCCGCGCCTTGGCGCGGCCCCCGCAGACCGCCATCGAGCACCACCGGCCGGAATGGTTGCGGGAGTGGTCGTAGAACGCCCATCCGCAGTGTCGGCCCGGGCACACCTTGAGCCGCGACCAGCTCCCGTCGATCATCGCTGCCGCCACGATGGCCAGGAGGACTCCGATCGCCGAATCCAGGTCAGCGCGCCCGGCGGGGACAAAGCGCGCGCCGGCGCGGTGAAAGCGGAGCTCGACCGCCGAGCCGTTTGCCGCCTCGTTCAGGGCGGCAAGGGCCGCCTCCACGGTGGCGGATTGTCCGACGTCGTTGTTTGCGCGCGCCAGCGTGCGCAGGGCCTCGCGCACCTCGACGGCCCGGCGGAGATCGCGCGGACCGAAGTCCGCGCGCGCGATCAACCGGTGAGCGGACAGCCACTCGCTCAAGGCGGCCGGCGTGGCCAACAGCTCGCCGCCGTGCTCGTGCTCGAGGTCGTAGTGCGAGTTGATGAAGGACTGCACGAGACCGAGGTCGCCGGGTGCGGGGTCACGCCCGCCGGGCTGTGCCGGCGCGCTCGACCGCTTGAGCTCTCTCTCACCAGCAATCACGGCCCCTCCCTCTCACCACCAATCACGGCCCCTCCCTCTCACCACCAATCAGGGTCCCTCTCCCTCTCGCCACCAATCGCGGTCCCTCTCCCTCTTACCACCAATCGGGCTTTGGCTGGTTAGCTTACGGCGTCTGCTAGTGGGGCGTCGTAAATGACCGGGCTGCGGGGCACGCCGGTGGCGCTGCCTATACTTGCCCGAGCACCCGAGTTAGGAGCGCCACGTGCAGGAGATGGTCATTTACGGCGTGAGCTTCGACATGGTCGGCAAGCAGCCGATCGTGCTTCTGAAGACCGTCGAGAGCAACAAGTTCCTGCCGATCTGGATCGGGCATCCAGAGGCAGCCGCCATCCTGATGAAGCTGCAGGGCGCATCTACGCCGCGGCCGATGACTCACGACCTGCTGTCGGACATGCTCGGGGAGCTCGACGTCGAGTGCACGCGCGTCGCGGTCACGGAGCTCCGGGAGAACACCTTCTACGCCTCGATCAGCCTGCGCGTGAACGGTCGCGAGCTCGACATCGACTCGCGCCCCAGCGACGCCCTGGCCCTCGCCGTCCGCGCCGGCGCCCCCATCTTCGCCGCGGACGATGTGATCGCGGAGTCCGCGATCGAGTTCGAGCACGAGGTCGAGGACACCGAGGAGGTGGTCGAGAAGTTCAAGGACTTTCTCGACCACGTGACGCCCGAGGACTTCGCCGGGGGGAGCGAGTAACGCAGGCGCACCCGCTGAGGCGTTGCGTTTTGAGGACGGTATTCGTCCTCGAAACGAGACAGTCCGCCGCTGAGCTTACGTAGCCCGCACGACGGCGCCGGCGGCCGAGAGGATCCGTTCGACGAGGTCATCGAACCCGATTCCGGCGGCATCGGCGGCCTGGGGCAACAGACTCGTCTCGGTGAGGCCCGGAATCGGGTTGGCCTCGAGCACGTAGAGGTCTTCGGTCCCGGATTCCAGCATCAGATCCACGCGCGCGAACCCAGCGCACCCCAGCAGGCCGTAGACCTCGAGCGCGATCGCGCCGGCGCGAGTCGTAAGGCCGTCGTCGAGCTCGGCCGGACACACGAACCTGGTCCGCCCGATCTCATACCGCGCCTCGAAGTCATAGAAGTCCTCCTCCTCCGGCACCGCCTCGACGATCGGCAGCACCCGGGGCGCCCCGCCCTCGTCGATGATCGAGACGGCGAGCTCCCGTCCGGCGACGTGGCGCTCCAGCAACACCTTGCGGTCATACGAGAACGCGGCCACGAGCGCGGTCGGCACATCGGCCGGCGTGCGCGCGAACTTGATCCCGAGCGCCGACCCTTGCCTGGCGGGCTTCACCACGATCGGGAATTGCAGGCGCTCCTCGATCGCCGGCAGCGCCTGGGCCGCGCCCAGCTCCCGGAACGCGGTCTCGCTGAAGGCGAAGAAGTCGGGCGTCGGGATCCCGGCGTCGCGCATCGCGTGCTTGGCGAGCACCTTGTCCGAGGCGCTGATGCAGGCCGACACGCCCGACCCCGTATAGGGGATCCCCATCACCTCGAGCAGCTCCTGCACGGTGCCGTCCTCGCCGTCGCGGCCGTGCAGGGCGACAAAGGCGAGCTCGGGGCGCTCGTCGCTCAGGCGCGCGACCAGATCGCCGCCGACGTCGATGGCGACCACCTCGTGACCGAGCCGTTCGAGCGCGTCCTGGACCCTAGCTCCCGATTTCAGGGACACCTGCCGCTCGAGGGAGCGGCCGCCTTTGAGCACCGCGATCCTGCGCACCGCCGGGGCGGGTGGGGCCAATTCTCAGGTGCCTCAGCCGGCACGGGTCCGCTGAGCGGGCAGCCGCAGGACCTTGGCGAGCTTGGAGGGATCGGCGACTCCCTCCCGAGGGCGCGGACCAGGCTCGAAGGCGCGCGGGTCCGGCTGGGCGCCGCGCGTGGACGCCGGAGCCGCGCTCGCCGGTGTCACTCCCGTGAGCGTGCCGTACAGCGCGACCTGCTCGCGGACCACCTCGCCGATTCGCCGGATCCCCTCGCGGATGTCGTCCTCGTCGACCCCGGAGAAGTTCAGCCGCATCGCCGACCCGCCGCGACCGTCCACGTACGCCGCGCGCCCGGGCACGAACGCGACGTGATCCTCGAGCGCGCGCGCCAGCAGGTCGGTTGTGTCGATGTACGGAGGCAGCGTCGCCCAGATGAACAGGCCCCCTTCGGGATGGGTCCACTCCGCCTCGCGCGGGAAGTGCTCGGCGAGCGAGTCGAGCATCACGTCGCGCCGGCGCCGGTAGATCTCGATCAGCGAGCGAACGTACTTCTCCCACGGCCCGGAGTCGAAGTAGGCGCCGACGAAGTACTGCGAGATCGAGGACGAGCATAGGTCGGAGGCCTGTTTGCCGACGTTCATCTTGGCCAGGACGGGGGCCGGCGCGGTTGTCCAGCCGAGCCGGACGCCGGGAGACAGGATCTTTGAGAACGTGCTCGCATAGATGACGAACTCGTCGTCCAGCGAGCGCAGCGTCGGGAGCGGGCTGCCTTCGTAGCGCAGCAGGCCGTAGGGGTTGTCCTCGAGCACGAGCAGCTCGCGCTCGGCGGCGATCCGGACGAGCTCATGCCGGCGCTCGAGCGACAGGGTCACGCCCGCGGGATTGTGGAAGTTCGGGACCGTGTAGATGAACTTCGGGCGGCGCCCGAGGCGCTCGAGTTCGTCGAGCGTGACTTCGAGCTCGTCGACCCGCATCCCCTCGCGATCCATCGTCACCTGGACGACCTCGGCCTGATAGGCGCAGAATGTCGGGACCGCGCCGGGGTAGGTGGGGGCCTCCGTGACGACGACGTCGCCGGGATCCAGCAGCGTCTTGCACACGAGGTCGATCACCTGCTGGCCGCCCGTCGTGACGAGCAGTTCGTCGTGATCGACGGTCATGCCTTCGGCCGAC
>JAFASF010000010.1 GCA_019244745.1 Solirubrobacterales bacterium | reverse complement strand
AGTGGTCGGTGCCTTCAGTTGAACAGTCCGGCCGCGCGGACCGCAACCGCGCGCGCCACACCTAGCTGTTCGACACGAAGGCCCGGCCACCTTCACGCGGGGCCTTACGTGCCTTCCCGGGTGGCCACCCGGATATGACATCTTTTCTTGATCCGCGGTCGCCGAGTTGACGAGCGCAATGGCGACGATCCGAGGGGCGGTGGCAGAGCCCGCGCATCGTGCGCGAGGGGCTGCTTTCGCACTCTCATGAGCCGGCTGGACCCGGGTCGGCGAGGATCGAGGCCATCGATCCTCGTTCCGAGGAGCGAGTCATGGAAGCCGTACGGCTGTTCAACTGCGCCGGGCGGCCACGATCGCCGGCGATGCTCGCAATCTTCCACCAGGGCCGCCCGCCGCGAAACAAGGGTCTCCGCTACCCGGCGGATCCGCCAACCGTGAAGCCGGGCCCTCGGAAGCTGGACCTTTAGGGGCTGAGGCCGGCTACCAGGCTCTGTGCCGTCCGAACAACCAGACGGCGGCGAGGATCAGCAGCAGCAGGAGCAGCGGATGCACCACGATGCCAAGGACCACGGCGATGACAACGATGAGTGCGGCAATCAGCAGATCGCGAATCATTTGAGCCCTTCCGATCCGGCTCTTAGTACAGCCACCGTTCTACCCCCTTGAGGTCCCACATAAATTCGGCAGCCAGTCTCTGGCTCGCGTGAGGCCCTCCTGCGGCGTCCCAATGATTCGTTCCACCCCCTGTGGCACATGAATCCTGGACGAGCAGCCTCGGCTACGGAGCAAACCGCCGCCGCGTTGGCGCCGCGCGAACCCGCGCTGGCAGGACCTTCGGCAGCTCGCCGCGACTCGCTGACGGAGAGGGATGAACGTTTCGCGACTTCGTGAACCAACGGGGGACGATTCCCATCGGCGAAGTAGGGGCGGCTGATCGCGCCTGCGCTGGGTCGCCGAAGCGCTCGCTCGCACCGCACCGGCCGCACGGCGAAAGCGATCATCGCGAGCGCCGCGCCCTTCTCCGGCAACTGGCGGTGACCGTTGAGACGTAACGCCTCTCGTAAAGCCGTCGCTGCCGACGTGAGCGCCTAGTCTTCACCTTCCCAATCGTCGAGCATCGGGCCGGGCCGACTGAGCATGATCCGCTCGCCCTGGACGCTACGCGCGCCGATCTTCCCGCTGTCGAGGTACTCGACGATGTCCGGCGCAATGAGGGTGGACAGCATCAGGACCCGAATTGCCGCATCGGTTCGGTTGATGACCTGGTGGGCTCCGCCCTTTCCGCGCGGGAAGCAAACCACGTCTCCCTCTCGCAGCGTCTGCTCGCCTTCCGGAGTCCGAAGCGTAGGGGTTCCCTTCAGAATGATCAGCCACTCCTCATTTGCATGATGCGTGTGGTAGGGCCAAAGTCGGTCGCCCGCCTCAAGCTCGTAAACGCTCCCGCCGATCAACTCCGCGCCGATGCGGCGCCCCACCCACGCGTCTTTGCTGCGCCAGCCCTCGCGGTCCTCCGTGCGATCCCACTCGTCGCCGTGAAGGTTCACGACCCTCATTGACCTCGAAGCCTACTCCCGCGGCAGGGAGACGAACGCCGCCGCCTCTGCGCGTTGGCGGCGCCCGATTCCCGGGTCGCAGCGGAGCGCAGCACGGCGCCAGTGGCTGGCCCCGTGTCGCCTCGGCGATCGTCACTGTTGCAGTCGTCCAGATCGCGAAAGCACTCATCCGCCAGGTAGGCAGTTTGCGCGCCGAGGACGTCTTCGCCGACCCGGGCCGCTGTCCGGTCGTGGCAGGAATAGCGGCTTAGTAGATTGCGGCGGACCCCACGCGAGAGGAGGCAGAGATGGCGAACGGCCGACTGGCGCAGACGCGGGTTGGCGTGCTCGGAACGGGCGAGGTTGGGCGGCGGTTGGCAACCGGGTTCCGCAGTCGTGGCCACGACGTGATGATCGGCTCCCGCGATCCGGGCAAGCCCGAGCTGCGCGAATGGCTGTCGGGTGATGGTGCCGGGATCGATGTGGGCACGTTCGCCCAAGCCGCCGAGCATGGCCAGTTGCTCGTGCTGGCGGTGCTGGGTAATGGCGCAGAGGCGGCGATCGCGGCCGCTGGCCCTGAGAACTTCAGCGGCAAGGTCGTTATCGATGCGATGAACCCGCTGGACTTCTCCGGCGGTTTCCCGCCCAAGCTCTCGATCACGGGCGACGACTCGCTCGGCGAGCGCGTCCAGCGCACGCTTGCAGACGCCAAGGTGGTCAAGGCGTTCAACACGATCGGCAACCCGTACTTCGTCGATCCAAAGTTCAGCGACGGCAAGCCCACGATGCTGATCGCCGGGGAGGACGAGGCCGCGAAGCGCACCGTCGGTGACGTCCTGGCCGATTTCGGCTGGTCCGACACGGTCGACATCGGCGGGATCGAAGGCTCGCGTGAGCTCGAGGCGATCTGCATCGCGTGGGTCAAGATCGGCGGCAAACGGGGCGCGTGGGACCACGGCTTCAAGCTGCTCGTCGGCTAGTAACCACTCTGCACCGGTCAGGCGGCCAGGGCCTCGAACGTCGCCGTCTTCCCCTCATCGGGCGACCTGAGATCAGACCCGCTTCTGCATTCTCGCTTTCCGACCCAGAGATGATCCGCTTCCCGGTTTCGTCCTTTGGACCAGTCTCGTCGCGACGGTCGCGGGTACTCGAGTTCCTAGCGAACCACCAGCGCCG
The DNA here is from genome assembly GCA_019244745.1 of Solirubrobacterales bacterium. Taxonomy (GTDB): domain Bacteria; phylum Actinomycetota; class Thermoleophilia; order Solirubrobacterales; family Solirubrobacteraceae; genus Palsa-465. Next base: position 6,438 of record JAFASF010000010.1, on the reverse strand, counting down.
CTGCTCGCTCGTCGTCGCGGATGGCGCAAACCACGGCCCCCAGCACGAGGACCGTGATCGCGGATGCCAGGAGTCGGCGGCGGCGCGGCGCCGCGATTGCCCGACTGCTGAGCTGCCGCGGCGGGTGGTGCATGTCAGCCGGGCAGCGTTCCGGGCTGTGCCTCAGAGGCGAGGCGCTCGATGACCTCGATCGACGCTGTGGGATCCTCTAGCTGGGGGTAGTGCCCCAGGTCCGGCAGCCGCGTTACCGACACGCCGGGTCTGAGCTCGAGCACGGCCCGGAGCACGGCTTCGGTGCAGATTGGATCAAGCCTGGCCCACGCGAGCTCGAGCCGCCCCGGCCAGTCGCTGAGCGCGCCCTTCCAACGCGCCGCGTAGGTGACGCGCTCGTGGAGATAGAAGATGAGGCGGTCGAGCAGCCGCTGTCCGTTGTGATAGGTCAGCAGTGACCACTGATCGGCCGCCTCCTGATCGCTTAGGGGATGGTTGGCGGAGAAGACGGCGCCGAACTGCCGCCGAAATGTGAACTCGCTCGTGAGTCGCGCCGCGACCGGGCCTAGACGACTGCGCAGGAGCTTCTGGCCGACGAGGAGGCTGGCGCGCTCTAGCACCAGGCTTGCGTTGAACAGCAGTACCGAGACGAGCTCGAACGGCAGCCGGCCCTCGAGATCTCGCGCCAGCAGCTCGGTGGCGACCGAGCCGCCCATGTCATGCGCGATCAGCGTTACCCGCTCGGCGCCGAAATGCGCCATGATCGCCTCGACGATGTCAGCCTGTGTAAGCAGGGAGTACAGCTGATCTGGTGGTTTGTCCGAGAGCCCGAACCCGAGGAAGTCGAACATGATCAATCGGTGCTCGGCAAGCCGATCCGTGGCGTGGCGCCAGTCATAGGAGCTGGACGGGTAGCCGTGCAGGAACAGCAGGGGCGGGCTCCCGGACGGGCCGGGGCGCTCGTGGATGAAGATGTCATGGCCGGTGATCGGCACCCACCGGCCGCTCTCTCGCCAGGCGAGTGTGCGCGAGGTCAGCTCCTGCATCTCGACCTCTTGCCGGCGTGGCCTTCGCGATGTCGAAGCCGAGCGTGCTTTGCCGCTCGCGGCAGCGCTAGAAATCCGCGCTCCGCGTCCGACTCGCCCGTGGCGGTCGACTGCGACTGAGTGGCCGCGCCGGCGGCCATGTGACGTCCCGGTAGCTTTGCTCGACGAGAGCGCCTTGCGCGCACGCTGTCAGAAGGGGCCGCGGCCGTAGCCCAGGACGGTCCCGAGTTTCTGCTGGGGGCCGAGCTCCTTGTAGGAGTAGGCATCGGTCAGCGCGTTGAAGGCGATGTAGCTGGCTCGGGCCTTGGCGACGGTCGATCGCAGCGAGGATGGCAACGGCGCCTCCATCTGCTGGGGAACGTATTGGCGAAACAGCTTGTTGGCCAGCGTCTTGGCGCGGGGGTCGTGGGGATGGCTGCGGGTTTCGGCGCGACCGGCCGCGGTGGCGTAGTCGTAGAACTCGAGCTGGACTGACCGGGGGATGACCCGGGTTGTGCCGGGCGCCCAATGCGAGTAGGTCACCAGCTTGGCCTCGTGGGTGCGGACAGCCAGCACGTGGGTGGGGGCGTGCGCGTAGTTCATCGCGGCGGGCAGGATCTCATCAGTCGCGAACACGACGTGCTCGCGACCGGCGGCGCGCGGGTTTCCCAGCAGCGTGACGAGGTTCAGGCGCTCACCGTAGATGCGGCGGTAGTCGCCCGTCATCCACGAGGTGCTTCCGTGGTTGCCCAGCGTGACCAGCATCGGCGCGAGATCGACGCTGGAAGCCAGCTGCCTGCGCGGCGTGCTCACCTGCCTGGTGAAGCGGCCGCTGGGGTCGACGACGATCAGCGGAATGTGTATCGCCTCCTCGTAGGCGGTGCCGAGCTTGCCCGACAGCAGACCATGCGCGCCGGCGTACTCGCCGTGGTCAGAAGCGAACACGAAGACGGTGTTGGCCAGCTGGTCTTTGGGCACCGCGGCCACGACCTTGCCGATCTGCTCATCGACCATCTGCTGCACGAGCGTGTACATGTCTGACCCCCGCTTCCAGTAGCGGTAGGGGGCGATCGCCACGCCGAGCTGGTCGGGGTGAAGCGGAGAGGGCAAGACCGAAAAACCGCCCGCGTTCGCACCCCCTGCCGCACCAGTGAAGGCCGGGGGGTTGACCGCGGGGCGGGATTGTCCGACGCGCCGCCCCACACCGCCTCCTGGAACGCCCGGACCACCTGCTGGGTGATCGGCTTGCCATGGGCGGGTAGGTCGGCGGACGCCTCCCAGTTGGGGGGAACCGCCGGGTAGGGCAACGAGGGCGGACTGTCCTCGCTCGCCACCGACGTGTAGTCGGTGACGAATGGCTTCAGCGATTGGCCCTTGAACAGCTGCTCGTAATGGTCGCCTTCTGAGCCGGCCCACAAGAACTGCTTGTCGTGCGGGTTGACGAAGCTGACCGTGACGCAGAACGGTTGGGCGGCGGCGCTCGACTGCTCAAGCCACGACACGGCGGCATCCGCGATCACGGGTCCGTCCTTGGCCGCACCCTCGCCGTTGAGGCCGGTCGGGTCGGGCGTTGTAAAACCCTGGAAACCATAATTCTCGAGGTAGCCATTCAGCGAGCCGTTAGCAGGCGGGTTGGACAGGTGCCACTTGCCGAAGTACGGCGTCTGGTAGCCCAGCGCCCGCAGCAGCTTGCCGTACGTCGGGAAGCCGGGCTGCAGCGACGGCCCGCTGGTTGTACGGGTGGCCAAAAGCCACTGCTGATGGGGGTACAGGCCGGTCGCGATCGTCGCGCGGGCGGGGCTGCACGCGTTGCCCGAGCTGTAGTAGCCCTCGAACTTCACCCCGTGGCGCCAAAGCTCATACAGATTGGGCATAAAGCGGCGCAGAAATTCATCCGGGGTGCTTACACCAGCCGGGAACGCGCTCGGGAAGCGCATCTCGTCCACGAGGATTAAGACGATGTTCGGCGGCCGGCCAATCGGCGTCGCGGCGCTCGCGACGCTCTCAAACACCCCAAGTTTCGCGAGCACGCCGCCGGCGAGCACGGAACCGCCCCGCTTTAGAAATTCTCGTCGATCCATCTGGTCCTCCTCGTGTTTAGCTAACCGTCTCGGCCCTGCGCTCGGGCGTGGCCCAGTGCGCGCGATCCCGGCACGGCGCCCCTTGGCGTCGCACAGCGAAACGCGTGGCCCTCGGCCGTCGTCTCCCAGCGCGCGGGTCGCGCGGGGTGGATGAGGACATCGACGGGCCAGGCCGGACACAGAGACAAGACGCTCTGAGGCTTATCGCCATCTCCACCTCAATCTCGAGTTGGGGCCGCGTCACGTCCCCGGGTGGGTTCGGCGTAGCGGCGAGGCGACACCATCTCACCCCGCCGGCGGTCTGCCAAGAGGGAGATCCCTAAGAGAATCCCGACACTAATCCGTCCACGTGCGCACCGGGATCGCCGCCGTCAACCCCGGCCAGGCGGCTCGGTAATAGCCGGCGGCCGCCCGCAACGGCCCACGGAATGAGGGTGAGCTGTGCAGTCGGCGTACTCGATCGACGAGCGTCCGGGCCTGGGATCGAGCGTCGGTGCCATCAGGACACCGCCTACCAGGTGATCATCGGTCACCCGGTGGCGGATCAACGCGACGATCGCCGAGTTTATCCACCGCCATCAGCATCGACGGGCGGGCCTGATCACTTTGAGTGTCACGTCCGTGCGCGCGGGCAGGATTGGTGAAACTCACGGATACTCGCGGTCGCCGATATGAAAGTGACAGCGAGCGCAGGCAGTGACGCCAACGTCGACTACGATCGGGCCGCGCGAGAGATCATCGCCCATGCAGCGGCCGCCAGCGGGCGAGCTCGTGGCTACTGCGCGATCGCTGCCGGCAGCTGAAAGCGGGATCGGACCCCGAGCTTGTGGTAGGCGCTACTGAGGTGACGCTCGATCGTCTTCTCGGTCACGAACAGCGCTTGGGCGATCTCACGATTGGTGCGCCCCTCGGCCGCCTGTCGGCAGACCTGCCACTCGGCTGCGGTGAGCGCATTCGGGCCGGTCAGCTCGGTGCGCGTGGGACGCCCGGGCCCGGCTTGCAGCTCGGCCAGCGCGTGGTCGGCCAGCGCGATCGCGCCACATTGGTGCGCGAGTTCCAGGGCTTTGCGCCGGGCGTCTCGTCCTTCCTTCCGCCGCCCGACGCGGGATAGCTCCGCGCCGAGATCGGCGAGAGCATGCGCCAGCTCCAGCCGCGCGGCACTGGACTCCAGGACCGAGACCGCTTCCTGTAAGTACCCGAGGCGCTCGTCGCCGCCGATAGCCAGCCCAGCGGCACGCAGGGACAATCCGAGCGCCCCGGTGGTACCGACCCGCCGCGCTGTCTCCAGCTGCTCGTGGGCGAGTCTGGTGGCCGTGTGCGTCTCGCCCAGCGCGGCGAGTGCGGGGGCCGCGTACGCCCTCCAGTCCCCTGGCCAGGGCGCATTCAGCGCCTCGAGCCGCTCGCCGCACCACAGCAGGTCGTCGACGCCCTCGCGGACGTGACCTTGCGCGATCCGCAGGCGTCCGCGGGCGACGAGAAACTCCGACGTGAAGGCGCGATCCTCGCCGATTCCGCGCCCTTCGCCGATCGGCGCCAGCTCGGCCGCCGCGGTCAGAGCTCCCCGCTCGATTAGCACGACGATCGCTACGGCGGCGAGCTGCAGCACCCCGAAATGCGGCGCCTGCACGAGCCGCAGCCCGGTCTCGGCTTCGACCTGTGCGTCCTGAAGCGACCCGCGCGCCAGGGCGATCGCGGCGCGATGCCCGTGGATGAGGCCCTGTCTCGCCGTGTGACCCTCGCGACGCGCGCCGTCCAGCGCGAGGTCGAGCAATCGCAGGGCCAGCTCGTAGTGCTCGGCGAGCCGCAGCGTCTGCACCGCCATCAGGCCGGCGCTCGTCACGGTGGCTGGCGGCAGGCCGGCAGCCAGCGCCGACTGCACCTCCGCCACGGCAGTCCTGGCTGACCCGCCCAGCACCAGCGTCTCGTGAGCACGGTAGATGTGTGCGACGGCCTCAAACCCGGGGTGGCCTCTCGCCCGCCGCGCAAAGTCTTCCAGTCGCTCGGCCAGGCCGGCCCGTAGCGGCGGCACCGCAGTGCTCACCAGCAGCAGCTCGCTGCCCAGCTCCAGCGAGCGCTGTTGGTCGACCGGCCCAAGCTCCTGTGCCAGCGATTGCAGCGCCTGCACTGCCGCCTGCGCCGAGCGACCACCCGCCACGATCGCGCACCGTCCTAGCGCGGACGCCGCGCGAGCACGAACCGTCGGGTTCCCGCTTGAGCGGAGGGCCGCCTGGAGGTGCTGCTCGGCGGCCTCGAATTCCATCGCGGCGACCTCGTTGCGACCGAGCTCGGTGAGGATCTCCGACCGTTCCGGTTCGGCTGGCGACTCGGCCAGCGCTCGGCGTAGTCGCACCCCCGCCACGGCCGGCGCACCACGTCGCGCGGCGTCCGCGGCGGCCGCTCTGAGGATCCGCACCCGGTGTTGATCTCCTGTTGGGTTGGTCAACAGTAGTTGCGCGGTGATGCGCTCGGGTGAAGCGCCCCGCTCGGTTAGCGCGGCGGCGGCCGCGGCGTGCCGCGCCTGGCGCTCACCTGGCGCGAGGTCTTCGTACAGCGCCGCGCGCACGATGGGATGAACAAACCCCAAACGCTCAGAGGCGACGAAGATGTCAGCCCGGACGAGATCGTCCGCCGCCGCCCTAGCCGCGGCTTCGCCCATACCCAACACCTCCCCGGCCAACGCCAATTCGCTGCCATCTCCGAGCACCGCGACGGTTCTGGCCAGCTCCCCGGCCGCCGCGCCCAGCGCGGCAAGGCGATGCAAGACAAACCGGCTGACCGCGGTCGGACCGACGGCCTGCACCCCGCTGGCTGCGGCCGCCGATGGCGCGACTCCGGCCGCATGGAGCGCTCTCAGCAGCTCGCGCAGAAACAGCGGGTTGCCTCCGGTTGCGCCATGACAAGCACGGCCGAACTCCTCGGCCGCGTCTGCGCCCAGGCGCTGGCGGGCGATCGCGAGCGCGGCGGGCGGGCTCAGCGGCCGCGGATGCAGCATGACCGCGGACGAGAGCGAGAGGATCTGGCCCCAGATCGTTTCCGCTTCTTGCGGCGCCGTGGCCGGGCGACGTCCGGCGACCAACAGCGCGACCGGGAGTCCGTCGACGCGCTCGGCCAGGTAGGACAGGAACCGCAACGAGTCCAGATCGACCCACTGGCAGTCGTCGACCGCCACCAGCACCGGCCCCTGGTCGGTGAGGTTCACCAGCAGCCAGTACAGGCTGTGCAGCGACGCGAAGCTCGCCTCAGCGGCCGGTGGCGGCTGCTCGTCGAGTACGAACAGCCGCGCCGCCGGACCGGCCGCGCCGGCAAACAGATCGCCACGCCCAGAGGCTTCGGTGATAACG
>JAFASF010000359.1 GCA_019244745.1 Solirubrobacterales bacterium | reverse complement strand
GGAGCCGTGAAGCGAACCGGCCCGTCCGTGGTCGCGGTCTTGCCCTGGAGCTCGGCGGGGGAGCCCGCGGCTGAGCGCGTCTCCGCGCGGTCGCGCTCGTAGGCCTCGGTCACCTCGGGCGCATCGAGACGGGAGATGATCGCCTCGGCGTCGATCTCAGGCACGCTCCGCAGCACGCCGGCCAGCTGCTCATCGTCGTCGAGGAGCAGCGGGGTGGTGAAGTTCGCCAGCTGGAGCGCGCGAAACACCGCCCACTCTCTGCCCGGGTGCGCGAGCCTCGTGGCCACCACCGCTCGGCAGGCGCGGGCCGTGGCGCTGAGCCTCGACTTGGGGGCGGGCGCGAACGGCATGCCGAAGCGGCGGAAGCGCACCTGACCGAGCGCTCCGCGCACCGGGGTGTGGCCGCGCCGCTCGTATTGCGATGCGCTCTCGGTCAACCCGACGACGACCAGACGCCAGCTGAGCTGGGAGCCGTAACGCCATTCCAGAACCCGCAGCGCTGGGCTCTCCGAGTAGGCCCAGGGGCAGGCCGGGTCGCTGTAGAGCATGGTCGAGATCATCTTGTTGATGCCTCAAGTATATGGGCTCCGTTTGCGCGGCCGACGGCGCGGAGTGTGGGTTATTGGAACGAACTCAACGTCTGGTCTCGTCCAACAGGTCCCGCAATCGCTCGAGAAGCGTGGTCTGGGCCGGATTGATCTTCTCGCGGGCCTCCTCGATGGTCAGCCATTCGGCCCGGTCGACCTCCGGTATCTCGATCGTGCGCCCCGAGCGCGGGGGCCACACGACGACCGCCGTGTTGCTGGCGATCTCACTCGTGTCGAGGTCCCCCCGGACGGCCCAGCCGTGCACGAGCTTGCCCGACTTCTGACGGATCTCGCCGAGGTCGGCGTACGGCCCGTCGGGGGGTGCGACGCCGAGCTCCTCGGCGAACTCCCGTTGCGCGGCGACGAGGGCGTCCTCGTCCGCTTCGTACTCGCCCTTCGGGATCGACCACGCGCCGGCGTCGCGCTTGGCCCACAGCGGTCCGCCGGGATGGACGAGGAGTACCTCTAGTTCGCTCGGGCGCTCGCCCCGGTAGACAAGGATCCCGGCGCTCGGCAGCCTCTTTCGACGCGTTCGGGGCGGGGACACTCAGTTCTTGCGTCCGGTGAGGGCCAGGCCCACTCCGAGGCCGATCAGCGCCACCCCGCCGGCCGCTGTGAGGCCCTCGAGCCGGCGCGTCGAGCGGCCGAGCCACTGACGCGCGGTCCCTGAAGCGATGGCCCACGCCCCGTCGGACAGCAGCGCGATCGCGATGCAGATCGAGCCGAGCAGCGCCAGCTGGAGGGTCACGTTGCCGGCCGAGCGATCGATGAACTGGGGCAGCACGGCGGTGAAGAGGAGCACGCCCTTCGGGTTGGTCGCGCCGACGAAGAACCCCTCTCGAATAGTTCTCCCCACCGACCTCGGTGTGGCGTCGACCACCCCGACCGCGCTCGCCAGCTCATGTCGGTCGCGGATCTTCCTGATGCCGAGCACGACCAGGTACGCGGCGCCGAGCAGCTTCAGGGCGCTGAACACAGCGTCGGAGCGCGCGACGATCGAGCCGATGCCGACCGCCACGAGCACCAGCTGGAGCGCGAAGCCGCTCGCATTTCCGAGGACGGTCGCGAGCGCGGCGCGCCGGCCGAGCGCCACGCCGCGACTGACCACGAACAGCACGCTCGGGCCCGGGATCAGGATCACGATGTAGACCGTGAGGAGGAACTCGAGCAGGTGACGGGTCGGCAGCATCCGACCGGGACTCTAGTTCTAGTGCGATCCCTGCGCGCCCTGGCCCCGTGTCCGAGATTTGGCCCCTACACCGGGCCTTATCTCGGACACCCCCCGTCACAGGAGCTCGAGCTCGTAGCCCTGGTAGGTGACCGGCGGCCCCCAGTCCTCGCGCTCGCGCGACCAGCGGAGCTCGAAGCCGGCGTCGCGGTAGATGCGAGCCGCCGCGGTCAACGCGCTGAACGTCTCCAGTACGAGCCTGCGCATCCCCGAGCAACGTGCCTCGTCGAGTAATTCGGCGACCAGCGAGCGACCCAGACCGTGCCCCCGTACGTCCGCCTCGAGGACGAACCAACGCACGCGTCCGACGCCGCCTCCCTCGTCCGTCAACGCGAGTGAGCCCACCAGCCGCCCGCATCGCTCGACCAGCCAGACGGCGCCGCTCCGCTGCGGCCACCCGCCGCGGCGGGCCTCCTCGACGCCGCGGCGCACCGAGGCCACAAAGTCCTCGTTGCGGCCGTATTCTGGCCCGTACACGCGGCGATGAAGGTCGGCGATGGCCTGGACGTCGCCCTCGCGCAACGCGCGGCGGACGGTCGCGTCGTCGCTCCTGCGAGTCGTGGCGGCCGTGCTCATGCCCCGGAAGTTTCCTCGCGCCGATTCATCGTTGCAAGTACGATATGAGAACCGATCAATCTCGATAAGAGATTGATCGGTTCGGGTCCATGGAGATACGGCAGCTTCGCTACTTCGAGGCCGTGGCGCGCCACCGGCACTTCACCCACGCCGCCGACGAACTGCACGTCGCTCAGTCGGCGCTCTCGCACCAGGTCAAGCAGCTCGAGCAGGAGCTCGGAGCGCAGCTTCTGCACCGCACGACGCGATCGGTGCAGCCGACCGAGGCCGGAGAGCTGGTCGCGACCCGCGCCCGGAGCATCCTCGCTGAGGCCGAGACGCTGCGCGGCGACGTGGACCAACTTCGCGGCCTCGTGCGCGGCCACGTCACGATCGGGGCGATGCTGTTCGGCGGGGAGTTGGACATCCCGGCGATCCTCGCGCGGTTCACCGAGGCGTATCCGCAGATCGAGATCGGGCTCCAGGAGGGCACCGCCCAGCGGATGGTCGAGATGCTCGACGACGGCCGGGTCGATGTTACGTTCGCGCTCGAAGTCGAACCGCCGGACGAGCTCGGACGGCTCGAGCTCTCGCGCGAGGAGCTCGCGGTGGCGATGAGCCCGCGCGACCGGCTGGCCGGGCCCGGGGCCACGACCCCCCTCTCGGTCGGAAAGCTCGCCGGCAGACGCCTGATCGCCTTCCAACGCGGCTCCTCGACGCGGCGGGTCGTGGACGGTGCGCTCGCGCGGGCCGGCGTCGAGCCGCGGATTGCGCTCGAGGCGAACGATTTCGCGCTGGTCCGCGCGCTGGTCGCCCGCGGCATCGGCCTCGCGATCCTGCCGCGATCCTTTCTCGAGCGTCCCGGCCCGCGGATCGCGGTCCGCCCGCTCGAGCCCGCGTTGCGGATGACGGTCGCGTTGTGGTGGCGCCGCGACCGCCGCCTCTCACCGGCGGCTCAGACGTTCGTGGACTTTGTCGCGGCCCAGCGGCCTTGAGGGGCGAGCATCCGGCTCGGCCCGCTTGTCATCCTCGGCTGGCGGCTGAAAGCCCGGGCCGCCCCGTGTGCGACCGAGACAGATCGCCCCGGCGGCAACCAGGAACACCCCCGCGGCGAGGAGTCCGCCGCCCGCGGTGGCCGAGCTCCAGCGCTGGTCTGCCAACAACACCGCGAGGATCGTTGGCAGCACGGTCTGCGCGCCGCTCACGATCGGACCGACTCGGGATGCCGGCAGGCGTTGGAGGGCCGCGGACTCGCTCGCGACCGCCATCAGCCCGCACACGGTCACCGCGACGAGGGCCGCCAAGGCGATCCCGAGCCGCTGGGGCCAGTTCGTGGCCACCGTGTTGGTGGCCAGCGCGACGAGCGTGTCGCCACCGGAGGCGGCGACGACCAGAAACCATGGCCCCCGGTCCGAGAACTGCGGGAGCGCGAGAACGGACGCCAGCACAACTACCGCAAGCACTGTCCATACGTCGGCGGTGAGTCGTGTGGTGCCAGTTGGAGCGCCGATGACCACCACGGCCGCCCCGATCGCGATCATCAGCGCCGCCAACACCTGCCTCGGTCCCACCTTCTCGCCGAGGACCGACCGGCTGGCCACCACCATGCCGAGGAGACCGACCGCCAGGAGCGGCTGCACGACCACCAGCGACACTCGATGCAGCGCCGCCACTTCGAGCAGGAACGCGACCCCATTGAGCGCCATCGCGGCCAGCCACCAAGGCCGTCTCGCGAGCCGGACCAAGAAGGACGCATCCGGGCGCACAGCCGGGCTCGCTCGCCGCACCTGAGCGGTCAGCAGCAGAAACGAGGACTCGAACGCGATCGCGGCTGCAACGCCCAGGAGCACGCCGATCGCCGTCCCGTTCATGGTCTAAAGGCGCCGGCTGTGCGACCGGCGCTTCTCAGCGACGGGTCTTGACCGGCCAGTCGAGCGTCACCGAACCTGCGGAGGTGTGAACCACGACCTGGACGGACAGTGGGAACCCGACGGCGCGCGCGGGGAACGTCAGGATGTCGTCGAGCCGTCCGTTCTTGAGCGGGTGAGTGGCCGGGCTCTCGCGTCCGACGACCGTGCCGTTGAACGCGAACTCGGTTTCGACCGTGCCCGAGAGCGCGTTGCCGGACGCATCCGTGGCTAGCACCGAGTAGTTCCAGTTCTGCCCGGCCCGCGGGTTGTGGTCCTGACCGTGGAACGAGGCGTGGAGGCCGCCGCTTGTCGCCGAGACCACGGGCGCCGGCAGCGCCGCCGGCTTCGGGGCAGCGGGCTTGGGGGGCGGCGGGCTGTTGGTCGTCTTCTTGGCGGCGCTCGACCCGGAGCCGTGGCTGCTGGATGCGGTGGCGGTGTGCGTCGGCGAGCTCGACTTGTGCGTCGTCGACGACGTGGGGCTCGGTGAGACGCCGCCGCTGCTCGTTGTCGTCGTCGCTGGGTGAGCCTTGTGCACCGCCTTCGCGTGGTGCGCGGGGTGCTTGGCCGCCGTGGACGTCGACAGCGTGTTCTGGTAGGTCGTTGGCGAGGTCGTGGTGGCCGCGGCCGCCGTCGAGTGGGTGCTGGACTTCTTGGTGCTGCTCCCGCACGCCGCGATCGCGACGGATAGAGCAGCCACGCACAACAGCCCGCCGACTGTCCGCGCTCCGGTCCCACTCCGAAGGCGTGCGCCAACACCTGCCATCGCACACAACTATAGCTCTTGCAGATAATTGTGGATTGCTATACGAATTGCGAGGGCGGCCGGCGGCGCGTTGTTCGCCTCGTCAGACCCCGCCGGCGATCAGGCCCCAGTCGGGCTCGCCGAGCTCCAGCTTCGCTAACAACCGGCGCAGGGTGCCCCGCTCGCTGGAAGCCAGGCGCCCCAGCACCTCGTCCTCGACGATCTGCAGCGCCTGGTCCACCTCGCAGAGCGCGAGCTCGCCCCGTGGCGAGAGCTCGACGACGCCGCGGCGGCGGTCGGACCGATCGCGATGGCGCACGACCAACTCGCTCTCCTCGAGCTCGTTGAGCAGGCACACCATGCTGCTCGCGTCCATGCGTAGCCGGTCCGCGAGCTGCTGCTGAGCCGTGGGACCATGTCCGCGCAGATAGCTGAGCGCCACCACATGCCGCTGACGCAGCCCGAGCGGAGTCAGCACCTGCTCGAATCGCTGGCGGACGACCCTGGCGACCCGCGCGATCAAGACCGTAGCCTGTACGGGAACGGGATCGACTTGCTGCGCTTCGCTGACGCCCACCGGAGGGTTAGTCTACCGTCGGTATATTTTTGAGCAACCCATGATGATTTCGATTTGCAAAACGAATCGCGATCCCCAAGGTTGCGGCAGGACTCGCCACGGCATGGCCCCACAGATCTCTGCCGTCGAGCCCTGCACGTAGCCGATGCCCGGCGCCCGGGTAGTCGCGGAGCATCTGTCGCGCAGGTATGGGCAGGTTCTCGCCCTCGATGACGTCAGCTTCGAAGTCGAGCCCGGCGAGCTGCTTGCCCTGACCGGCCCGTCCGGCTCGGGGAAGACGACACTTCTTCAGCTGATCGGGAGCCTTGATCGGCCCACGAGCGGGTCGATCGGCGTGGACGACATCGCGGTCGAGCAACTCTCCAATCCCACGCACTTCCGCCGGAGCATCGTCGGCTTCGTCTTCCAGCTCCACTACCTCCTGCCCGCGCTCAGCCTGCAGCAGAACGTCGAGCTGCCGATGATGGCCGCCCACGTCTCCCGCCAGGAGCGAGCAGAACGCTCGCGCGAGCTGCTCAAAGAGGTCGGGCTCGAAGGGCGCGCCCAAGACCATCCAAGCGAGCTCTCGGGCGGCGAGCGACAGCGCGTGGCGATCGCCCGCGCGCTGGGCGGCTTTCCGCGTTTGATCCTGGCCGATGAGCCAACCGGATCGCTTGACACGGCCGCCTCGCACCGGGTGTGGAAGCTGCTCGGCGACGTTCGCGACCGGCGCGGCACGACCGTGATCGTGGCCTCGCACGATCCGTCGCTAACCGAGCACGTGGACCGTGAGATCCACATCGTCGACGGACGTCTGGTTCCCCCGCCGGACCGCGCAAGCCCGGCGGGAGGAGGCCGTACCGCCGCTGCGCGCCACGAGAGCTGAGATGACCACGCTCCTTCAGACGCTCAGCAGCGTCCGATATAGCCCGGGGCGGACCTTCTTGACCGCGCTCGGCGCCGCGCTCGGCATCGCGACGATCGTGGCGCTGCTCGCGGTCGGCAACGGCGCTCGGCACAGCGCGGGCGATTTCGTCCACCTCGGTGCGTCGGACCTGGCCCTATTTCAGAAGGACGCGGCGGACCCGACCACGTCGGTCCTGCCGACCAGCCTGATCCCGGAGGTCCGCCGCACTCCCGGCATCGCCGACGCCACCCCCCTGGTGCTGCTGGTCGAGGACGTCCCCAAGGATCCGTCGGCGATCGTGTTCGGAGCGCAGCCGAACAGCTTCTATACGAGCCGCCTGGTGTTTGGCGCTGGGCACATGTTCTCGGCGGCCGACCAGATCGTGGTCGGTGACGGGCTCGCCAGCCAACTGCACCTCGCCGTCGGAGACCAGCTGAAGGTTCACCGGCGGCCGTTCCAGGTCGTCGGCATCTACCACATCGGCATCGCCTACCAGGACTCCGGGGCGTTCATTCCGCTCCGGGTCGCCCAGTCGATCCTCGGGCGCCAGGGCGAGACGACGCTCATCGGAGTCAAGCTCGCGGTCGGCACGCGGCCCGCGGCGGTCGAGGGGACGCTCAGCCACCGGTATCCCGGCATCGCCACGATCGGGACGCCGGAGGAAGCGGCTCGCCTCGGGGCCAACGGTCAGCTGATCTCCAACGCCGCGCTCGTGATCGCCGTGCTCGCGCTCGTGATCGGCGGCATCGGCGTCCTCAACACGATGATGATGGCGGTGATCGAGCGACGCTCGGAGTTCGCGCTGCTCTCAGCCGTGGGCTGGAGCGGCCCGCAGATCGCCTTTCGCGTGGTGATGGAAGGCGTGGTCACCACGGTCATCGGAGCGGCGCTGGGCCTGCTGCTCGGCGTGATCGGCGCCCACTTCCTCATCGACGCGCTCGGCGCCCAGCAGTTCGTCGCGCCGCGCGTGACCGCCTGGGACCTGGGGCGGGCGCTCCTCGTCGGGGTGCTGATCGGCGTTCTCGGCGGGCTCTATCCGGCGTGGCGCGCCGCCCACCTGTCGCCGGCGCAGATCCTGGCGCAGCGCTGACGGACCGCGGCGGCGCGCTCGGTCCGGCCGGCTCCCCGCCCCCCAGGTCCACGCCCCGGCCAGTCCGCCTCGCCCCGCCCCGGACCGGGCTGTCCGAGATCTGGGTCCCATACGGCCCCGACGAGCAGCTCGGCGGTCGCGCGCGAGCCGGGTGTTCCACGCGCGAAGGTCACGGTGGTATCCGGGGCGAGCATCGCGCGAACTCCGACGTGATCTCCGGCGAGGTCGCTGGGCGGGGCAGCCGCAGATGCGAGCCGGTCAGCGGCTGTTCAGTTCAGATCCTGCTTCACCACTGCGAGCTTGCTCTAGACATGCCCGTACTTCGAGAGGGCGTCCGCTAGCGACAGTCCGGACGCCAAATCAGCCCGGATCTCGCGCTCCTTCCGCCCGATTGCCTCTGATTTCTCCAACACGTCGCCGACCACCGGGCCCGGAATCACAAGCGCCCCGTCGTCGTCGGCAAGAACGAAGTCGCCCGGCTCAATCGCGACGTACCGCGCGGTGGCACCGGGTAGCGCCACGGGCACGTCCCATGCCGTGACCTTCCACCGCCCAATCGACTGGATTGGCGTGCGGTAACGCGCAAAGACCGGGAAGTCGAGGTCGGCCAGCCAACCGAGATCACGAACCCCGCCGTCGACAACGGCACCCGCGCACCCACGCTCCTTCATGCCGATCGCGATCAGCTCACCAAAGAATGAGACGCCCTCGCCACCACCTGCCCAAACCGACACCACGTCAGGGGCCAGCGCGGCGCACGCCGCCATCTTGTCGGGATCGCCGCCCTGGCGCGAATAGGGCGTCATCTGGCCCTTGATCGTGAACGCCCAACCGGCAAGCTTTTGGCCGGGGGCAGGATAAGGCGTAAAGCTTGGATGCAGTCCTTGATCCGGGAAGTCGAGCGCATCGAGGACATCCGCTGCGTTAGCGGAGTCGACAGCGAGGAACCGCGTCCGAATCTCGCTAGCTGTGGAGGAAGTGGCTTCGGGCATTGAGCACTCCTGTCGTCGTCAGATTGCGGGGATCAGGCCGCCGTCGACCTGGAGGATCGAACCCGTGATGAAGGCGGCCGGTTCGCTAGCGAGGAACACGACTGCGGCCGCGTATTCCTCCGGACGACCGTAGCGTCCCACAGGAATCGTGCCGACGCTCCCGCGCCGTACGTCCTCGAGGCTCCTACCCTCGCGTTCGGCCCGCGCTGTGTCGAGCTGCAGGATTCGCGGCGTGGCGAT
>JAFASF010000447.1 GCA_019244745.1 Solirubrobacterales bacterium | reverse complement strand
AACGATCATACGCCGTCGTCCGCGACGGTCCCCCACGCCCTGCGGAAGCCGCAGCGGGCGACCCACAGCACGGTGGGTTCAGCGGCTGATCTTGCTCGAAACCCGCGATCGCGGCGGGCTGAAGAGGCGCCGGAGGGGCGCGGGAACGCGGAGGGAGAGGCGCTGGCGGACGGACGGCGGAGCCTGCCAGCGTCGCGGATCGAGGTCGGCACCGCACAGGGCGCACCCCGCCGCATACGGAGTGACGCGCTCACCGCACTGGGGGCAGAAACCGGGATGCATGCACGCGATGATCGCCGGCGCGGTGTGTGCCGGGTAAACGCCGTGTGAGTCCCGCCGAAGAAATGCGGGCCGTCGGCGGTTTCGGCGATCATCCCGCCGGTGGACGTTCCCGACGTCGCCGAGCCCGCCCCGGACGTTCCCCGGATCCCCGGCTCAGCCGGCGCGTTGATCTTCGATGTGGCGGGCCGACTGCTGATCCTGAAGCCCACCTACAAGAAGGGCTGGACGATTCCCGGCGGTCAGATCGAGTGCAACGGCGAGTCGCCCTGGGAGGCGTGCCGGCGCGAAACCCGCGAGGAGTGCGGTCTGCACCTCGCCGGCGGTCGGCTGGTGTGCGTCGACTACCTGCGACCCAAGGCGAACCGCGGCGGCGGGGTCCGGTTCCTGTTTGACTGCGGTACGTTCACCGACCGGCAGCTGAGCGACATCAGACTCGACCGCCACGAGATCGCCGATCATCGCTTCGTGGCGCCGGCCGACGCCGCGGCGCTTCTCAGCGGGCCGGTTGGACGCCGGGTCGCGGCTGCGCTCGGCGCACGGGAATTCCTCTACCTCGAGGAGGGGCGTCCTGTCCCCGGGGTGAGCGGACGGTGACGGCCGAGAAGTCGATCCACGTCCTGCGGTCGAGTCGACCATGCGAGGTGGTCCGACGTTTGGGCTCGCGCGGTAGGGGTACGCCAGACGCTATGCACGAGCACGCGCAACGAGACGAAGACCGCGAGGAGCACCCGTCCGCCGAGGACCAGCCCGACGAGCCGGGCGCGGAGGGCGGTTCGCAGAGCCCAGCCGCCGACGAGCTTCCCGCGATGCCAGCGGAGGACGACTCGCCGGTCGGCGACACCGATCAGCATTCCGACGCGTGACGTCGGAGCGCGGCCGTCCGCGCGCGGGCGCGGTCGAGCACGAGTTGTGATGCCCTCCCCGGGGTAGAGCAGGGACATTCACGACGTCTGGATCCTCATCGTCAAGGGGCTCGCCGGGGGCGGGCTCGTGGTGGCTTTTGCGCTCCTGTCCGAGGGGCTCGTACCGAAGCGGTTTGCCGGCCTCTTCAGCGCTGCTCCCGCGGTCGCGATTGCTGGCCTGACGATCGTCCTGCTTGACAAGGGCGCCCACGACGCCCATCAAAACGCCGTGGGAATGCTGGCGGGAAGCGCCGGGATGATCGCGTACGCCGCCGCGGTCGTCCCCTTGCTGCGGCGGCTGCGCGCTTCCCGCGCCGCGCTCCTCGCCCTCACCGCCTGGACCGCGATGGCTGCAGTGGTGGCAGTTCCGGTGCTCGCGTCATGAGCACGGTCGACAAAGAAGCCACCATCCGCCAACGCGTCGAGGAGCGTCCATCGTTCGAACTCAAGAAGGTCCGCGAGGTGCGGATGAGGGACCTGGGCTACCGGTTCATCGCGGGTGCGCTGACCTCGGTCGCGGCCGGTGCCGTAACGCTGGTGTTCGGCGCGCGTACCGGTGGCATCCTGCTCGCGTTCCCGGCGATCCTCGCCGCGAGCCTGACGCTCATCGAGGAGCAAGAGGACAGCGCCGAGGCGCGCGAGGACGCCCGCGGCGCCGTGATGGGAGGTCTTGCGCTGGGCCTGTTTGCCGCGGTTGCGGCTCTGGCCTTCGGCGCGCTGAGCGGCGCGCTCGCCCTGCTGCTCGCCGCCGTTACGTGGTTGGTTGTCGCCGTGGTCGGCTACGCGTTGGCCTGGTTGGGTTGAGCGCTGCCGACTTCATCCAATCCCCGCGCTCGCGCTTGGTCGCGAGGCTCGCCACCAGAGTCGTGGCGGCGCTTTGAAATCGGGCGAGATCTCCGTAGGGCCTGGCCACCAGCATCGCCCCTTCCAGACCGCCGATGATCATGCGGGCGGTATCCCGGGGCGACCCGACAAAGGCGAGGGTGTTGTCGCGCCGGCCCTTGTCGAGCACGCTCTCGAGCCAATCCTCGTTGTGGTCGAAGAACGCGACGACGGCGCTGCGGACCGGCTCCGGCAGCGTCTGATACTCGGCCGCCAGCATGCCGCAGAGGCACATGCGCTGGCCCCGGAGCGCGCCGGCATATAGATTCGCGTACTCGGTGAGCTTCGCCGCGGCATCGCCACCGTTGCTCTCGATCTCCTCGAGTGCTCGCGCGAACCGCTCGGCATAGCGCGTTATCAGCGCTTCCCCGAGCTCCCCCTTTCCGGGAAAGTGGTAGTGGAGGCTCGCCTTGGTAACTCCGAGCTCACCGGCGATGTCGGCATAGCTGAACGCGTTGAACCCTCGCTGTTGAACCAGCCGCTCGGCGCTGTCCAGGATCCGCTGCCCGGTGTCCCTCGTCGCTCCGCGAGCTCCAGGGCGGTTGCTTCTGGCTTTGGGTACCACGCCGCGATTGTCGCAGATCTGAGCTTGACTTTTACCTACTAGTAGGTAAAAATACCAGGCGCATTGGTAGGTCAATTGGTGAGGCGCGGCGGCCACGCCGGAGAAGCCGAAGGCCACACCGGGGTAAGGACAAGGAGGAAGCGATGGAGCGGGGAGATGGCTACGTCATCGCGCACCGTGACGAGCTCGAACGGGCCGGCAACTGGGCGTTAGTCCGCCGGTCGCTGGATTGTCAATCGTTCGGCGTCAACCTCGTCGATATTCCGCAGGGCGATTCCCTGCCCGAACACGACGAGACCGAGCGCGACCAGGAGGAGTTGTTTTTTGTGATCTCCGGCTCGCCGTCGCTGGTGATCGACGGCAAGGAACACACGGCGCCGCCCGGTACGTTCGCGCGCCTTGGCCCGGCTCACCGGCGGACCGTGCGCAACGATGCCCCGGAGCCCTGTGCGGTGCTGATCGTCTCCGCGCCGACGACGAGCGGCTACACGCCCATGGAGTGGGCGTGACCGACGACGGCAAGCCTGGGGGCTGGTCCTACCACGCCGGCTCGCGGGAGCTCCAGGATCGATTCGACACGCGACGGCTGGCCGACCGGCTGGAGGAGAAGTTCCTCTCGCACCCTGTGATCGACGCGGCGGACCGCGAGTTCATCGAGCGCATGGACATGTTCTTCCTCGCCACGGCCGACGCGGGCGGACAGCCGCAGTGCTCGTACAAAGGCGGAGATCCCGGTTTCGTCCGGGTGCTCGACGAACGCACGGTCGCCTTTCCGAACTACGACGGAAACGGGATGTACCTCTCGATGGGCAACCTGCTCGAGAACCCGCGCGTCGGAATGCTGTTCATCGACTTCGTCTCCGCACGCCCGTCCCGGCTGCGGCTGGGCGGAATCGCGGGGATCGACGAACGCGACGAATTGATCGACCACTATCCTGGCGCGCAGTTCGTCGTGCGGGTGCACGTCACGGAGGTGTTTCCCAACTGTCCCCGTTACATCCACCGCATGGCGCTCGTCGAGCGGTCGCGGTTCGTCCCCCAGCCTGGACGGGAACCTCCAATTCCGGGTTGGAAACGGTCAGATTGGGCGTGCGACGTGCTGCCGGCCGGCGACCCGGCCGGCGACCCGGCGCGGTTCCTCCCCCGGGGGGCGCGCTAGCAACCCCTGCCGCGACCGGGAGGGCCCGATGACTCCCGACACCGGGCTTGACCTCGTCACCGGGGCCTTCAGCTACTCGGGATCCGCCATCGCCGAACGGCTGCTCGACTCTGGACGAGCGGTCAGGACGCTGACGTTGCACCCCGAGCGCGGGCATCCGTTGCAGCGGCGGGTCCAGGCCCGTCGCTACCGCTTCGAGGACCCGGCCGCGCTGGCCCGCGACCTCGAGGGCGTGGGCACTTTGTACAACACGTACTGGGTGAGGTTCGACCACGGCACGACGACGTTTGCCACGGCGATCGCCAATTCGAGGGCGCTGTTCGACGCCGCGAGGCGCGCGCGGGTGCAGCGCGTCGTGCACCTCAGCATCGCGAACCCGTCCGCCGAGTCAGAGCTCCCGTACTACCGCGGCAAGGCGCTCGTGGAACGCGCGCTGGCCGAGGTCGGCGTCCCGTATTCGATCGTTCGGCCAACCTGGATCTTCGGCGGCGATCGCGACGTGCTGACCAACAACATCGCGTGGATCCTCCGGCACATGCCGATGTTCGCGCTACCGGGAAGCGGCCGCTATCCGGTCCAGCCGGTGCACGTCGAGGATCTCGCGCGGATTTGCCTGCAAGTCGCGCAGGCCGACCACGACCTGACCGTCGACGCCGCCGGGCCCGAGACCATGCCCTTCGAGGAGCTCGTGAGGTTGGTCCGGCGAGCTGTTCGCTCCACCTCCCCCATCCTGCACGTCCCGCCGGTAGCGATGGCGTACATGTCGCGCGCCCTCGGCGTCATCGTTCGCGACGTCGTCCTCACGCCCGAGGAGATCCGCGGTCTGACCGCCGGGCTGCTCGTCTCCCATCAGCCGCCGCTCGGACGCATCGCGTTCAGCGAATGGCTCGCCGCGAACAGCGCCTCCCTCGGCCGCTCGTACGCGAACGAGCTCCAGCGCCACTTCTGAACCCCCTGCACTGGGAGCGTGGGCAATATCTACCGGATAGCGACAGTTATTGCCCACGGTCCCTCGTCGCCGGCCCGGCTCGCTAAGCGTCATTCTTCCTCCCTATGCGGTTTGCGATCTCCATTCCTCAGCACGTGGGCGATGAGCGGTTCGACCCCGGCGCGTTTCGCGCTTACCTACACCGAGCCGAGCAGCTGGGTTTTCACAGCGCCTGGACCCAGGAGGGCATTCTCGGCTCTGCGTCCAATCTGGCCCCGATCGAGACCATGACCTATGCGGCCGCGAGCACGAATCGCCTGCGGCTCGGCTGCGCCGTGTTCGTTACGCCGCTACACAGCCCGATCCACCTGGCCAAGAGCCTCAGCACGCTCGACCAGCTGAGTGGAGGCCGCCTCGAGGTGGGCGTCGGCACCGGAGGGCGAGGCCGGATGTTCTCCGCCTTCGGTGTCGATGACCGCATCGTGGGTCGCTTCAGCGAAGGTCTCGCGCTCATGA
>JAFASF010000410.1 GCA_019244745.1 Solirubrobacterales bacterium | reverse complement strand
CCTCAGGCTCGGGCGCGGCCGGTTCGGGTTCCGCCGCCGGCGCAACGGGCTCGGGCACTGCGACCGCGGGCGGGGCAGGCGCTGCGGGTGCAGGCGGGGCGGGCGCTGCGGCCGGCTGCTGCTCCGCCGCCGCTGCCGCCTCGGCCTCCATTCGCGCCTGTTCCTCGGCCTCTATCCGCGCCTGTTCCTCGGCCTCTATCCGCGCCTGCTCCTCGGCCTCGCGGCGAGCGCGCTCTTCGGCCTCCTGCCGCTCACGCTCGAGCCGGGCACGCTCCTCCTCGGCGCGGAACACGCTGTGGCCGCGCGAGACGACCTCGCCGATGGCCTGCGTGATCGCCGCGCAAGAGCGGATCGCGTCGTCGTTGCCGGGAATCACATAGTCGATCCCGTCGGGATCGCAGTTTGTGTCGACCAAGCCAATGATCGGGATCCGCAGGCGCTGAGCCTCCCGAACGGCGATCGCCTCGGTCTTGAGGTCGATGACGAACACCGCATCCGGGACGCGCTGCATGTTCTTGACGCCGCCGAGGTTGGCGCGCAGCTTTTCCAGGTCGGCCTCCGCGGCCATGCGCTCCCTGGTTGGCAGCAGCTGCAGCTGTCCCTCGGACTCATAGCGCTCGAGGTCGTGGAGTCGCTTGATCCGCAGCGAGATCGTCTGGAAGTTCGTCAGCAGGCCGCCGAGCCAGCGGTGGTTGACGTAGGGCATGTCCGACGACTCGGCGGTGTCGCGGATCGTGTCGCGCGCCTGCTTCTTCGTCCCTACGAACAGGACCGTCCCGCCGCGACGGGACAGCTCGGCGGCAAACTCCCGCGCGTTCTCGAGCAGCGTCTGCGTTTGCAGAAGATCGATGATGTAGATGCCGTCCCGCTCCCCGTAGATGAAGCGGCGCATCTTGGGATTCCAGCGGCGCGTCTGGTGGCCGAAGTGGACGCCGGCCTCCAGCAGCTCCTTGATTCCGATTTGAGCCAACTAATGCTTCTCCCTTTTTGGTTGTGTTGTACTGCAACCCGCCGGCCGATACTCGCGAACCTCGGCCAGGCCAAGGCAGGGCGCGGTCTGCGCCGGCGGGGTCGTAGGCATTCTTTTGAAAAAAGTTTACGCAAGTTTAGGAAAGACGGTACGTTTTCAGGGTGTAGCGGACATCACCCTTCCCCTACCTTCGGGTGACGTTCCGCTCGCGAGCCGAACCTCCCTTCCCCTACCTCCGGTGGCTCGGTTCGCACGTACGGCGGGGCGGCTGTGGACGGGCCGCCCCGTCGTCACGTCTGGGGGGCGGATGCGGCGTCGCTGTGCTCCGTGTCCTCGATCCGCCACCCGTGAATGGTCGAGCGCAGTGCGAAATAGCCGATGATCCCAGGCAGAGTGGGGAGCCAGAACGAGATCGCCCGATACGCCAGCACGGCAACCACCGCCCGGCCGCCCGGCACCCCGAAGGCCGCAAAGGCGCCGATCATGCCTCCCTCGACGCCACCGATGCCCCCGGGGAGCGGCAGCAAGCTTCCGAGAGTGCCGAGAAAGTAGCCCATCACGAGCACCGCGACCGGCACCGCCCCGCCGAACGCGCGGAAGCACACGCCGAGCACCGCGATGTCGAAGCCCCAGTACGCGACGGCCCCAAGGAGCCCCACGCGGCGCTCGCGAACCAGGGTGAGGGCGGTCCGGACCCCCGAGCCAACGGTCGCTGGAGCGGTGGCGAACCGCGCCGCGATCCTCCCCACCCGTCCGGAGCGCTGGGCGAGGCGCTCGAGACGGCGCTCGAAATCTTGTGGAACCAGGCCCATGCTCAAGACGAGCACGATGACGGCGGCGCTGAGCACCGCCGGCGGCACTGTCAGCGCGAACGGGGCTTGGCCCGCGAAGAGCCCCGTGCGCAAGCCCAGTCCGCAGACGATCAGCGCCCCCAGATAGACCGAATACTGGATGGCGTAGCTGGCCACCATCCGGCATGCGATCACCCTCGCGCTCATGCCCGCGCTACGCAGCGCCCAAGCGGTCACCGCGACGCCCCCCGCACCGGCCGCGGCGAGCAGCCGGATCGCTGCGATGCCGGCCAGCGGGATCTCGATGCTCGCCCGCCAGTTGATCCGGGCGACTCCGCGACCGAACACCGTCGCGAACAACGCGGCGTACCCGGCAATCGACAACGCCTCGAACACGGCGCCCAGGAGCAGCCAGAAAGGGTCGCCCTGGCGCAGCCGGCCCCAGGTCTGATGCAGACCGGCGAGCTTCGGGAGGAGGAAGTACATACCGGCCAGCGCGCTCAGAACGAAGATCCCGCCGAGGAGCAGTCTTCGCCGATTCAGGGCACTCGTCGGCTCCGCCGCCTGGGTTTGCGGCGCGTCGGTTTCGCTCGCGCTCGCGCCAGCGCCGCCGGCGTCGGCGCCGTCCCCGGCAGGCGCGAACCCGTCTCTACGTCTAGGCTCGCGCAGGGGAGGCGACGGGCTTGTCCCTTTGCCTTCGAATGGACCGCTACGGTCAGACGGCTCGCTCATACGAGGTTGTCTCAATGATTGAGGCTACCTGGACGCCGGAACCGGCCGGCAAGCCACGCTATACCAATCCGTTCGGTCCGCGCCCCGCCAATGGGGCTGGTTCGGCAGCCACAGCTCCGGGCTTGGCCAAGGTCAGATTCCGACTCTCCATGGGAAAGATCCAGACTTCTTGGATCAGAATGCGGATCGTGGCGAGGATCGGCACCGCGACGATCAGCCCGATGAAGCCAAAGAGCCGGTCGATGGCCACAACGCCTACCGCGACCACGGCGGGATGCAGCTTGACGGCCCGCGCCATCACCAGCGGTTGGATCATGTTGCTCTCGACCTGATGGGCAAGGATGTAGATCGCCGCCACGATCACCGCCTTCCCCGGCGAGATCGTCAGCGCGTAAAGGATCGGCGGGACCGAGCTCACGAGCGCGCCGAAATACGGAACGATCATCGCGATCGCGGTCAGAATGGCGAAGAACGCCGCGAATTGGAGGCCCACGATGCGCAGGCCGAGATAGGTCAGCACCCCCAGGATCACCATCCCGACGATCAACCCGCGCAGCCACCCCAGATACGCGGTGCCCAGGCGCTCGAGGATGTGCATGGCCTGCGATCGCCGATCCACCGGGACGATCCGGACCGTGCCCTTGACCAGCGGCTCGGGCTGTATGGCCGTGAAGACCGCCGTCAACAGGACGACGACGACCGCGGCGAGGGCTGCCGCGACGCTGGTGCCGATCGATGCGATCGGGCCAAGCAATTTCGACGGTTGGTGGGTGTAGCCATTGATGAACTGCTGGATCTGTTGGCCGGTCTTGGCCGGGGAGTTGCCGGTCAGCCTCCCGAGCTTGTGCCGCAGCGAGTCCACTATTCCCGGCAGTGAATTCGCGAACCTGTTGATCTCGTGCGTGAACACGGGGA
The DNA here is from genome assembly GCA_019244745.1 of Solirubrobacterales bacterium. Taxonomy (GTDB): domain Bacteria; phylum Actinomycetota; class Thermoleophilia; order Solirubrobacterales; family Solirubrobacteraceae; genus Palsa-465. The sequence goes on along the minus strand of JAFASF010000410.1, from coordinate 6,824 downwards.
TGATCGCGAACACGAGCAGCGCTAACGCCCCGATGGCAATCGCCAGGCCGAGAAGCACCCCGACTGGGCGGGGAACATGAAAGCGCTCGAGCAGGGTCGCGAACGCCGCCAGCGGCAACGCGATGATCACCACGATCAGCACCGCGAGTACGAGCGTCGCCAGCTGCTCGAAGATGAGCCCGGCGACAACCAGGCCGAAAGCCAGGAGGACCGCGCGGTATATCGCGGTGGGGGTCACCTTCGGCTCTGCCATCTTCGCTTAACTTCCCGCTACACGCGCATTTTGACCCTGCCCGCGGACGACGCGGCAGCGGGTGGTCACGGTGCCGTATCGGACTCCGCTCGCGCCAGCGCCAGCGCGAGGTCCGTGGGCAAGAGCGAGTGCAGGTCGATCGAGGTTCCGGTCACCGGATGCGGAAACGCCAACCGCGCGGCGTGCAGGAACTGACGGGACAGGCCGTATCGCCCCGCCACCCCGTACTGGGGATCACCACACACCGGGTGGCCGATCGCGGCCATGTGGACGCGAATCTGGTGCGTGCGTCCGGTCTCGAGCGTCACGCGCACCAGCGATGCGGCCGGGAGCAACCGCTCGATCTCGAAATGGGTCCGTGCCTCCCGCGGCTCGTCGGTGTCGATCGACATCAGCACCCGATCCCGGCGATGGCGCCCAATCGGCGCGTCGATCGTTCCGGTTCGCGCGGGCGGATGGCCATCTACGAGCGCCAGATACTCGCGTCGCATTCCTCGGGCGCCGAGCAGCGCCTTCAGGGCCCTGTGGACAGCGTCGTCCTTGGCCACCACCAGCAGGCCGGACGTGTCTCGGTCCAACCGGTGGACGATCCCCGCTCGCCACGGCTCTTCGCCGCCGGTGCCAATTCCGGATAAGGCTTGAGCGAGCGTTCCGGTGCGGTGACCGCGGGCCGGATGCACGACGAGCCCCGCCGGCTTGTCGACCACCAGCAGATACTCATCCTCGTAGGCGACCTTGAACGACGGCGCAGGAGCGGACCGCGGTGCGGGCCGCTCCTCCTTCTCCTCCTCGACCTCGACCAGCTCACCCGCCTGGAGCAGGTACCTCTTGGGGCGTACCTCTCCGTCCACGCGAACGCGGTGCGCGTCGATGAGCGCCTGGGCCCGCGCCCGCGACCCGAGCGGCTCGGCCAGGAACCGGTCGAGCCGAGTTCCGCCCGCATCCGCCGGAACCGGGATCCGGACCGCGACCGCGGCGCACATCGGATACTCAGTGCGCATCCCGGCGCCGGCCTTCGATCACCCACACGAGCAACAGCACGCCGAGCGTGATCGACATGTCGGCGACGTTGAACGCGGGCCATGCCGGCAGCTTGATGAAGTCGGTCACCGCACCGTGCGCGAGCCGATCGATCAGGTTGCCGATCGCACCCCCGATCAGCAGGCCGGTTGGCAGCCAGAGCCACGGGCGCGAAGGATGCAGGGCGAAGTAAACGACCAGAGCCGCGAGCGCTACCAGGGTGAACACGAGCACGAGCGTTCCCCCACCGGAGAAGAGGCTGAATGCCACACCCGTATTGCGAACGTGGACGAGTTGCACGCCCGGCAGGACCTTGTGCGTCGCCCCGGTCTGGATGCCGCCGCGCACCAGGTGCTTGGTGAGCTGGTCGAGACCCACCACCACGGCCGCGACGACGCCGGCGCGCGCAAGCGCGCTCACGCGAACCTTCGGCGATGTAGCCGCTCGGGTCACCATCTACCGCGCCGGCGATTCAGCCGTGGATCGCGTTGTAGATGATCCGGTCGGCAAATATCAGGACGAAGATCGCGATCATGGGGCTGAGGTCGAACATCCCGATCGGGCGGATGAAGCGCCGGAAGATCCGGAGGTAGGGCTCGGAGACGTCGCGCAGGAAGTTCAGCAGCGCGTCCGTGAAGCGCCCGTACGGAAGGCGAAGACCGAGCGAGAACATGATGTTGAACAGGATGTAGACGAAGATCAGCAGGATGTAGACCTCGAACAGCGCGTTCACGTAGTTCGCGATGTCCACCCGGGTGATGGCGAGCAAGGCCATCATGTACCGCCCAGGACGACGGCATCGATCGCGGACTGAAAAGCGCTTCGCACTCCCCCGCGCTCGAGCGCGGCCAGGCCTCGCGCCGTGGAACCGGCCGGGGAGGTCACCTCACGCCGGACCGCGAGCGTGTCATACCCGCGGGCGGCGAGCAGCGTGGCGGTCCCCGCCATGGTCTCGACCACCAGTCGGCCGGCGAGCGCGGCGCCCAGACCGTGACGCACCGCAGCGTCGACCTGCGCCTCGGCCAGCAGCGCCTGGTAGGCGGGCCCCACGCTCATCACCGCGGCCGCGACCTCGATCAGCCGCTCAGGCACGCGGACTACCGAGCCCAGCCGCTCGAACAGCGCGACTACGTCGTGCTCGACCGCTTCCGGCACCCCGGGCGTTGGCGCATAGCAGATCACCCCACGGCGGACCTCGACCGGGGTGTTGGGCATGAGCCGAAACACAGGCACGCCGGGATAGGCGTCCTGGAGGGCGCCGCTCGACACGCCGCCGAGCACTGAAGCGACCGTCTTTACCTCGCCTGCGATCTCGGCGGCCACCTCCGTGAGCTGTCCCGGCTTGTGGCACAGCACCACCACATCGGCGCGCCGCGCAACCTCGACGTTGGAACCAACCGCCTCGCCTCCCAATTCACGCGCCAGCTCGCGTGCCCGCCCGGAGCCGTCGTCGGAGCACATGACGGATTCGCCCCACCCCCGGGCGAGAGCGCGCGCCATATTGCCAGCTCCGATGAGGCCGACTTGCATGCTCTGAAATCTAGCGGCGCCGGAGCAGGCCGAACGATCGTAACGCTAAGACTGGTTGAAGAACCCCTTCTCCACGAGCCGCGCGCGCTCCTCGGCGGACACCTCGACGTTGTGCGGCGTGAGAAGGAAGACTTTGTCGGCGATCCGCTGCATACCTCCGTCGAGCGCGTACGTCAGACCGCTCGAGAAATCGATCAGGCGCTTCGACAAGTCGGTATCGGTGCCCTGCAGGTTGATGATCACCGGGATGGAGTCCTTGAACTTGTCGGCAACGTCCTGGACGTCGTTGAAGCTCTTGGGCGCCACGAAGTGCACGCGCACGTCGGTCGAACCCCCGCCGTTGCCGCGTCCGCCGTTGCCCCGACCTCCACTTCCGACCGGCCGGAGCGACGCGGTGCGGCGCTCGGGTTCCGAGTCGTCGGCGAAGATGTCGTCGATCTCGTCGCGACGCCGGCGCGCGCTCAGGCGCCGGACGTTCGGGCGCTCGCGGTAGGTGTCCTGCATATCGACCTCGGGCTCCTGATAGGGCTCGATCTCGTCCTCATAGGCATCGTCTTCGGCGAGCCCGAAGTAGACGAGCGTGCGGTGCCAGGTGTCTCGTAAGGCCATGGTCGAGGGGTCTTTCGCCTGCCGGCGGGATTTCCCTCCGTGATTATGACGCTATGGCGCCCTCGCGAGGAGCGTACAAAATTGTGCCAAGCCGCACAATTGTGGCGCCCTCCTGCACCGCAACCTCGTAGTCCTGACTCGTTCCCATCGAGAGGTGGGGCAGACCCGCGCGCTCGGCCAAGTCGCGGAGCGCGGCGAAGTACGGTCGACTGGCCTCGGGGTCGGAGGTCAGGGGCGGCATCGTCATCAGCCCCACCACCCGCGCGGGGCAGCGCTCCAGGAACGCGGCGAGCTCCGCCGGCGCGATCCCGGTCTTCCCCGCCTCGCCGGCGACGTTGACCTCGACGAGCACCTCGGTGTCGGGCGCGCCGTGGCGGGCCAACTGAGCAAGCACGGAATCGCTCGCGACCGAGTGGACGTACCGCACGTACGGAAGGACCTGGCGGACCTTGCGGCTCTGCAGGTGACCGATGAAGTCCCATGTGAAGCGGCCCGCGTGCTCCTGCGCCTTGGCCGCCAGGTCCTGAGCTCGATTCTCCCCCAACAGCTCGATTCCCGCGGACGCCAGAACGCCGAGCTCAGCGGCCGGCACGTACTTGACGGCGGCGAGGATCTCGACCTCGTCCGGTTCGCGTCCCACGGCCGCACTCGCGGCGGCGATCTCCGATCGGACGCGGGCGAGATTCGACCGCACGTCCTCGGCCCGCAGACCGGTGATCAGATCAGCCACGCGATTCCCGCCTGGCGACCCGTGACGCCGCCGTCCGCGCGGTGGGAGAACAGCAGCGAGCGGTCCGCGCAGATCGTGCACAGGCCGAGGTCGTGGACGTCCTGTACGCCGGCTCGCCGCAGCTGGGCCGCGGCGATCGCCTTCAGATCGAGATTGTGGCCGTTGCCGGCGTAGTCACCATGAGCGGCAAACGCTTCGTGGACCTCCGAGCCGACCTCATAGCAGCAGCGACCCGCGCCCGGCCCGATCGCCGCCGCCAGCGGACCGGCGCCGCCGAGCTCACGCACCGCGCGCACTCCCTCCTCGATGATTCCCGCCGCCAGGCCCCGCCAGCCGGCGTGCAGCATCGCAACCGCGCCCCCGCCCGCGATGGCGATCGGGAGGCAATCCGCGACCAGCACCACCAATCCGATGCCGGGCACCGCGGTCGCCTGCCCGTCGGCCAGCGGCAGCTCCGCGCCGGCCGCGGCGTCGGACGCCGAGCGGATCCGCCGAACATCTGCACCGTGCACCTGGCGAATCCACGCCAGCCGTATCCCGAGCCTCCCGGCCATCAGCTCGCGGTTGCGCTGCACCGCGTCGGGAAGGTCGTCGGTCAGCTTTCCCAGGTTCAGCGTCGCGTACGCCCCGGACGAGAACCCGCCCCGACGGGTCGTGAATACGGCGCGCGCCTCGGGGAGGCCGATCGCGAAGTGCTCGTCCCAGGTCTCGAACGTCACTTGATCATCAACTCGACGTCGCGCACCGGATCACGGGTCCCATACTCAAAATGCGCCCTCCCTGGGCTGACGAGCGTCTCCCGGTGAGCCCACCCGCCGACCTGGTGTGCCCGCTCGTACAGGTGCACGCGCATTGACGCGGTCTCGCTGTTGTAGCAGTAGGCGAGCTCCCCGTCGGGATCGCGGTAGGTGACGCCGACCAGCTGCTCGCGATCGGCGTCGATCTCACAGACCAGCTTGCGCGCCCGCTCGGAAGCCTCGAACCGCCAGCCGGTGAGGGCAAACGTGCTGTGGTTGGCGAGGATTCGTGGCAGCGAAACGGAGCGAAAATCGCGATCGTCGATTCGGGCCACGGCCGGTGTGGTCGCTCCAACGTGGCGCCCGAATCGCGGCGCGAACGCCGACACGGCGTCGACGAATGCGCCCTCGGCCGCGTCGCCGGCGAGGGTACGTAGATCGTTGCAGTGGGCCCACACCCAGGTGCCGGCGTGCTTGGACCCCCACATGTGGGCCTGTCCCCCGCGCGCGTCCGCAACCTCGAGGCGCCGGCCGGCGAGCTCGACCCTGCCGTCGATCGACAGGTCCGCGTGCGGCAGCACGAGCACCGTCGTTGCCACTCCCAGGCGCCCGAGCATCGGGTGTACGTGCTGATAGCGTCGGTCCGACGGAGTCCATCGGAGGTCCCACGCCACGTCCTGGAAACCCCCCGCGGCCCGTTCGTCGCTGAGCACCGCATCCGCGATCCGCAACTCGAACGGGTCCGCCTGGGCACTCATCCGGTCGATGACGAACGTCGCCTTGCGGGCGATCGCGCGGACCGCCTCGGATCCGCCGGCGCCCGGATCCACGGCCACGAACCACAACGCGCACGAGGCACTCTGCCCGGCCTCGCGCGCCGGAGCCAGCATGGTGTAGCGGATCCACAGGCCTACCCCGCTCCCGCGATCGGTGAGCGTCAGGTAGTACACCTCATAGTGGCCGGGCTTGCCGTCCCACCGCAGCACATTCGGGTTGCGAGACACGGCCGCAGGCTACTCGGTGGCCCGTGCCGCGCGCAGCGCCTCGGCGAGCTCCGCCGCACGGCCGTTCACCGACCCGTCGAGCTTCGCGGCCAGCGCCGCCCGCAAGCCACGACCGACCGCCGGGCCCTCGGATATCCCGGCGGCCAGCAGGTCGTGCCCGTCGATCTCGAGGGAGACGTGGCGCAGCCGTCGCAGCCAATCCTCGGCCTTTGGCGCCGGGCCGAGGGCCCCGGCCAGGGCGACGAGCTCGGGCCCCGCGCCCTCGACGGCGCGAGCGATGTCCGACGGTGAGCTCGCCCCGGAGAGCGCGGCGGCCAGGTCGTCCGCGCGAGTGGCAGCCGCGACGATCGCGTCTCGGTCCTGCGCGTCGAACGCAAGCGTGTCCAGGGTCTCGTGCAGCTCGTCGCCCGGTACGTTCAGCGCCGCGACCGCCAACACCAGGCGGTCGCGGCGGCCGTCACCCCCGAGCAGTCTGACCGCGCGCTCGGCGAGCTCGTCGTCGCGCAGCCCGAATGCCGGGTGGATCTCGCGGTCGAGCCGTAGGGCGTGCAGGCACCGAAGCGCCGCGATCGGGTCCGGCTCGCGCGCGAGCAGCCTCAGCTCCGCCCCGATCCGCGGACCGCTGACGGTGTGAAGCGCCCCCGAGCGGACGGCCTCCTCCGCGAGCCGGCGGGTCCTCGGCTCGATCGCGAAACCGAGCCGGCTCGCGTATCGCACCAGCCGCAGCAACCGGGTGGGGTCGTCGACGAAGCTCCGGTCGTGCAGGACGCGGAGCCGACGCGCCTTCAGGTCATCGAGCGCGCCCGGCGCCGCGTGGAGCCTTCCCCGGTGCTCCCCGCCGAGGACGATCGCCATGGCGTTGACCGCGAAGTCGCGCCGCAGCAGATCCTCGGCCAGCGGGGCCGGCTCCACGTCCGGGAGCGCCCCCGGCCGGGCGTAGG